>CACWOL010000024.1 GCA_902762495.1 uncultured bacterium | reverse complement strand
CATGCACTTCTACTGTCTGCTGTACGCCGCCCTGATGAAGGACGAGGACCCTGTCCGTGCCGAGCTCTACAGGGAGCGCGCCCGCGTCTTCGCGCAGGACTACATGTATTATTTCGGAGACGACGGCTCCGCGATCCCGTACGGTCGTAGCCTGGCCTACCGGTTCGCCGAGGCGGCGTTCTGGGCGGCATACGCCTACGCGGACGTCGGCGGGATCGAACCCGGCGTCCTGAAGGGGCTCTTCCTGCGGAACATGCGGAAATGGCTCAGCCGTCCGATCTTCGACACGAGCGGCGTCCTGACGGTCGGTTACGCGTACCCGAACATGAGCATGGCGGAAAGCTACAACGGATTCGGCTCGGTCTACTGGGGCATGAAGTCGTTCCTCGTGCTCGCGCTCCCCGAGGACCATCCGTTCTGGGCCGCCGAGGAACTCCCGATGCCAAAACTCCCCGCCTCGCGCCGCATGGACGGTCCGCACTTCATCGCCCAGCGCGACGGCGCGCACTGCGTGTTCTTCGCCGCCGGACAGAAGCCGCGCATGCAGCACACGCACGGACAGGCGAAATACGAGAAGTTCGCCTACTCCAATTTGTACGGATTCGGCGTCCCGAAGGGTCCCTACGGGCTCTCCCAGATCGTCCCGGACTCCATGCTCGCCGTCACCGACGTCGGCAGCGACCGTTACGCCGTCAAACGCGACACGAAGGACTACGAGGTCACCGACGACTGGATCCGCACCGACTGGTCTCCGCTCATGGGCGTTTCGGTCCGCACCTGGATCATCCCCGCCCTGCCCTGGCATGTCCGCATCCACGAAATCACCACAGACCGCGCGCTTCAGACCTTCGATGGCGGATTCGCGTTCCCCGCCGACGGGGTCTCCGCAAGGACCGACCGCAGGTCCGTCTTCGTCTCGCAGTCCGGCGGCATGTCCTGCGGAGCCGTCGACCTCTCCGGCGGCCGCACCGCGGTCAACCAGAGCACGGAGCCGAATACAAACCTGATCCTGCCGCGCGCGACCATCCCCGGACTTCAGGGCAATGTCCCGAAGGGCACGACCACGCTCGTTTCCGCGTTCTTCTGCGGGAGCGGAGAACGTGGCGCAACGCCGTCCGTGACGACCTCCGACGACGCCTACACGGTACATATCGGCGGCCGTACGATCACCGTCCCGAGAAAGAAATAAACGCATATTTTATTTAAGGTTTTTACGTTTTTCCGCTTGATTCTTTCCGTTTTCTGTGTATATTTAGCTTTTGAAGGAACAATCAACCCGAGTTAAGTTCAACTCCAACCCCCAAGGAACCACAAAATGAACCGTAAAACGACCGGAAGCATGCTCCTCGCCCTGATCGCCATGACCATCGGCGCGACCGCCTGCCAGTCCGCCCCTGTCCCGGAAGCCGATCCCGAAGCCTCCGTCAAGGGCACTATGACCGTGAACATGAACGACAAGCTCAAAATCTCCGACACCATGTTCGGTATCTTCTTCGAGGATATCAACTATGGCGCGGACGGCGGCCTGTACGCCGAGCTCGTGGCGAACCGCGACTTCGAATGCACCCCGGCCGACGCGCGCGGCTGGAACTCGAAGAAATTCTGGGCCGTCGACGGCGGCAATATGAAGTTCGACATCGCCGTCGACAATCCGATCCACGCGAACAATCCGCACTACGGCGTGATCTCCGTCGACGGAGTCGGTCCCCGTCTCCTCAACGAAGGTTTCGGCGGATTCCGCTACGAAAAGGGCGCGGACTACGACTTCTCCATGTTCGCCCGCCAGCAGGGTGACAAACCCGTCAAGATCGAAGTCGGCCTCCTCTCCGACACCGGCGCGGTCCTCGCATCCAAGACGATCACCGTCGATTCCAGGAAATGGGACAAGGTCTCCCTCTCCCTCACCGCCTCCGCCGGCAACTCCACCGCAGACGCCTGCGGCAAGTTCTACCTGAAGCCCCTCACCGCCGGCTCGGCTGTCGCCGTCGACATGGTCTCCCTCTTCCCGAAGGACACCTTCAAGGGCCGCAAGAACGGCCTCCGCAAGGACCTTGCCCAAACGCTCGCCGACCTGAAGCCGCAGTTCGTCCGCTTCCCCGGCGGCTGCGTGGCGCACGGCAACAGCTGGCAGGACGACTGCTACTACTGGAAGGATTCCGTGGGCGAGCTTGAGGAACGCAAACCGATCAAGAACCGCTGGGGCTACCACCAGACCCGCGGCCTCGGCTACTACGAATACTTCCTCTTCTGCGAAGACATCGGCGCGTACGCGCTCCCGATCATCACGGTCGGCGTCGACTGCCAGTTCGCCGGCGGCCAGCACGCCGTCCCGATGGACCAGATGGGCCGTATTGTCCAGGACGCCCTCGACCTCGTTGAATTCGCCAATGGCTCCACCGACACCAAGTGGGGCGCGCTCCGCGCCAAGATGGGCCATCCGAAGCCGTTCGGTCTGAAGTACATCGGCCTCGGCAACGAGGAACAGATCACCGACGCCTTCGAAGAACGCTTCAAAATGGTCAACGACGCACTCGTCAAGAAATATCCCGAGATCGTCGTGGTCGGCACCGTCGGACCCGGAGCTTCCGGACGCGACTACGACCGCGGCTGGAAATTCGCCCGTCAGGAGAAACTCCCGATCGTCGACGAACACTTCTACATGAACCCGAACTGGTTCGTGGAGAGCGCACAGCACCGCTATGACAACTACGACCGCACCGGTCCGAAAGTCTACGCCGGCGAATACGCCGCCCACGCGCAGGGCAATCCCCGCCCGAACACCATCGAGACCGCCCTCGACGAGGCCATCTTCCTGACCGGCGTCGAACGCAACGGCGACGTCGTCGTGATGTCCTCCTACGCGCCGCTCCTCGGCAAGCACGGCAACATGCAGTGGACCCCGAACATGATCTATTTCTCGAACACGAAGATCGACAAGACCACGACCTATGAAGTCCAGAAGCTCTTCGGCGCGAACGCGGGCACCAACTACCTGAAGAACAAGCTTGATTTCGGCAGCGCCCTCGACCGTCGCCAGACCCTCAAAGTCGCCGCCTCCGCCGTCCAGACCAAGGACGGAGACACCGTCCTGAAGTACGTCAACACCCTCGACCAGGCCGTCTCCATCACCGTCACGCTCGACAACGGCAAAGGCATCCCCGCCTCCGCGAAGCGCACCGTCCTCACCGGACCGTCCTTCACCGGCAAGGAATACACGCTCACCGATAACTACATCAAACTCGGCGAAAAGTTCACCGTGAACCTCCCCGCCCACTCCATGACCGTCATCCGCTTCTGAGCGGACGGCGGTTTGCCTGAGACAGGGCAAACCTGACAACGAAAGCCTGTTCCGGCCGCAACCGTTCGGGACAGGCTTTTTTCCGCGGTTTTCCGCCTCGGAACGAAGTAAGAACAAAAAAAAGAAAAGATTTTTTCGGAATATACAATATTTCGCATTAGTGAAACGTTATTGAAATAGATCGATGCGATCCGGACGCACTGACCCCATGATCCCGGACGCCTCAAGGAATTGAAACAAGACGGTCAGAACGACAGAAAGGAACCCCGGCTATGAAAAACTGCACAGCATTCTTTCTCGCGGCATTGATGATCCCAGCAACGGCACTTTACGCACAGGGACGCGGCGGACGTCCCTCTGGCGGCGGAGGCCGCCCCGCCGGCGGAACCGTTTCCAGGCAGCCCGGCGGACGCCCCGGCGGCGCTATGCCGAGTCAGCCCGGTCGTCCCAGTGGTCCTGCCCCTGTCGAACGTCGTCTCGGCGGCGCTGTCGTCATTTCCGACGGACGTCCCGCTGGACGTCCGATTAATCCGCCTCCGCCGCCCCCTCCCCCGACAGGCGGCCCGGTGGTCGTCAGTCCCGAATTCTTCGATCCGCTGCTGCCCGGCTACGGCTACTACGGATACGGATACAGACGCGGCCGCGTGATCGTGGTCCCGCGCACGACCGTCATCGTCACGGAGCCGGATGTCGTGCAGCAACAGGAAATCGTGGTCACGCCTGCCGAACCCGAAACGAAAGTCGTGCCCACGGTCGAGGTAAAGACCGAAGAAAAGCCCGCGCTTCAGGCCGCTCCGGTGAAAGCGGGCGATTTCCAGCTGGTGCTGATCGAGGACGAATCGGAGGACGCCACGCCCGCGGTCTGCTACAAGGTCGGCGAGGAAATGAAGTTCACTTTCTCCGTGAACAAGCTCGCCCAGAATCCCGTCGAGGGCAAGCTCTTCCTGAAGTGGAAACGCTCCGGCGACGACGGCAAGGTGGAACAGGGCCGCAACGAGATTTCGGCGGGCCAGGCCATCACGCTCGCCACGACAATTGATAAGCCCGGATTCGTCCGCATCGAGGCGTCGCTGGAGGACGAGGCGGGACACGACCTGAAGAGCAAGTTCGACGGCGGCGCGGGCGCGGAGATCGAAAAACTCAAGCAGGCAGTCCCCGAACCCGAGGATTTCGACGAATTCTGGGCGAAACAGAAGCAGGAGCTCGCCGCCGTGGCCGCCACGCCCGAACTCAAGAAGATCAAGGCGAAACAGGACGGCTTCGACGCCTACGAGGTCAAGATGCCGTGCACCGGGCCGCGTCCCGTGACGGGCTACCTCATCATCCCGACCGGCGCGGCGGAGAAATCCCTGCCCGCGAAGGTGCATTTCCAGGCGTACGGGGTGCGCGACCAGGCGGTCCCGGACGGCGTGCCCGGCATGGTCTATTTCGACGTCAACGCGCACGGAATCGAGCTGAGCCAGCCGAAATCCTACTACGACGGCATCCGCGCCCAGCTCGGGCACTACGCCTACAACAACGCCGAAAACAAGACGCCCGACACCTCCTATTTCCGCTACATGGCCGCACGCGTGATCCGCGCGTTCGACTTCGTCAAGACGGTGGCGGCGTGGAACGGCAGGGACCTCGGCGTGATCGGCTACAGCCAGGGCGGACTTCAGGCCGCCTGGGCCGCCGGCCTCGTCCCGGAGATCACCCGCGCCGAAATCGGCATGCCGTGGTGCTCCGACGTCGGCTGCGCCAAGGCGGGCCGCCAGCGCGGCACCTGCCCGGACTACCAGCCCGGCCTCGACTACTACGACCCGGTGAACCACATCAGGCGCGCCCCCGAAACGTGCCTGGTCGACATCGTGCGCGCCGGACTCGGCGATTACGTCGCCCAGCCGTCCGGCGTCGCGGTCCTCTTCAATAACGCCCCCGCAAAAAAGCGCGTGATCTACTACCAGAACTGCGCCCACGCCGAGCCGAACGCCCTCTCCACGCCGATCGTCATGCGGACCGAAGACTGGCCGGAAGACGCCGCTCAGTCAAAATAAACAACAGGGATTCGGGCGGAATCGAGCATATCGATTCCGCCTTTTTCCCTCGAAACAGAAAGGAAATGATTCCATGAAAACCCGGTTCCTCCTCGTTTTTGCGTTGTCGATACTGACCGCAAGCATATCCGCCGCATGCAGACATGAAGTTGTCCCTCAAACAGAATCAGAACCGTTCGCAGAGTACCGGCTTTCCAACCCGTCCGCAGCACAGAAGACAAAAGCCGTTTACAGGTTCCTGTGCGAAAACTACGGGAAAAAGATCATTTCCGGCCAGCAGGAATCAACCTGGATGGGCACTCCCGAGTACGAGATGGAGTTTATCCGGAAAGAGACGGGAAAAACGCCTGCGTTGCGGGGACTGGATTTCATGAACGACGATTTCAACGGCGTTACGGCGCGGGCGAAGGACTGGTGGAATCGCGGCGGCCTCGTCACGATCTGCTGGCATGCCGGGATCTACGGCGGCGGATACAACGAATCCAAGAATGACGCGCCCGATTTCCGGCTTCTCCTGGATGAGCAGACCGAGGAACACCGGAAGATGATCGCGAACTGGGACCGAGCCGCGCGGGCGCTTGCGGAATTGCAGGACGCAGGCGTGGTGGTTCTGTGGAGGCCGTTTCATGAATTCGACGGCAGATGGTTCTGGTGGGGCAAAGGCTCGCCGGAGGATTTCGTCCGGCTGTGGCGCATGATGTACAAACGCTACACGGAGCATTTCCGCCTGAACAACCTGATCTGGGTTCTGGGATACTCCGGCGAAATCCGGGACGGCTGGTATGTCGGCGATGAATTCTGCGACGTGATCGGCTCCGACACCTACGACGGAACCGAGCACCGGGCCGGCTGGGACAAACTACTCCGGGTCGGCGCAAAAAACAAGCCGTTCGCGTTTCACGAATGCGGGAAACTTCCCTCGATTCGCAAGTTCGTTGAAAAGGATTGCATCTGGTCCTGGTTCATGGTCTGGCACACGACCTGGGCGGAAGCGAACAAGGGAGACGTTCTCCGCGAACTCTACAACGACGAACGCGTCATCACGCTGGAGGATATCAAAGACCGTTTCCGCTGAGAGAGATCCGGTCTGTTGTGTTTCTTCAGGACTTCAGGTTGAGGAGGGCGTTCGGGTTGTTCCCGATGATCATGCCGACTTTTCCGCATGTCTCCAGTTCGGCACAGTCGCCGCATGTCGCGACGTTCCGCCCCTGGGCGCACTGCCGGATGGGGCACAGGGATTCGCAGTAAGGCGTCTTCACGCCGTCGACCCGGCAGCCGGCGCAGTTGATCATGGCGGGCGTGATCTCCACGCCGTTCAGCTCACTCCAGAGCTTCGCGACTTTTTCGCGCAGCGCGTTGTCGTCGTGAAGCGTCGCGGTCCGCGCTTCGCATTGTTCGCAATCCAGTCCGCAGTATGCAATCAGATCTTTCACAGTGGCCTCCTTGGATGTATTGGTATCTGCTACGATATAATATCATGTTCTGTGCAAAAAGTCAAACGTACACAAACGTAAAGATTCTTTTTTTCCGGCTTGAAAACGGGCCGAATCCTGCTATAGTATCGTCCGGGAATTTCTCCCGCGTCATGCCGCGGAACAATCTGCCTCGGACCGCCGGACGGCATGCGAATCCGGCGCGAACGAATCCGCCTTTTTCCGAACCCGACTTTCCATGAACACCCGCACCTGCATCGCGATCGACCTGAAATCGTTCTACGCCTCGGTGGAGTGCGTCGACCGGAAGCTCAATCCGCTCACGACGAACCTCGTGGTGGCGGACGAAAGCCGCACGGAAAAGACGATCTGCCTCGCCGTTTCGCCGTCGCTGAAGGCGTACGGGATCCCCGGCCGCGCGCGGCTGTTCGAGGTCGTCCAGCGCGTCCGCGAAGTCAACGGGGAGCGTCTTGACCGTGCGCCGGGGCATCGGTTCAAAGGCAAGTCCAGTAGCTCGCCCGACCTCGCGAAGAATCCGTCTCTTGAGCTTGACTACATCGTCGCCGTCCCGCGCATGGGCCGCTACATGGAGGTCAGCTCGCACATCTACAGCATCTATTTGCGGCATGTCGCGCCGGAGGACATCCACGTGTATTCCATCGACGAGGTGTTCATCGACGCGACCGCGTATCTGAAGATGTACAAGCTCACGGCGCGCGAGTTCGCCATGAAGCTCGTCCGCGAGGTGCTGAAGGAGACCGGCATCACTGCCACAGCCGGGATCGGAACCAACCTCTACCTCAGCAAGATCGCCATGGACATCGTCGCCAAACATATCCCGGCGGACCGGGACGGCGTACGCATCGCCGAGCTGGACGAGCAGGCCTACCGCGAAAAGCTCTGGACGCACCGGCCGCTCACCGATTTCTGGCGCATCGGACGCGGCTACGCCCGGCGGCTGGAATCGCGCGGGATGCGCACGATGGGCGACGTGGCGCGGATGTCGGTGAAAAATGAGGACGTGCTCTACCGGCTCTTCGGGATCAATGCCGAGCTGCTGATCGACCACGCATGGGGCTGGGAACCCGTCACCATCGCCGAGATCAAAGCATACCGGCCGGAAAACAACAGCCTCAGTTCCGGCCAGGTGCTGAAGGAACCGTACGACTTCGAAAAGGCGAAGATCGTGACGAAGGAGATGACCGACATGCTCGCGCTCAGCCTCGTCGAAAAACACCTCGTGACCGACCAGCTGATCCTGACCGTGGGGTACGACGTCGCGAACCTCGCCACGCCGGAGCTCCGCCACAAGTACAAGGGGGAAATCCACATCAACCACTATGGACGTGAAGTCCCGAAGAAGGCGCACGGATCCGTCAATTTCGGCAGACACACGTCCTCGTCGCAGCTCATGATCGAGGCGGCGGCCGCGATCTTCGACCGCACGGTCGCCCCGAACCTGCTGGTGCGCCGCATCACCGTCGCCGCGAACCATATCCTGAGCGAACACGAGGCGAACAGACAGCCGTCCGAACCGGAACAGCCCGACCTCTTCACGGACCGCGAGGCGGCGGCAAAACGGCAGGCCGAGGAGGAGGCCGGACGTAACCGGGAGAAACGCCTTCAGCGCACCATTCTGGACATCAAGAACAAGCTCGGCAAGAACGCCATCCTGAAGGGCATGAACCTGCTGGAAGGCGCGACAGCGAAAGAACGCAACCGGCAGGTCGGCGGGCACAGGGAGTGAACACGATCATGGAAAAGCAGCCCCATCCCTACGAAGACATCCTCCACCTGCCGCACCATGTTTCAAAGGAACGTCCTCACATGTCCCTGCACGACCGCGCCGCGCAGTTCTCGCCGTTCGCCGCGCTCGTCGGCTACGAGGACATCATCGACGAGACCGCCCGGCTGACGACGCGGAAACGCGAGCTGGACGAGGCGGAAAAGGCCGAGCTTGACCGTCGCATCGGCATCCTGATCGCGCATCTCCGGGAAAGGCCGGCCGTCACGGTCGAATATTTCGTCCCGGACACGCTCAAATCCGGCGGCGCATACGAATCAAAAACCGGCGCGCTCGTCCGGATATCGCCCGTGCGGAAGACCCTGACCCTCGCAGACGGCACAGCGATCCGGTTCGACGACGTCGCCGGGATCGAATCCGAGCTCTTCCAAGGAGAATTCTAGCTCCCCTTCCCCCACTTTTCATGGAAACGCCTATGGATTACGTTTATCACTACCAATCGCCGCTCGGCGGGATCACGCTCACTTCGGACGGGGCCGCGCTCGTCGGGCTCTGGTTCGACAAGCAGAGGTTTTTCGCAGATTCGGTCGTTCAAGACCATGAGGAAAAATCTCTCCCCGTTTTCGAACAGGCCGACCATTGGCTGGACCTCTATTTCAGCGGACGCGATCCCGGATTCGCGCCGCCTGTCACGCTCCGCACGACGGAATTCCGACAGGCTGTCTGCCGCATCATGCTGACCATCCCGTACGGACGCACCATGACCTATGGCAGGATCGCGGAGATCGTCGCCCGTCAACGGGGTGTCCCGCGGATGTCGGCGCAGGCGGTCGGCGGCGCGGTCGGACACAATCCCGTTTCCCTCATCATCCCGTGCCACCGGGTGATCGGAGCAGGGAGCGCGCTCGTCGGGTACGGCGGCGGACTCGACCGGAAAGCCGCGTTGCTCGAACTGGAACACGCCGACCTCTCGGGCGATTTCATCCCCTAAAAAAAACGACAGGCAAAAAGGGTAAACATCCCCCTCCCCTGCAACAAACGTCAGCGTCAGGCGTTCGCCTTGTTTTCTTTCGCCTTTCTGGCGGCCTTTTCCTCTTTCCGGCGGGCTCTTGCGGCGAAATACTCCTCCACGGCCCGGCATAGCGAGTCAAGATCGAACCGTTTGACCTTCGTCGCCTCCAGATAGAGCCGCAGATACGCGCGGCGTTCCTCCGCCGTGAACGAGTAAAACCGCAGGAAATCGCCGAGGTCCTGCGCGATGCACTGTTGTTTTCTGCTCCAGAACCACATCCGGCGGCACGTGGCGAGGTCGATCCACAGAATATCCAGCTGATTCCCCTCTTCGTCCGGCTCCGGCAATTTGCGCCAGAGCTCGTTCATCGGCGTGAATCCGCCATGAAGGAAACCGGCGTCATGCATTCGTGCCAGAAGGATGAGGTTGCGGCGGGTAAATTCGTCGCGCATCCGCGGCTCGTACGAAAACGATTCGAAGAAATACCGGCCGTCCTGGAATCCGTCGGCGTACTCCGTGACAAGGAAGGCGCTATGAATGTGGAAAAAACCGCGCCCCTCGCCCGCTGCGACAAGTTTCACCAGCGGCAGCCCGATGTGCGCCAGCCGTTTGAAATTGTATGCTTCCTTCGTCGCCTGCGTCCAGGAGAATCCATACGGCAGCCAGCGGAGCTTGACGTACCATTTGCACGCCAGATCCAGCCTGGACGCCGTCTTCAGCCGCAGCACGATTTTATTTTTCGTCTGCCAGAGCACATCCGGACCGGAATCCGCGCCGGACGGCCCGCTCCGCAGGATATCGCGGATTTCGGCGGCGTCCGTTCGGATCCAGCACCACGAGCAAGCCGGAGTCCATTCCAGACCGGTGAATGCGCCGGAGATCGTTTCTTTTTGCATGGTAATTCCTGTTTCGTACGTAAGAGTAGAATGCGGACCTCATTCCGGCTCTCCACACCAAAACAGCCATTTGTTCCGCTTTTCCTTATCTGTAAATATACCCTTTTTTGGCTTTTTTTCAAGCTCGAACAGACAGAAACGGCCTTTTTCTCGCGTTTCATCCGGAAAATCGTCCGCCGTTCACACGGAATCCGTCTCAAAACGGCATGATCTCCTTGAAACGAATCAAAAAGATGTTATATTTATCCGCGGAAAACGGTTGCGGCATTTTAGGAACGACTCCGCCCGCCCCGAACAGGACCCCAGCAGAACAGCAATATGAATCACGACCAGACGCTGACAGACCCTTCGCCGGACCCCGTTTCCCCGCCCGTTGCCGAGGCACAGGTGAGGGAAAAATCGGGACGCCCCCGGCAGACCGCACGCCGCCGGGACCTGTTTGTCCCGATTTGCCTCGTGCTCTTCGCGCTTCTGGCGGCGGTCCGTATCCTGAACATCTGGAGCAACACGCCCGAGTACGACGAGATCTGGACGGTCCAGCACTACACGTCCATTCCTATCCGGGAGGTCTTCACCGACGTCGCCACGCCGAACAACCATGTCCTGAACACGCTCGGGATCAGATTCTTCCTGAACCTGATCCCGCATCAGAACCTGGCGGTGCGCCTGACCGCCCTGCTCGGTTTTTGCGGCCTGTTCTGCCTTCTGCTCCGGGCATCGCTCCTGCTGTTGAAACACAATGCCGCCCGCGGGGGCGTTCTGGCCGTGGTGCTCCTGAACGGCATGATCCTGCATTACGCCGAAACGGCACGCGGGTACTCGCCGCAGGCGTTTTTCGTGTTCGGACTTTTCTTCTCCCTGCTCTGTTATCAGCTCCGGCCGCCGGAGAACCGCGCGTTCAACGCCGTCATGTGGCTGCTGTGCGCGCTCGGGGCGTGCCTGTCCGTCTCGTCCGGCGCGCTGTACGTCGTGATCCTGACCGGACTGTGGGGACTGCTGTACGCGCCGTTCCGCGGCGGCGTCAAAAAGATATGGGACGAATACCGCCCGATGATCCTCGCCGGGCTCCTCTGGAGCGCGTTCGTCCTCGCATGGTACGGCGGGAACTATTCGCGCTTCGAGGAAGGACGCGCCATGTTCGGCGAATCGTTCCATACCCCGGCGCAGTACCTGACCTACTGTTTCGAATCCGCGCGGGACACCGGCCTGCTCTGGGTTCTGCCGTTTCTCGCGCTCGGCTGCATCCTGCTCCGCGGCAGCCCCCAATGGCGGATTTGCGTGCTGACCGGCGGCGCGGCGCTCCTGATGTTTGCCTCGGCGTTGCTCACGAAGGGCGGCCCGCCGAGGATCTATCTGGCGATGTTTGCCCCGGCGGTCTTCGGCGTCGGCGTCGCGGCGGACGAATTGCTGGCGTGCAACGGAAAACTGCGGCGGTTCAGCGTGTGGATTCTGCTGGCCCTTGCGATCGTCTGCGTCTGTTTCTCGGACAAGATGCGGAAACGGGCCGCCGATCCGGATATGGTCCTGGTTTTCTCGGAAATCGCGGAACTGGATCCCCATGTGTTCGTTTCCTACAGGGCCACGGACCTGTACGTGCTGCGGACCCTGCTGAAGAACGCCGTGGAGAAGGACACGTTCGACAGGCTGGCCGAACCGCGGATGCTCCTGCTCCTGCATGACAATTTCATTTCGGCCGTCCATGTCGGCGATCCGCCCGTCGAGGAACTGGTGGCGCCGGGCGCGGCTCCGGCGGAGGAAGGATACGCCGTGCCCGGGGAAGACGTCCGGTTCTGGCTCTACCGTCTGCGCCCGCTCACTCCCGGCGAAACCCTCGCGGGGAAAGCGGTCCTGTGCTTCTCGAACGACGCCATCCCGGACGATATGAAACGCTGGCTGGTCGACAACTGCGGGATCGTGAACAGCATGCTGGTCTCGCCGGAGACCCCGCATATCTGCTACGGATTCCCCGGAGCGGACCTGACCGCCGACATGCTTCTCGAAATGGAGGAAGCCAGCAACGGCGGCCTCTTCTTCCGCGTCGTCTTCTGAACCGCCCTGCGAACAAAAACTCAGCCGGAAATTCGACCGTTTTTTCAATCGGATTTCCGGCTTTTTTTCGTTGTGAGTATTATAGCACGGGATAGCTGCCGAGGAGTTTGAGCTCTTCTGTGAGGGGCTTCAGGCCGGCGAGCGCGGCGGACACGCGCGGGGCGTTGGACGCGCCCTCGATGTCGACGAAGAACCGGTAATGCCAGCAGCCGGAGCCGGAGGGACGGCTCTCGATCATGGTGAGCGTGACGCCCGCGTTTTTGAACGGCTCCAGGCAGTCGTGCAGCGCGCCGAAGCGTTCGCGCGCGGTGAAGCAGATGCAGCATTTCGCGTGCGGCATCATCGTGTTTTCGGCGCGGGAGAGGATCAGGAAGCGCGTGCGGTTGTCCGGGGTGTCCTGGATGGAACGGTCGAGCACGTTCAGGTGGTACTGCGCGGCGATGTTCTCCCCGCCGATGACGGCGGCGTTCGGGCTGAGGGCGGCGAACTCGGCGGCGCGCGCGTTGGAGCCCACGCCGACGGTCTCCACGTCCGGGAAATTGCGTTCGAGGTATTTCCGGCACTGGCCGAGCGACTGCACGTGGCTGTAGATCACGCCGATCTTCTCCTTCGGCACGGACGCCATGAGGCAGTGGTGGATGTTCATGGACGTTTCGGCGTATATCTTCAGCGTGGTCTCCGCGAGCACGTCCAGGGTGCCGATCACGACGCCCTCGGTGGTGTTCTCGACCGGCACGCAGCCGTATTCGCACTCGCCGGTCTCGACCGCCGCGAAGACGTTCTGGATGCCGGAGCACGGACGGTACTCGGCGGTCTCGGCGAAGACCTTGCGCGCCGCCTCGTGCGTGAAGGTCCCGGCGGGGCCGAGGTACGCCACGCGCGGCTTGGAGGTGGAAATGGAGTGCGGCGTGCCGTGGCGGAGGCGTTCCGCGGCGCTCAGGATCAGGCGTTCGGTCTCATCGAATCCGATGCAGGCGTCCGTGACGGACACGCGCGGATCGGGCGCGACGCCGGGCATCAGGTTCTGTTTGCCGGGCAGGAGGCTGCTTTCGAGCATCAGCCCCGCGATGCCGTCGTTTCCGGCGAGCTTCTGCGCCAGGACGTCCTCGAAGACGATGTGCTGGCGGGCGGGGTCGCGCCGCGAATTGCCGTGGCTGCAGTCGACCGTGAGCGTGCGCGGGATACCGGCGTTTTCGAGCTTGCGGAGCGCAGCGTCGATGCACGCGGCGTAGTAGTTTTCGCCAGAAATGCCGCCGCGCAGGACCAGATGGCAGTACGGATTGCCCTCGCTGCGAATAATGCCGCTGCGGCCGTCGTGCATGATGCCGATGTAGCTGTGCGGCGCGCGGGCGGCGCAGATGGCGTCCACGGCGATCTGCAGGTTGCCGTCGGTGCTGTTCTTGAACCCGACGGGCATGTCGAGCGAGCTGGCGAGCTGGCGGTGCGTCTGGGACTCCGTGGTGCGCGCGCCGATCCCGGCCCATGAGACGAGCTCGGAAAGGTAGTTCGCGATCGCCGGGTCGAGCAGTTCGGTGGCGGTGCCGAGCCCGTACGCCGAGACGTCAAGCAGGAGCTTGCGGGCGAGCTCCAGGCCGCGCGCGATATCGCTGCCGCCGTCCAGGTCGGGGTCGTACACCAGCCCCTTCCAGCCGAGCGTGGTGCGCGGCTTCTCGAAATAGCACCGCATCACGAGCTTGACCTCGTCGGAGACGCGTTCCGAGAGCTTCGCGAGCTTCTCCGCGTATTCCAACGCGGCGGGCACGTTGTGGATCGAGCATGGTCCGGCGATCACCACCAGACGTTTGTCCGTCCGGTCGAAGATGCGCCGCAGTTCCGCGCGGTTCCGTTTAATGTGCTCCACGATGTCCGCGTTCGGCGCGAGTTCGGACGCGAGCTGTTCGGGCGATTTGATGGGCTGTTCCTGGTTCATTTTGTTGTCCTTCGGTTTGTATTTGGTATTTTGAGCAGTTGTTTCGGAAAAAAGAAAACCGCATTCGGGTTTCGGGGCCCGGATGCGGCTGTGTCTGCTGGGAAATAGAAAACGGGTCGGGCCTTATCTAGGGCCGAACCCGTCTGTTGTCATGACTTTCGCGTGTACACGTGCAAACGGGCTTCGTCAGGCGGTAAATCGCCAGAAGAAGCCGTAAAATCGAATGCTGTTGTTCACGGAAATCGTTTTCATAATGGTTTTACTATACACCCGCTTTCCATAAAAGTCAACCGCCCTTCTCATCTTTTTTTCCAAAAAAACGATCTACCGCTCGGACCTCTCTCCTGCCCCCCATACTCTGTCCCTCATCGTTTTCATCCTGTTTTTTTGTTCATTCTATACGGATAATCTTCTTTTTCGCAAAGGCACTTGAAAAAGAATAAACACACAAAAAAAGAAAGTACATTCAATATAGTCGATAAAACCACGAAAAGCTGAGATGTCGCCCTTGACTTTTTCATAACAGCATATAATCGGGTGAAACGGTTCATTCGCGCCACAAAGTTTCCGTTATTTTCGCTTAATAAGCTCATTTCCCTATCGGTTTGAGATATTTTACCTCAAAATCGGAGCATTCTGCTTGCCATGACGCGATATGGCATCCCGGAAATCTTCAATTCGGATCAGGGCAGCCAGTTCACCAGCAAGGAGTTCACGGATGAACTCAAGGCGTATGGCATCAGCTTCAGGCCGGAGCCTTCGCCGCGTTCAGCTCCAGGACTGTCTTCGACGTCGAGCCCGCCGGCAACCTCGCAAATGCGTAAACTTCCGGAAAAGCTGACGCTTCACAAGCTTCGCGAGGGAATCCCGGATAGCCGAGAGGAGCTAAGAAATACTTATGGTTCTGTAGAACTGTGACCACATCGCCCAAGGACGAACGTTGATATCAGTCTGTTCAAGACAGAGGTCTTCGATCCGAATCTCAAAGAAGTACAGGAAGATTTATTAAAGCAAAGCGGGGTATAATCGGTTTCTCCGTTTCTCCGCGAGCTTTTTCCTTTATGCCCAATGACATGTTTTTTCTTTTCCCCGCTTGTAATCAAAGAGAATACGGTTTATATTATTCACACAACGCGACCGCATCATTCAATTAAGGAACACCAATCATGAACAAGACATTACTGGCCGCAGCACTTGTCATTGCCGGAACATCCCTTTTCGCAGGGGATGTGCTTCGTTTCCGAGGCGAAAACTCTCAGGGAATGTTCTCCGCGGAGAAGGGACTCATGAAGTCCTGGCCTCAGGAAGGACTGACCCCGAAATGGATTTACACCGGACTCGGTGAAGGCTGGTCCAGCCCGATCAAGGTCGGGAACCGACTCTATATCACGGGTTCCGATATGAGTGCGAAAAAGGAAAAAGTCGTGTGCCTTGACCTCGACGGGAAACTAATCTGGCAGACCGCCACCGGCACGAGGTGGGAACGAGCCTACCCCGGAGTCCGCAGCACCCCGACGTATGTACCGGGCGAAAAAGACGGCGAGGGACGTCTGCTGGTGACGACCGGATCGGGCGAGCTCTTCTGCCTGAACGCCACGGACGGAAAGATCCTGTGGTCGAAAGCCGTTTCCAGCGATTACAACTCGAATTTCATGAATTGGGGAATGGCCGAATCTCCGGTCGTGAAGGACGGCCTGGTCTTCGTGACCGCGAGCGGAAGCAAGGCGCTGGTTGTGGCACTGAAGGTTTCCGACGGTTCCGTGGCCTGGACGGCGAACTCGAACAACGACAAGCTCGGCTATGTGACCCCGGTCATCGTGAAGGATCAGCTTATCGTGATGACGGACGGAAAGGTGAACGGCATCAGCATCAAAGACGGTACGATGATGTGGGAGGACGATTACAGAGCCACCTCCAATATCACCGCACGAAACGGCAACAATGCCAACACGCCCGTCGTGAAGGGAAACCGTTTCTTCGTGACCGGCGGCTACAACCGGGGCGGCGTGCTGTACGAACTGAACGAGGACGGTAAAGGCGTCAAGGCCATCTGGAAGAACAAAGAATTTGACCCGCATCACGACTGCGCCGTGCTCGTTGACGGGAAGCTTTACGGTTCGAACATGGCAAATAACAACGGCGGAAACTGGATGTGCGTGGACTGGGAGACCGGCAAGACCGTCTATGAAACGCCCTGGAACAACCTCGGCAAGGGCACTGTGGTCTATGCCGACGGAATGCTGTACATCTACGAGGAGAAGCGCGGCACGCTGGGACTGCTCAAGCCAGGCGACAAGTTCGAGGTCGTCAGCAGTTTCCCGGTCAGCTTCGGCAACAAGGAGCACTGGGCGCATCCCACGATCTGCGACGGCGTCCTGTATGTCCGTCACGGCGATGCGCTCGCGGCGTTTGACATCAAGGCGAAATAAGCAATTGGCTTACTCCTAGCAAGCTCAAAATCGGCCTTCACCATTTTCCGAGCGGGTCAATTCATAGAAACAGTTTTGTGTATCGCATGGTTTTCATGCGATACTTCAATCATCATGACAATGCTTCTACTATTCGTACGGATTACCCTATGTGATTTTTTGTCAAAAAGAGCAAATCATGAACAATTTGTTTTTATATCTCGCTAAAAAACATGATGAATCCACTGATTCTTCCTCTGATTATTTAGATTGCTTAGACCTGCCTCAGGAAAAGGAGGAAACGAGAAAAGATGGTTTCACTCGCAAAATATGGCGAACCATTCTGGTCCTGGAGCATTTGATTCTACCCCCTTTTTTTCTCTACGCCGTAATCCAGCCATATATCTATCTGCACGATAACATCATATTCTGGTTTTATGATTTCAGTCCGGAGATCGCAAAGCTTTTTCAGTACGATTTTACGGGAACAAGATTTTTCAAGAACATTTCCCTCATAAATCTTTTTATCATCTTTCCAATCGATGTGTACCTGTTTCTGTCCATGTCGTTTGGCAAGTTGAAAAGGCCACAAAGGAATAAACGTGATTATCGTTTGACCTGTGTTGGAATGATTCTTTCTCTGCTGCTGACATGCTGGTCCATTCTAAATGGAATAAGGGGCGTTTCCCGGGGGTTTGATAAAAGGTTCGAAATGAGGTTGCAACTGAATGAATTGGCGAATCTGTATGGAAGTGTCATTTCCTGTTTCCCTGCCTTTGATGATGCCCCGTCCACCCATGATTATGTGCCGCAACCTATGCCTCAGCTCATGGGCAAAGACTACAAATCCTGTGTTCCGGAGGACAGATTGCCCGATCTTTTGTCAATGCAAGAGCTTTGGCCCCGATATACAATCCATTATGAAAATATCTGCTCCTCGGATTTCAATCTTCCACTGCTTGTGGAAAATGAATCTGTCTCAGGTCACTACTTCTCCAAAACGCATCAATTCTATCGCTATGGCGTTGCCGTGAATGGGCGTCTCATTTTATATCAATATGATCCGGAAAAACACACCTACTCCGAAAATGGGATGATTGTTGATTCCGTTCGTGCCGCTTCCGATGGTTGGTTGTATTGGGATCATGCCTTTTATGGTGCTTTTTTTCAGGATAAAAACAGCGTCACCCCATAACCATCTGAACTGGGAAAAAGCGTCTGGACTTCAAACTCTCCGTTAGAACCTCCTGAGACGGCAACCTCTTTTGTTCAGCAAGAGGTAATCACCTTCAGAGATATATCCCTTTCTCCGTTTCTCCGCGAGCTCATTTCGCCGCAAATAACATAGCCTCGGATATGCCATGAGTGAGAAGGCGGTCTTTGTTTAGCGTCACATAGGCATACGCGCGATTTTTTGAGCTTGTTATTCTTTGACACGTACAGCATCAATAACACATTTGTCAAGCGCAAAATCGGCAAGTTGGAAAGATCTCATTCGGCAAGTTGGTAAAAAACTGTTCGGCAAGTTGGCAGTATTCAATCCCCGTTCTTCTCCCATTTCGCGATGGCTTCAAGAAACCTCGAAGCGGGTGCGAATGGAAAAAAAGACGCCGCAGCCGATCAGCAGCACAGTCAACACATAATCCGACAGAACCGAATTGATCCATTCTATCGTCTGCTGCAAACTCTCCATACCCGCACCATATCCTTCTCTCCCCATTAAAATCGGGAGTCAAGCGTTGAAGGTTGTAGTTCCGATTGTGTTTCCTGTAGAGAAAGACGATTCATACACAGGAAAACTCTACAATCTTTGTAATGTACACTCGAAACCACAAAGATTCAAGTTGAAGCGCGCATTCCGTATACTTTTTTTAAGTTCCTATATCCCCCCTTCAGGATTCAATTCCCATTCCTCTCCCGCTTCATGATGACTTCAAGGAACTTCGGCACGACGGCATGGAGCTTCACGGGGCTTTCCCCTCGTTTATCCAAAATACCCCCAGCCCTTTCCACCACGCTTCCCGATAGACCGGCGAGCCTGGCTACATGGATACCATAGCTCTTGCTGGCGGCTCCAAGCACCATTTGACGAAGGAATACAATCTGGTCTCCGTGTTCGCGAACTGCGACATTGTAATTCTTGATGCCAGACCTATCGTTCATTGACACAGAGAGCAGGAGGTTGAGTCAAGTGCATCCCCATAGAACATTTTCCTGCAATCCTCCGGGATCAGGTTGACATCCTGAACTTTCCCGCATTTACGGCTGCACAGCCTTCCCGTCACAGTCCAGGAGGACGGCACGCGAATCGCGGTTCGGCGCGTGGAGAACGATCTTATGTTTCCCCTCGAATGTCACGAAGTGCATCCCGTGCCCGCCGTCTTTCGTGTAGAGCGGCTTCGCAATCTGTTTCCACGGCCCCTGAAGTTTTCCGCTTTCCGACACGGCCAGCCAGAGATTGTAGGCGCCGTTGTCATAACCGCTCCAGATCATTTTCAACTGCCCGTCCTCACGGAAAAGATATGCCCCGTCGGTCACATAATTATCCTTGCCCGGATCGGGGTGGTTGTTCGGACCGTCGGAACCGTGGAACAGCAGAATCGGTTCGCCTTCCAGATGCGTGAAATCATCCGAGAGCCGCGCGGCACAGATGGTTCCGTCCGTGACCTGCACCCATTCGTGGCAGAACACCATCCACGGGTCGCCCGCCTCATCCACGTAAAGCGTTCCGTCCAGGCACATCCAATCCTCCGGCGTCACCGGACGCGGTGTAACGGGCTCGTAAGGCCCGGCAGGATTGCCGCTGGTCGAACGGAAGATCTGTGTGCCCCGGTGCGAATCGTCTCCGGTCGTCCCGAAGATATAGTAATTGCCCTTCCAGCAATGAAGTTCCGGCGCCCAGAAATCGTGAATGCGCCAGAACGTCCCCTCCTTCGGAATGAATGCCGGATAAGGGCCGCGCCACTGTTCCAGGTCTTCGCTGACATACGTCACAAAACCACGCCCGAATTGCCCGTCCGCCGTGCGGGCGCCGCCGAATGCCACAAGGTAATACAGCCCGTCATCATTCGGCAGGATGCAGATGTCGCGGATTCTCAGCTGATTCAAAGGTGATGTGCGTACCTGGCCGAGACCCGGAAACTGGCTGTCGATTTTCGCCAGAGCCTCTTCCGCGATTGCCTTGCGCTTGCCCGCATCCAGGAGATCCGGATTCTTTTCCTGCGGAAGCTGCAATCCCTGTGCATTTCGCGATACCGCATCCCCGGAATCCGTCGCACACGAGGTAAAAAATGTGGCAGCGCACGCCAATGCCAGCAGAATCGGGACAGGTTTTACGGAACAAAACGTTTTTCTCATGAACATAGTTGCCTTTCCTTCCTCTCCGTTGTTTTTTTCAGTGGTGCGCCCCCCGCGGATGCCGGAGGCGGTAAAAACAGATCGCGGGTGTTACTGGAAGACGATCTGGAAAAATTTGTTCAGATGCGGCTTGACACTCGAGGGGTCGTGACCCGTGCCGGGCGTCAGGCTCCAAATAACATCCATGCCGTTGTCGGTCAAGATCTTGCGATAGTCCGACGGTGTATTGCGGACCGCATTGTCGTTTCCGCCCGCGCTCAGCAGGAAGAATTTCGGGGTGTATTCCGCCGGGAACTTCATTTCCTCCGGCTTCATCTGGCCGGGATGCATGGGCGAATTCGGCACGGGAACAAGTCCGGGTGCGGGGGCGACCGCGCCGACATAGCCGAAAAGTTCCGGGTGACGGAACGCGATGAACATGGATTCGCGGCCGCCCATGGAGAAGCCCGTGATCGCGGCGTTCTTGCGGCCTTTCTTCACGGAGAAAGTCTTTTCGACGAACGGCATCACATCGGTGACCATGTCGTCGATGAAATCGTCGTAGCCTTTGATGGCGGTCATGATGTCAAGTCCGTTGACGCGCGCATGTTCCTTGTTCGTGAAATTATAGGTCAGGACCACGATCATTTCTTTTGCCTTCCCGTCCGCGTAGAGCTGCGTCAGCATTTGCGGGATGCCCACGACGTCGCGTGCCATCCAGGTCTCGTCGTCGGTATATCCGTGCAGGATGTAGACGACAGGATACTGTTTGTCCTTGGAATAATTGGGCGGCAGCAGGACGTTCAGGTTCGTGTCACGGCCTGCCGTGCGCGAAAAGTAGGTGCAGCGCTGAAATTTCCCATACGGTGTGATGCCGGACAGGTTGCCGGGCTCCGCGGCTTCCACGGTCGCCTGCGCCCAGGCGTAATCCTTCGACGGGTCGTCGCCGTCGGATGAGACTGTCGCACATGCGGACAGTACCGCCACGCTCAGGATGGATGCCGCTTTCAATAAGTTCTTCATGTTGTACCTCCGCCCGTTTTGTTGTCATGGGCTGTTTGTTATGTTGATTTGTCCGAGAAAAAAGGAAGTTCAACGTTGAATATACATCCGCCTGTGCGTGAAATCAAGCCGATATTTCAGAAAAACATAATCACCCTTCCTGCTCGTCCGCCGACTTCCTGCCCGGAGCCTGCCGGACAGGGAGGAGACGGCATCTGGTGTGGCGGTGCGAAAGTTTAAACAAAGTTCCAAACATGGTAAGAAAGCAACTTGACTTTTCCCGGAATAGATGTTAAAGTAGAGTTAGAACGAATGCCGCTCGTTGTCGTTGAGTAAGAAATCTTCGTTTACCAGAAAGGACCACCCCGCCATGCTCTTCTTCGGCTCGAAAAAAGATAAATACTACGACATCGCCCAGAATCTCTTCAACGTGCTGGCGGATGCCGTGCCGGACGACTGGAAACGGCAGATCCTCATGCAGCGCGACTTGATGAAGAAGGCGAAGCTCTGCAATCTCGATTCCGCGCTCGCGTTGTTCTTCAAACACCTGCCGGACGAGGCGCGCCCGAAGGTGCCCAACGACGGCCTTGAGGCGGTTTTCGCGTCCGCCCGGCTGAGGAAAGCGGAAAAAGAATTCTATGCGGATTTCAACATCGCCCCAGACGGCACGATCTGCGCAATCCAGTTCACGTTCTTCCCGAAAGACGGAGCATTCGATGTGCTCGGTGTCGATTTCTTTCCGGAGATACTCGGACAAGTCTTCCACGCCGGACGGCAGGAAGCGGCGTTTCGCATCTCCGAAAAGCTCGTTTCGATCCTCGGCGCGGAGTGGGACCGCGAGTTTCCGCCGCCGGGCGACCCGGAAGACGCTCCGTATTCCCCGGCGCTGACGCCGGAACAGCGGGAGCTTTGGCTGAAGCATGTGATCCACACGGATCTCCCGGATAACTGGCGGGAGTTCAGCGTGTATTTTTCGGAACTCGAGTATCACGGCGCGACCGTGTACGGATGTACCGACGAAATGCAGTTGATCCCGATGCACCCTGGCGATACCGCGATGTACCTGGTCGCCCGGATTCCGAGCGAGGATTCGGATATCGGCGAGTCGTTTGTCTTTGCTTCTTCAGACAAATCAAAGCGGAACACCCTGTACTATCTGGCCGATTATGACGGCTGCGAGGCGGACTGTGTCCCCATTGGGACCGACCTCTTCGGATTCCTGCGCAAGGCGGATGACCCGGCGTTCCTGAAGTCGCTGAAGAA
This sequence comes from uncultured bacterium, assembly GCA_902762495.1. GTDB lineage: Bacteria > Verrucomicrobiota > Lentisphaeria > Victivallales > UBA1829 > UBA1732. The sequence goes on along the minus strand of CACWOL010000024.1, from coordinate 12,995 downwards.
AGAATGAACCGATCTATACCGATCCCGCTTCCCTCACCACCCCCAGCCAACTAACCCCGACACCCTTCCTGCTCAACCGCCGACTTCCTGCCCGGAGCCTGCCGGGATGAGTCTTCGTGACGACCAGTTGCAGGAGTTCCGCGTTGAGGCGTGATAACTGGCAAAGATGCCCGGTTGGCTCCGCTCCCTGCCGCCCGTGACAGGACGGCGGGGAAGAGCTCAGGTTGCGTGGATGGATTATTGCTCCTATGGAATTGGTGTTGCGGATTCCGGATTTAACAGCAGATCAGGTCCTGTTCGTTTCGAGCTGAAGGTTGGAAGGATCACTCCGCGCCGAGGCGTTTGAGCGCCTCTATTGCAAGCTCATTGCCTTGCTCGGCGGCTTTCCGATACCATTTCACGGCTTCAGCATTGTTCTTCTTGACGCCCCATCCGTTATAATAACAGTTGCCGAGCACGAGCTGCGCCATCGCATTGGACTGATTTGCCGACATTTGAAATAGTTTCACTGCTTGTTTTTCATCTTTCTTCACCCCCCGCGCCATACAAATAGCACGAACCGAGATGCAACTGCGCCTCGGCGAGGTTCTGATCCGCAGCTTTATGATACCAATTCGCGGCCTGCGCGTAGTCCTGTTCGACGCCTTCTCCACTCTCATAGCAGCCGCCGAGTATGAATTGCGCCTCGGCGAGCCCCTGATCCGCGGCCTTCCGGTACCATTTCACGGCTTCGGCGTAGTCCTGTCCAACGCCATGACCATCGGCATAACACGCGCCAAGATTCAACTGGGCGCTGGCATTGCCCTGCTCGGCGGCATTGCGATACCAATTCGCAGCCATAACGTAGTCCTGTTTGACGCCTTCTCCGGTATCGTAGCAAAGGGCAAGCATATTCTGTGCCATGGCGTCGCCCTGTTCGGCGGCTTTCTTGTAATGCTTTACCGCAGTTTCATAATTCTTTGCCTTATAAGCGGCATTGCCTTTCTGCAAAATATCTTTCGCGTTTTCCCTGCCGCACGCGGCAAAAAACAGGACGCTCAAGCAAACGGCGGCGAGGTAAACGAACATTCTGCTGATGATTCGTGACGACATAATTTCATCCCATTCATGTTGTTGCTGATGGAGGGTTTGAGGTTAAGCAAACAATTCGTTTCAATATGACTCTGGGACGAGAGCCAAGCGGAAACCGAAGTCGCCGTTCCGATCATCGGGTTCGCCGCCGTTCCGCTCTGCGGATCGGCAGGTTCTTGCAGGGTTGTTCCAGCTGCCGCCGCGGATCGCACGCTCCGAACCACCACTATCGTTGCCACGCGTAAACTCCGGCGTCAGCATATCGCTCTTGTCCTGCCAGTCATCCAGACACCATTCATACACATTCCCGCTCATATCGTACAGACCGAGCTCGTTCGGTTTCTTCCGCCCCACGGGAGACATCACGTCTCCCCGCACCGCCCAGCCCGCATTGTCCTCGTACCAGGCGACAACATCGACATTGTCGCTTCCGCTGTACTTATATCCTTTGCTCCTGTTCCCCCCGCAGGCCGCATATTCCCACTGCATTTCCGTCGGCAACGTGAACTTCCACCCATTCGGTGCTTTTCCCATGTTGTTCAGCTTCCCACAAAACTCCATCGCGTCATTCCATGACACATACTCCACTGGCAGGTCATCATCCTTATATTCCGACGGATTTGTTTCCATCACAGCTTTCCACTGCGCCAGCGTCACCTCGGTCTTTCCGAGGTAGAAGTCCCGCGTCAACATCGCCCGGTGCGGCACTTCATCGTCAGTATTCTCCCCGTCCTTCGCGCTCATCTCGAACATGCCCGCCTCGATTTTTACCATCGGCAGCGTCACGTTGCCAGGGAGGATAACGGTCATCTCGCCGGATGTCGCATCGTTCTCGGATGCTTTTTCGCTGGCATGATGATCCGACTCATTCTTGCCGCACCCGGTGAATAAAGCGGCGGTCAGGAAGACTGTGAGGAAAGCAAAGTAGATGTTTCTGCTCGTTTTCGTGTTCAACATAATTTCAGCCTTTTCACGTTGTTGCTGATGGAGGGTTTGAGGAATCATAACTTTATTATACCACGCCCCAAACAAATAATCAAGCGGAAAATGCCGGAAATGCAAAGGAATCATTGACCACATCAACCGCTGTCGGGGAACGGTGGGAGTGAATGTCCTCTGCGCTCAACATAAAATCTCTGCGTTCGTCCAAATCGTTTTCCCCTCGAAAAAACGTAAGGCCGGGGTTCCAGGAAAAAAGTGGTAGGCATATCGGACTCAAACGGCCTTATGTTTTGGGGTGTTTTGAGGTCAAACAGGTGAACCGGGGGTATCTCGCGGCGTTTTGCGGGACCGGGAAGAGATTTTTTTCTGTTTCGAAATGCCCATGGATTTCGCCGTGCGGCTGAACAAGCTCGGTGTAAGCCGGGGGAAAAAGTTCGCACGCTGAAAGAATCGCACATCGTCACGTCCAGCCGCAAGTTCGACATGTTCGGCGACTGGTATCTGATCCGCAACCGCAAGCTCTCGAAACGCATCTTCACGGGCCGAGACCGGGAAGCCGCGGATGCGTTTTACTGCGACGTGAGATAAGCCGGGAGGTTCCGCCGGCGTTTTTCAAATAATAATACGTCTTTGACTGCATCGTGGAATTTTACTCGGTTTTTTACTTGAAAAAAGAAATTGGACAGTTATTTTATATTATTGAGCGCTCCGTTTCCGCTCATGGGCACTATCGAACTCAGCCGCACCGTCAGCGCGGTGATCCTGAAAACAGCGGAATTGTACCACTAGTCAAACAAAACGCATTGAGAAAAAAACAAGGATTGTTCAGGCCATGAAAACCATCATTATCATCGGAGCCGGCCCGGCGGGGCTGACTGCCGCCTATGAACTTCGCCGCAGGTCGAATGAATGGCGGATTATTGTTCTGGAGGAAACTTCGGAAATCGGAGGTATTTCCCGTACGGTAGTCCATGAGGGCTGCCGCATCGATATCGGCGGCCACCGTTTCTTCTCCAAATCCCAGCAGGTCAATGGCATCTGGAATCAGCTGATGCCGATGCAGGGCAAGCCCGCAAAAGACGACATCATCCTCAACCGCGCATGCCGGCTCAATCCAAACGGGCCCGATCCGGAGAAGGAGGACACGGTGATGCTGTGCCGCAACCGGGTGAGCCGCATTTACTATCTCCGCCATTTCTTCGACTATCCCATCTCGATCAAACCGGCGACATTCATGGCGATGGGACTGGTACGGACCGTTAAGGCGGGATGCAGCTATCTTTTCAGCGCGGTCTTCAAACGCCAGGAGAAATCCTTGGAGGACTTCTATATCAACCGTTTCGGGAAAGTCCTCTACTCCATGTTCTTCGAGGACTACACGGAAAAGCTCTGGGGCGTTCACCCGTCCGGGATTTCGCCCGAATGGGGTGCCCAGCGGGTCAAAGGGCTTTCCCTTTGGAAAGCGCTTCTCAACGTTTTCATTCCGCAGGGAGAATCCAAAGAAACATCCCTCATCGAGGAGTTCTCCTACCCCAAACGCGGGCCAGGGCAATTCTGGGAGACTCTTGCCGCCCGCCTTCGGGACGATGGCGTAGAGATCAGGATGAATGCGTGCGTGGTCGGCGTCAAGTCGGATCACGGGACAGTAACGGACGTCACCCTCGCCGACGGATCGCGGCTTTCCTGCGATGCCCTGTTTTCGTCGATGCCCGTTAAGGATCTGGTCGCCGCATTCGAGGGAGTCCCAACAGACGTGGCGCGTATCGCCGCTGGCCTTCCCTATCGGGATTTCATCACCGTCGGACTCCTTGTGGACAAGCTGGCAATCAAAAACACGACCAAAATAAAAACTGTACGCAACATTGTCCCGGACACCTGGATCTATGTGCAGGAACGCGATGTCCGGCTCGGCAGGCTCCAGATATTCAACAACTGGTCTCCGTATATGGTGGACGATGTTACGAAGCATGTCTGGATCGGCCTGGAGTATTTCTGCACGGAGGGAGACCGGTTCTGGACGATGGGCGATTCCGAATTTATTGACATGGCGGTAAAGGAACTGCGCCAAATCGGCGTTCTGGATGAAAATGAGCCGATACACAAAAGCGTCCGCATCAAGGTAAAAAAGGCATATCCCGCCTATTTCGGCAGTTATGCGGAATTCGGGAAAGTGCGCGACTGGCTGGACGGCTTCCGCAATCTTTTCTGCATCGGACGAAACGGTCAGCATCGTTACAACAATATGGACCACTCCATGATGTGCGGGATCGAGGCAGCTCGGGCCCTGCTGGGCGAAACGGACAAATCTTCGGTCTGGAACGTCAATACCGAAAAGGAATATCATGAAACGAAATAAAAAGTTACGACTGCAGATTGTTCTGCTGTCTTTGGCATGTGTTCTGCTTGCGGTGGATGGACTTTTTTTTATGCCGAAAATCCTCAAATTCTCCTGGGATTTGAATCTTCGGCGCAATGAAATCATATGCGCACATGACGGGATAGATTCTTTTGACATTTTCGACAGAAAGGTTTCATCGGAGCAGTTTTGTGGTTGGCCCCGTCCGGACAAACCGAATGAAACAAAGGGAAACCGGGAATATGTGCATGCGTATCCGCCTTGGCATACGGCCGTTTTCTGGTGGTATGGTTCCGTATCGAAAAATGCTTGTATTATCATTATGCTGGGGATATATCTGTGCCTTTTTATATGGATCTGCCAGTGGACATTTAATAAAATGCAATATTCTGATGCGGAGCACTGTATCTCAGATGTTCTTTTTTTGCTGGCTATGATGATGTATTCTTTTGACTACCTTTTTTTGACTCTAAATTACGGAATACTTCTGTTAGGATGCTCCTGTTTGCTTTATAACGCACTTGAAAAGAAAAATGAAATACTTGCCGGCATCGCCTTTTCCCTTCTTATGATTAAGCCTCAAATAGGCGCATTGTTTATGATTCCTCTGGTCATCAACCGCAACTATAAAACGATTGTCATAGCTGGTTTGCTTTGTGTGCTTGAAACTCTCTTTACTGCTTGGAAACTGGACAAATCCCCGGTCGAGCTGATTCTGCAAATACCAAAAATCGGTGCTCCGTATTTCAAAGGCTATATAGCGCAAATGTTCATAGATGTAATCGGGCCCGTGGGGCAGTATGTTTCGATGGCAATATGTGCTGCAATTGTATCTGCAGGATGTTTTTTCCTCAGGAACGCCAAGGATGTCATGGTGCGTTTTCTTCCGGCTATTGCATTTGTTCCATTTTGGACCTATTCCCAAAACCATGATTGGTTATTTGTATTACCCTGCTATATTTATATTATCAACAATAGACAAAAATGGCCGCGACTGTATGATTTATGCTTCTGGCTGGCGATTCTGAGGGCGCTTGTTTTATCTGCTCACTCACACCATTGTTATTCGCTTGGGAAACTGGGGATTGCCTACTTCTCGTTCCTGGTCGTCACATCAATCAGCTGCTTCATGGCTCTTCTGAACGAAAACGATAAATGGGACTATCGAAGCGTCATGCTCAAATTGAAAACGTTGGGAAAAGGGAACGGATAATCGGTTTTGTCTGAATCAGATACCAATACGAAAGGTTTCCCCGTCCTTTTCCCAAGGAAACGGAGGCGGCGGTCATCATCGTCCCGATCTCACGATTCCGCCGTTTGCACGTTCCCTGCTCGCCTACCTCGTGCCAGTCAGATTAAGTGTCCGTCGTCTGTGGCCCCGCCCGGCTTCTCCCAAACTTCCTTCTCCCCCCCCCGCGAGTGGACAGCCGGGAATCAAAAAAGCGTTTTTTATGGAAATCCGCTTGATTTTTTTGAAAAGCGTAGTATAACAACTTTATTATACCACGCCCCAAGCAAATAATCAAGGGCAACATTGATGAAAATGTCGGGAATCGTCTCTTCTGCTCAACCGCTGCCTTCCTGCCCGGAGCCTGCCGGACAGGGGGGATGGGGTGAGGTTGTTTCTCGGTGCTCAACATAAAAACTCTGCGTTCGTCCAAATCGTTTTCCTCTCGAAAAAACGTAAGGCCGGGGTTCCAGGAAAAAAGTGGTAGGCATATCGGACTCAAACGGCCTTATGTTTTTGGGCGTTTTGAGGTCAAACAGGTGAATCGGGGGTGTCTCGCGACGTTTTTGGGACCGTGAAGAGAAGGTTTTTTCTGTTTCGATATGCCCAGGCATTTTACGATGCAAAACGCTGGACCTCGGCCTTAAGAAACAGAGAGAACCGGCGGGATATCCCCGATTTCCGGCGTGGAAACTGCGTTCCACGGGTTATCTGTGCTCGGCGCAAGGGACGGCGAAAAACTCGCGCAACCCTCGAACGTTGAGGCTCTTGTACCGGAACAAGAAAGCCTGCGAAATCGTTGGACTTCACAGGCGTTTAAAACAAACTGGTGGAGTACCCGAGATTCGAACTCATGACCTCCTATTTCTATCCGGCCTGAGCTCAGGCTGTGCTTTTCGGCAATCTATGCGAAGAAACATCCAAAAAGCAGACCAGTTATTCCGAGGAAGAACCGAGTTTGTTAGGGACCAAAACCAGAAACGGTATCAACCTCAAAATACTTTCTCTCGCGATGTGCAAAGAACTGAGAATTCTTTATGCTGACTCTCGTCGACAAAACTAAAAAACCCCATACCCCAAATGAGGTACAATAATTAATATAGCATATTTCCAACAAAAGTCAAATCGTTTTATCAAAAAAGTCAGAAAAAAGTTATGTCGAGGGTAGATCATGGACGATTTGGAGCATTGATTATGATCGATTTCCGTCTTCATGTGTCATAAGTCGCCGATGGGGAGTATATCGGTGGCTACCAAAGGTAACACCCGGAAACTTTTTCTCAACTTGAAAGCACCTGAGGAGCAGTGTTTCTATGTTTGCGAGAAACAGTCCCTTTTTTTGACTCCCCCTTCCCTGAGTTTGAATTGAGCTTGTTAGAGGTATGACAGCTCCGATTCCGGTTCCGATTCCGATGGCGGCGGAGATTTTGGCGGCGGTGGCGCATCTGGTGATTGGTAATTACGGAAACGCGAGAAACGCCCCTGTTTCGCGCGACAGGAAAGCGCGAGCATGAGGTCGCGCCTGGTCGAAAGTCCCCCTCAAATCGCCCCAAAAACCCGAAATTCGGCCTTCCTCGAAAATACCACAGGGCCGAAAAAACCGACCTCGAAAATAGGCGAAAGGTACTCCTTCTTGATTTAGGTATCATAGCACCGCGGAAGGACTCCCCCGTATAGGCAGAGTTTCCGCAGCTGTCCGAGTTTTTTATTTCCCTGCCGTTTAGGGGGTTACAAAGGGCGATTTGACGCGACTTGCGGGCGTTTGCCGGTTTGGGAGCGCGTCGGTAAAACGCGGCAAATCGCGTTTGTCGGGGCCTTGCAAACCCCAACTTTTTGCATCGAAAATCAGGCCTTGGCGGCTTTCGGTGCCTTGGTGGTTTTCGAAGCCTTGCGAGCCTTTTTGGCGGCCTTCTTCCCAGCGGCAGCCTTGATCGCGGCGAGCTCTTCCGGTGCCTTCTCCGCCAGGAGGGCTTCGACTTTTCTCTTGCCGAGTTTCGCCAATGCGCTGATGGCAGCTACCTGATTAGGACGCGGACGATTCTTGCCGATTTCCCAATGGCTGACAGCAAAGACCGTCACGCCGAGAATCGCGGCGACTGCCTTTTGGGAGAGGCCGTATTTCTTGCGGAACTTCTGGATTGTTTTCGGTGAGAAACGTGCTTTGCCGGATTTCGCGGGAGCAAGAAGTTCTGCCGTTTTGTCATCCTTCGGAGCGACGGGTACGGCAGCAGCCTGTTTCTTTTCGAGGGCGTCGACCCGCTTGGTCAGCTCGCGGATGGTCTTCTGCTGGGCAGAGAGAGTCTCGCTGGCGGCTTTGACTTCCTTGCGGGCAAGGCGGCGTACTTCTTCTTGGAACGTCAGTTTGAAATCAGGCATGGTGTTTCTCCGTTGTTATTTACTGATAATATTGAAGAATGAAACGTCACAATTAATATATCACGGTTCCGACAAATTGCAAGTTTTCAAAACAGAAAGAAAGAGAATAGTTGCTATTTCTCCGAAAGAACAATAAAAAGGAGGACGCCTACCCACCCCCTGGGAGACGTCCTCACAACCAATCGCTTTTCAGGAGCGTATTGAGTCTGTCTTAATCCTCTACAAAGAGGTCCTCGTCATCGAACGGACGAACATGGATGTTGCCGTCTTCATCATAGCTGATGGAAGTATTGGCAGATGCGGTCGCCGGAATCGGAACGATCTTGCGGATGGAGTTCGGGACAGCCGTGTGGGCCGTGAAGCTATGATTGAATCCGTCAAATCCGGCGAAGGTCATGCCGTAGTTGAAACCAGGAGTCATGTTGAAGGCAGGAGCCATGCTGTACCCGTAGCCGCCGAATCCGTAGCCATATCCGAAGGGACTGAAGCCGCCGAATCCGTAGAAATCATTGTGATGCGCGTGGGCGTTAATAGAAGCCAGTCCGGCGATTGCGATAAGAGCGAAAAGCACGAGGATCTTTTTCATGATTGTTTCTCCGTAGTGTGATATTAAATTGGTATCTGCAAGTCTTTCTCGCAGTGTTTGTTCGCGTTTTTTAACAGCGCTTACATATCAATTAACGCATAGCACTTTTGCTTTATTGTGTGGCTGATCGTATTTTTTGCGGAAAACAAAAAAAGACCAAATCCGTGAGGAAATGGTCTTCGTGATTTGTATAGGTTTTAAGGGATCAGAAGCCGAAACCTCCGAACCCGCTAAAGCCGCCCTGCGGTGCGGGTTCGCCGAAGCCGCCCTGCGCTCCCTGGGGAGCCGCACCGAATCCGGGACCAAAGCCACCCTGCGGTGCAGGTCCACCAAATCCGCCAAATCCACCCTGCGGAGCCGCGTCGCCACGATTCCGGCGTCCGCCTTCACGTCTTCCGCGAGGCTGACGGGCAGTGTCTTTGCGTTCGCCACGGGGCTGACGTGCGAAACCATCGTGTCTGACTTTCGGTTCTCTGTCCGGTGCACCAAAACCGATCTGCGGAGCCGGTCCTACGGCAGGGCCGCCGAAGCCGGGAATCTCGCCAACGGGTGCGGGACCGAAATTGCCGGGGCCACCGAAGCCGGGCTGGGGAGCCGGACCAGCAGCGGCAGGACCACCGAAGCCGAGTTGAGGAGCAGGACCAGCGGCAGGGCCACCGATGCCAGGCTGAGGAGCAGGACCAGCGGCAGGGCCACCGAAGCCACCCTGCGGAGCAGCACCGAATCCAGTCTGCGGAGCTGGAGCAGTGCCGAATCCACCGAAACCGCCCTGCGGAGTCGGAGCGGTTCCAAAGCTGCCAAAGCTACCGAAGGCTCCGAAATCACCGAAGCCGCCAGCGGGAGCCGCACCAAATCCAGTCTGCGGAGCAGGAGCCGCGCCGAACCCACCGAAGCCAGTCTGCGGAGCAGGAGCAGTTCCGAATCCGCCGAAGCCAGTCTGCGGAGCAGGAGCAACACCGAATCCACCGAAGCCCCCCTGCGGAGCAGCACCGAATCCACCAAAACCGCCGAAGTCAGTACTTGGAGCAATCTGGCCAGGACCACCAAATCCACCAGCTGGAGCAGCGCCGGGTGCTATGCCAGGACCACCGAAGCCACCAGCACCGAGATTCATTCCGCCGCCAAAGCCCTGTGCAAAGGTGTTGACGGACACGATTCCTGTAATTGCGAGGACGATGAGAGTTGTAATTTTCTTCATAGTCGTTCTCCTTAGTTATAAGGGTTGTAGGATTTTGGACAAGGGGTCCGCAAGTCGTTCCTACGGTGTCCGTTTGCGATTCACAGCTGTGTTTTCATGTCAAATAACGGATAGCAAATAGAAGTTATTGTGTAACGCTTTTGATTGTTTCTGACAAATTCTGAAAGAGCATATAAGATTCTATTTGTGTATCAAGCAATGACATAAAAAAAGACCAAGTCCGTGAGGAAATGGTCTTTGAAATTTTGTGGATTGATGAAATCAGAAACCGCCGAAGCCGCCTCCAAATCCCATACCTGGACCACCGAAACCACCGCCGAATCCCATCCCGGGAGCCATTGCCATGTTGTTGTCAAAGCTCATGCCGGGATCGAAAGCAGGGAATTCACCAAAGCTCAACCCCCCGAAATCGGGAGCCGTAGTTTGCTGGGCGGCAGCGGCTTTCGCGGCAGCTCTTTCGGCCTTTCTTGCTTCGCGGGCCTCTCTGCGTTCCGCACGACGTTCCTCAGCAGCAATGGCGCGTTCTTCGGAGGCGCTCATCTTCTTTTCAGCCTCAATGGGAGCCGCGGGAGCCGGGCAAAGCTTCGTAAGAGCGATAAGGAAAAGCGGCATTAAGAAAACAAGGTAAAAGTAAGATTTCTTCATTGCAAGGTCTCCGAATTGTCGGTGATTGTTTATTGTCTTCGTATCAATTAACGCCTTTGACTGGTGTGATATTGTGCAGGAACTAATATTTTTTCAAAATCGGGAATCCAATCCCGGAACAACTCTTATAAGAAAGGAACCCCTATGCAAATCCAAAACGTACCGATCACGTCGGTGAAGCCCTACGAGAAGAACCCACGGTTCAATGACGACGCCGTGGATGCCGTGGCAAAATCCATCAAGGAGTTCGGCTGGCAGCAACCGATCGTCGTCGACCGCGAGATGGTCATCATTGTCGGGCATACCCGCCTGAAGGCCGCCGAAAGCCTCGGGTTGACGGAAGTCCCCGTCATCGTTGCCGACAACCTGACCCCGGAACAGGTCAAGGCGTACCGCATCGCCGACAACAAGACCGGCGAAATCGCGGAATGGAACTACGAACTCCTGCCGTTCGAAATCAAGGACCTGCAGGACGCGAACTTTGATCTGTCGCTCCTGGGCTTCGATTCCGAGGAGCTCGACCGAATCCTGAATGGTGACGCCGACAAACAGGTAGCGACCGGAGAAACAGAGCCCGACGCTGTGCCGGAAGCTCCGGAGGTTGCGGTCAGTGTTCGAGGTGAAGTGTACCAGCTTGGCGAACATCGTCTGATGTGCGGAGACAGCACGGACATGACCGACACGGAAAAGCTGATGGCCGGTGACAAGGCGATCCTGTATCTTGTCGATCCGCCGTACAACGTAGCCCTGCAGGGAAGCAATGGGCTGACCATCAAAAATGACGACATGTCCGATTCCGACTTCCGCAAATTCCTGGGGAGTGCGTTCAAGTGCGCTTCGGCAATGCTGGAGCTGGGAGCCGTGTTCTACATCTTCCACTCCGATTCAGAGTCGGTCAACTTCCGGCTAGCGGCGAAGAAAAACGATCTGGAGGTGCATGAGACGCTGTATTGGATCAAGAACAGCTTCGTCCTTGGTCGGTTCGACTTCCACTACCAGAGTGAATCTGCGCTTTACGGGTGGAAGCCGGGAGCCGCCCATGCGTGGTACAATGATCGTTGCCAGACGAACCTGCTTCACTACGACAAGCCGAAATGCAATGACGCGCATCCGTGTCTTTCTCCCTGCACGATGGTTATGACGTCTTCCGGTTACAAGCGGATTGAAGACATTGAGCCCGGCGATCAGGTGCTTGGCAGCGATGGCAGATTCCATGCCGTGAAAGCCGTGACGGATCATGCCTACAATGAAAAGATCATCGAAATCAAGGTTGCGGGTACAAACATCAAAGACCAGGCAACGCATAATCACCAGTATCTCGTTGCCCGCAAGGATGACAACGGCGAGCTCCAAGTCTCCTGGATGGAAGCAGATCGGATTCAGAAAGACGACTTTCTGCTGACACCGCAGGTTCAACACGGTTCCTTGGCTCCGGTCACCGAACTGGATGCGTGGTGCTATGGGCTGTGGGCGGCACAGGGAAGTTTTCTGAATGCTGGACATGGCGAAAACATGTATCCTGTTTTTACGCTCAACAAAGAGAAAATGGAACAAATTGAAAGAATCAAACAGTGGGCTGGAGATGCCAAGGTCGGGATTTATCCAAACAAAGAACATGCGTATACGGTAATGGTCTTTGATAGTAAGAAGGCCAAAGACTGCCTCAGAATCTGTGGCAAGTATGCTAAATTCAAAGAGTTCTCTCCGGAAATCTTCAATTGGACTAAGGAGCTCAGGTCTGCTCTGTTTGAGGGGTATATGGCCGGGGATGGATGTCTTATCTCCACCCGTGGACATCGCCACGCAAAATCCGCGTCGAGGAACCTTGCACCCCAGCTGAAATTCATTTCTGAATCACTGGGATACAGGGCGAATCTTTATCATCGGATGCCGCCGAAGAAACGTCCGGGCATTCGCGGCAGACAGATCCGCACACATGAAATCTATTCTACCGACTTCCATAGCAGAGGAAGAACGCTTGAACAGCATGAGTTCGAGTGGAACAACCGCAAGTATTTGCTCCGTCGTGTCAAGGAAATCCGACACATCCAGTACAGTGGCCCAGTCATCAACCTGGATGTTGACGGCGTTCACACATTCCAGACAGCCTGCGGGATGACGCACAATTCAATGAAGCCCGTCGAAATGCTTGTCTACCTCGTTCAGAACTCCTCGAAGCACGGTGAGATCGTGCTTGACAACTTCGGTGGCAGCGGGTCCACGCTGATCGCCTGTGAGCAGACTGGCCGCGTCTGCCGGATGATGGAGCTGGACGAGAGGTACTGCGACGTGATCCGCCGCCGCTGGGCCGAGTTCAAGTATGGCGAAGGCTGCGACTGGAAGACGCTGACACCGGTGGTCAGTGACGAGCCGGTGACCGGGGAACTCCCGGACATCGAAGACCTGGCCGACGGAACTGAAAACCAGTAACCATTTACCTTAAACCCATAACCCGCGCCCGCGTACTTGCGCGGGTGCATGAAGGAGAAAATCAAAATGAAAGAACATGTCAGAACGTACAAAGGCCGCCTCGTCCGCGTCATGGACGACAACGGAGTGCTCTGGTTCCTCGCGAAGGACGTCGCCCGGATCC
>CACWOL010000023.1:41876-60885 GCA_902762495.1 uncultured bacterium | reverse complement strand
TTTGCCTCATAAGAGGTATCGTTATAAGTTCATTCGAAACCCAAAAACACAGAAAACCACGAAAAAGTCGGGACATCCACTTGACTTTTTCATAACAGTGAAAATGTAAGGAACAGAAACCATGAGCATGTCCCATCTGACCAAACGGGAAGCCATGGCCATCCCTGCCGGTTTGCTGCTTGCGTTCTACCTGCTCGGAGCTGTCTGCACCGCGCCCGCCGTGATTGCGGCGGGCAACGCGGAACAGATTGTTTCTACTGCTCTTCCAGGCATATCTGCTGGCGGAGATTCTGTTTTCGAAGGAATCCCTTGCAGCCATCCCGGCGTTCGCGCTTACGCTCCTGACACCGGCAGCGGCACTTGTCGTGGCAATCGCGGCCGACCGGAAAAATACGGGCCTCATTTCCATAATGAATTGGGGTTATTCCGGGCTCATGCTCGGCGGACTGCTGACCGTCTGGAAATACGAGCGGAATGTTTCTCTGAAATGGCTTAGCCTTTTCTTTGTTGTCGCATGGTTCGTCGCCCTCCTTCTCTGTCTATTAATGGGCGTTTCCCTGCTGAACGACAATCTTCCATCCACACGCTAATATCCATCCCCGCTCTTTTCAGCGTCTGTATGTAAGACTTCGCGTTGCACGGCCGGACTTGTCGCCTTTTTTCGCGGTTTCTTGCGTCTTTTTGCCGTTTTTTCCTTGAAGACAAACCTTTTGAGTAGTATATTATATCTTACCATATTTTGAAAACACATCAACCACCTCAACCTCTCATAGGAGCAGAGAACGATGAAAGTCTTCAATTTCAACGCGGGTCCGGCCATGATCCCGCAGGCCGTCATGGAAAAAGCCCAAAAAGAGTTTTGCGACTACAAAGGCAGCGGATGCGGCATCATGGAGCATTCCCACCGCCACAAACTCTTCGACGAGATCCTTGAACGGGCGATCTCCAATTTCAAGGAGATCATGGGCGTTCCGGACACGCATGAAGTCGTCTTCATTCAGGGCGGCGCGAGCATGCAGTTCGCGATGATCCCGATGAACCTCGCGGTCGCGGGCAAGCCCATGGAATTCGCCGACACCGGCACGTGGTCCAGCAAGGCCATCAAGGAAGCCAAGCTCTTCGGCGACGTGAAGGTCATCGCCTCCAGCAAGGAAGAGAAATACACCAAGATCCCCGCGGTCGACGAGATGAAGGTCGATGAAGACGCCGCGTTCTTCCACATCACCTCCAACAACACGATCTACGGCACGCAGTACCAGGCGTTCCCGAACTGCCCGGCCGGCGTCCCGATGCTCGCCGACATGTCCAGCGACATCATGTCCCGCAAGCTCGACGTCTCCAAGTTCGCCATGATCTACGGCGGCGCGCAGAAGAACCTCGGCCCCAGCGGCATGGCGGTCGTCATCATCCGCAAGGACCTCGCGGAACGCACCCCGGCGAACGTGCCGACCATGCTCCGCTACGCGACCTACATCGAGCACAACTCCCTGTTCAACACCCCGCCGACGTTCGGCATCTACATCTTCGGCCTCATCACCGACTGGGTGAAGGACATGGGCGGCCTCGAAGTCCTCGAAGGCATCAACAACAAGAAGGCCGAGACCCTCTACGCCGCCATCGACGGCTCCGACGGATATTTCCGCAACCCCGTCTGCCCGTGCAGCCGTTCCAAGATGAACGTCGTCTTCCGCCTCCCCTCCGAAGAACTCGAAGCGAAGTTCCTCGACGAGGCCAAGGCGGCCGGCATGATCGGTCTGAAGGGCCATCGTTCCGTCGGCGGCATCCGCGCCAGCATCTACAACGCCATGCCGCTCGAAGGCGTGGAGCGTCTTGTGTCCTTCATGCAGGATTTCAAGAAGAACAACTGATCTGACCGGAGGGCGTCGTCATGCTCGAACGCTATTCCGTTTTGGACGGCCGCATCGCCCATTCCGACGCAGGCACGATTCCCGTCGACGTGTACGTCATGCCCGACGGGGAGGAACGTGCCTACCTGACCGACGAACTGGGCATCGACCCTCACACGCTGGCTTCGTCCATCGACCCGGACGAAACGCCGCGTATTGAGTTTGAGGACGACTACACAGCCATCATTCTCAAATACCCGAAGAACTATTCGGCTGACGACAACTTCCTGTTCCGAGTGAAATCCATGGGGATCTTCCTCTTCACCGACCGCGTCGTGCTGGTCATCGACGAGGAGTTTCCCCAGCTTTTCACCGGAAAGTTCGCCACGAAAGTCTACACCAAGCAGGACGTCCTTCTCCGCGTCCTCACCCAGACCATCCGCCATTTCGAGAGCCACCTGCGCGTGATCAACATGTGCAGCGACGAGATCGAAACCCAGCTGAACGAGTCGTACAACAGCAGCAACCTGCTCGACATGTTCACGCTGGAGAAGAGCCTGGTCTACTACGTGAACGCCCTCAGCGGCAACCGGCGCGCCTTCGAACGAATCCGGGTCGGCGCTTACAAGTTCCAGTTCACGGAGGAGAACATCGAACTGCTCGACGATCTCCAGATCGAAAACCGGCAGTTCCTCGACCAGGCGCAGGTCTACTCCCAGATTCTTTCCGGCCTCGTCGACGCGCGTTCCAACATCATCAACAACAACCTGAACGTGCTGATGAAGAACATGAACGCCATCGTGATCGCGGTCGCCATCCCGACCTTCTTCACCGGCGTGTTCGGCATGAGCGAATTCACGGAGTTCCTGAGCGGACCGAACCACAGATACTGGTATGTCTCGTTCCCGGTCTTCTTCATCCTCATGACCGGCCTGGCGCTCTTCGTGTTCTGGCTTATCAAGAAATTCGAGAAACATTGAGCTGACTTATGCCTATTTTCGAATACGAATGCAAAAAGTGCGGCCATCAGTTCGAGGCTCTGCTCAAATCCGCCTCGTCTCCCGCGCCGAAATGCCCCGAATGCGGCGCTTCAAACGCAAAACGCCTGCTTTCCCGTTTCGCCGCCGCCTCCAAGACGGAGTTCGGCTCCTGCAAGATGTCGAAAGACTGCATGGCGGCCGCGCAGGGCGGCTGCGGATGCTGTTGCGGCGGACACCACCATCACTGAACTATGGTCAAAGCCGAACTCAAACCGCTTCTTGAAAAACTCGGCATCGCGCCGAGCAAACGCCTCGGCCAGAATTTCCTTGTGGACGACCAGTTCCGCGCGAAGATCCTGCACGAGGCCGACCCGAAGCCAGGCCAGACCATCCTTGAGATCGGTCCCGGACTCGGTGCCATCACGCGCGGCCTCGTGGCATCCGGCGCGGACGTCACCGCGATCGAGTTCGACCGCAAGATCGCCGAATATCTCCGCACCGCCGTCGTCCCGCTCGGGCTTCACCTCATCGAAGCCGACGCCTGCCGCGTCAAATACGCCGAGCTCTTCCCCGGCGACTTCCGCGTGGTCTCCAACCTGCCATACAGCGCGGGCACCATCGTCATCGCGAAGCTCCTCGACCTTGAAACGCCCCCCGCCGACATGCTCCTCATGCTTCAGAAGGAAGTCGCGGAACGTTTCCTCGCGGGTCCCGGCACGGCCGACTACTCCGCCCTCACCGTGCGCATTTCCGCCGTTTACACGGGCCGCATCGTCCGCATGGTCCCGCCCGAAGTGTTCTACCCCGAGCCCACGGTCGAGTCCGCCCTCTTCGCGCTCGTCCGCAAACCAGTCATCCCGCCTCAAAACATCCGCATCATCCTTTCCCGCCTCGCCCGCACCTCGTTCGCGCACCGGCGCAAGAAGATGTTCAAGCAGGCCGCCGCAGTCTTCGGCGCGGACGTGATCGCCGCCGCCATGGCCGACGCCTCGGTCGCCCCGGACATCCGCGCGGAACGCGTCACTGTGGACCAGTTCATCCGCATGGCGGAATACATCGCCGCGCACGCTCAGAATCCGCCGGAAACAGCTCAGGACGCCGATGCGAACGAAATCAAGGATAATCAGCAATAAAACGACCTCGCGTTCACCTCGAACGCACTTCCGACCATGAGCAAAGCCGCTGAGTTCAAAACCAACGTCATGCGCATCCTGGAACAGGCAAAAGTGCCGTTCAGGCATCACTGCTACGTGGACTCCGGCGCGGTCTCAGGTCTTGAGGTCGCCGCCGCGCTCGGTCAGGATCCGTCGCACGTGTTCAAGACGCTCGTCACGGTCGAAAAATCAGGCGAGCATTTCGTCTTCGTCGTGCCGGTCGATTCCGAGCTCAACCTCAAGAAAGCGGCGAAAGCCGTGAACGGGAAATCCATCGAAATGATCAAATCGAAGGAGATTTTCCCGCTCACCGGATACATTCACGGCGGATGCTCGCCCATCGGCATGAAAAAGCAGTTCAAAACGGTCATCCACGAATCCGCCGCCAGACTCGACGTGATCATCTTCAGTGCCGGCAAGATCGGCTACCAGATCGAGATCGCGCCTGCCGACCTCGCGAAAGTCCTGCGTTTCACATACGCCGACATCACCGACTGATTCCGCCTATTCTTCCGACTCAGCCCCTTTTCTATATAAAGCGTCTACCTGTCCTTCATGTCTTTCTGTTGCAACATAAAATAATTTACATTTGTATTTTTCCCAAAGAATTTGGTTTATTTTTTGAAATTTTCGGGTTTTTGCGCTTGATTTTTCATCGCTTCCGTGTATCTTTTTAGCGTCCTTTTCCCACCCCCCCATCAAAAGCCCATTTTTTATTTTTCCGGAAAGCAGAAAAAGCATGAAAAAAGCAGTCAATGCCACCACGTTCGTCGCCCTCGCGCTCGCAGCATCCGTCACGTACAACATCGTCCAGTACCAGCGCGCGAAGGGTATCCGCCCCGAAAGTCAGAATCAGGAAGACAATGCCGTCCAGTCTGTTGCGAACCAGAATGAAACATCAGCCGCATCCGCAGCAGCCTCCGTACAGAATCCCGTTTCCGCGACCAGGCCCGCATCCGCGGCACAGCAGAGTTCCGCCGTTACGTTCCGGTCGGCAAAATACGATAAGGATAACGACGAGCTCGACATTTCCTTCACGACTCCGAATTCGCTCCAGTCCGATCTCCCGAAGAAAGCCGTTGTGTTCACGCCCGAGGTCGATAATCTTTCGCTTTACGCGCACGGATCCACCGTTTCCGTAAGCGGCAAGTTCAAGCCCGGCGTCACCTACCGCGTCCGCGTGAAAAAAGGCCTGGCGGACCGTTCGGGCAAGGCCACGCTCGAAAACGACGCCGTGTTCGACTTCACGATGCCCGAACTGACGGAAAAGCTTTCCTTCCTCACCGACGGCAGCGTGTTCCCCATCACGGAGAAGACGGTCGAATTCCCCTATTCCGCCAGGAACATCCGCAAGCTCGACGTCAGGCTCTACCGCGCGTTCGACAACAACCTCATCAACATGTCGACGAACTCATCGCCCTACTATTGGGACGACCGGGTCGACACGTCCAATATGCTCCTGGTCGGCGAGAAGACCGTCGAGCTTTCCGATCCCCGGAACGAAACGGTCAACCATCTGCTCGACATCAATGACATCCTCGTGGTCAACGATCCCAGTCACAAGGGAGCGCGGATCTTTTTCGCCACCCCCGGCTATTATGTGCTTGAGGTCGCGCACGACAGAAAGTCCGACTGGGACGACTACACCTACCGGGAGACCAAATACCGCAAGTTCATGCTCACCGATTTCGCGCTGGTCGCGACAACAGTCTCCGACCCCGCCGGCGGCATCGTCCTCTTCGCCCGGCGCATCTCCGACGGCAAGCCCGTCGCCGATGCCGAGATTGAGCTCAATTCCGACAAGAACCAGCTCCTCGCAAAAGGCAAAACGGACGCGTCCGGCAAGGTCACTTTCCATGTGTCGCAGAAATCCGTCGACAAGCTGCATGAAGGGGAGAACGACAGCAATTTCCTGAACCGGACGGGCCAGTTCGGCGACATCTATTCCGCGACCATCCGCAAAGGAAAGGAGTTCGCCTGGTTCCCGCTCGACCTCTACACAGGCAGGACTGATCTGCTGCCCCGCGCATTCGCGTTTTCCGAACGCGGCATCGTACGCCCCGGCGAATCCTTCCTCGCCGCGGCGTTCATCCGAGACCGGACGGAAGCCGAACTGGAAATCGGGCACGAAACGCCGGATGCCGCCGGCAAGGAGGGGAACGACAAAATGGGCTCCGTCTTTGCGGAATCGATCCCCGTCACGCTCACAGTCGTCGCTCCAAACGGCAAGGAGATCTTCTCGAAACAACTCACGCCCGACAAGAACGGATTCGTCTCGTCCGAGGTCAGGATCCCGGACAACGCCGCGTCCGGCTATTACTCGTTCCGCTTCGGCGCCGCCAAGCGAACCTGGGGTGAGTCGCATATCCAGGTCGGGACCTACGTGCCGGACCGCATCAAGGCGAAACTGGAGCATGCCGCCCTGCCCGCCGGACCCGCCGCGATGAAGGAGCCTCTGCAGGCAGTCCTCTCCGCAGACTACTACTTCGGCACGCCCGTGCCGTCCGCGTCCGGCAGGATCCTCTACGACTGCACGCCGGGCGGAAAACACCCCGACCACTGGAAGGACTGGACCGTCGGCGATGCCTCGCGCTTCAACTTCGATGAATACGAGACGGCCGCCTCGGTCGAAAACGGCAAGACGAATCTCTCCCTGCCGTCGTTCGGCTCGCGCGGCATGTCGTTCGACCCGGTGCGCGTCGTGATTCAGGCGTCCGTGCAGGAACCGGGCGGACGCGCCGTGACCGGAAGCGATAACTTCACGCTCTACCCGACGGACTGGTTCATCGGCCTGAAGGAGAAGGAAGGCGCGGGCAGGGAATGCGTGCTTGACCTGGCGCTGCTCGCGACCGAACAGGGCAAGTCCGCCGTGCTCGACGACGGACGCGACATCAAGTTCACGGTCTACAAGCGCTCCTGGGACTACGTGCTGGTGCAGGAGGGCGACGGCTACCGCAGACGCTGGAAGGAGAACGTTTCCGAGGTGGAAGGCGCGTCGAAGACGCTTGCGGTCCCGCAGAACGCCGATCTCGCCGCGTTCACCTCGCAGGTTTCGTTCGACCTGCCGTCCGGCTGCTACGACATCGTGGCGGAATACGGCAACGACATCCGCACGAAGATCAATGTGTGGCACTCCGCGGGCGAATCCGGCCGCCGCACCGGCGACCCCTCCGAGCTCGTGTTCAAGACCGACGCGAAGACGTACACGCCCGGCCGGACCGCGAAGATCACGTTCACCAGCCCGGTCGACGGCGAGGCGTTCGTGGCGATGGGCGGCATCAAGCTGGACTCTTCCAATACGGTCCGCGTGAAGGCGGGCGAAAACACCATCGAGGCGAAGATCCCGGCGGACTGCCTGAACGGCATCTTCCACGTCGGCGTGTTCGTGGTCGGCAAACAGAACGGCGAATACATGCGTGCCTCAGGCGACGCCAGCCTCAAGCTCGACCACTCCGCCGCGCACAAGCTCGACGTCGCGATCACCGTCCCCGGCATCGTCCGACCCGAGACCGAGACGGACGTGACCGTGTCGCTCGCCACGCTCGACAAAAAGCCGATCAGCGGACAGGTCTGCCTCTTCGCGGTCGACGAGGGTGTCCTCGCGCTCACCGGATTCAAGACGCCCGACATCTTCAAATTCTTCCTTCAGGACGACTACTCGTTCCTCTCCGTGAGCGAGACCTACAGCAAACTCTTCCCGAAACTCAAGATCCGCCCGGACGGCACCATCGGCGGCGGCGACGCCCCCGAAGCCGCCAAGTCCGCGCTCGCCGCGTCCCTTGTGAAGATGAAGGACGCCGCGCGCGTCGTCGTGCCCGTCGTGAAGGTCCCGGAATCCGGCTCCGCCACGGTCAAAGTGAAGATCCCGGACCACTCCGGTTCGCTCCGTTTCATGGCGGTCGCGAGCGCAACCGACGCGGTCGGCTCCGGCGAACGTGAAATGATCGTCCGCACTCCGGTCAGCCTCACGGTTTCCGCGCCGCGCGTGCTCACCCCCGGCGACGAGGCGGTCATCAGCGTCCGCGCGTTCAATCACGACGCGAAGGACGGTGCGGTCAAGTTCACGCTCGCGCTCCCCGACACGCTTCAGATCATAGGCGACCAGCCGCGTATCGACGCGCTGAAGGCAGGCGAAACGAAAGACGTTTCGTTCCGCGTGAAAGCGCTCGACAAGACCGGGGAAGGCACGCTCGCCGCCACGCTGTCCGTCGGAGCCGAATCCCGCACGGAAAAGACCTTTATCACGGTCCGCCCTGCGACCCCGCCGCAGACCGTCTCCACGTTCGCGGTCGTAAAGCCGGACCAGACGCTCACGGTCGATCCCGCCACCGGTTTTATCTCCGTGGACGGCGCAAAACTCACCGTCTCCGCCTCGCCCGCGGTCGGCGTAACCGGCGCGCTCGACTGGCTCAACGTCTATCCCTACGGCTGCCTGGAACAGACCGTTTCCGGCGCATTCCCGTTCCTCTCCTCCGCTGCGCTGGTGAAGGCCGGCCTGCTCGACGCCGAGGTCGCGAAGACCATGGAGCCGAAAGTGCCCGCCGCCTACGCACGCATCCTGAACATGATGGCGGGCGACGGCGCATTCTCCATGTGGCCGGACGTCCGGAAGGAATGGCCGGAGGGCACGGTCTACGCCGCGCACTTCATCTTCGAAGCGAAGGCGGCGAAACGCGTCGCGGTGGACGCCGCCGTGGAGAAGAGCATCACCGCCTATCTCCTGCGCCTCGCGAACAGCGCGGGCAGCTACAAGTCCGAACTCCGCGCCTACGCGGCATACGTTCTCGCATCGGCGGGCAGCAAGGACTTCGTGATCCCGGCGCGAAACATCCTCGCCGGAAGCAAGCCCGGATTCGCACAGTTCCTCGCCTCCGCCGCCCTCGTCCGCGGCGGCTATGCCGGAGAAGGCGCGGAGCCTCTCCGCGCAGCGCTCGCCGATCCCACCTGGCTTTACCAGACCTCGCAGCTCGTCGGGATCACCGACACGACGTCGCGCGCCGGCATGGTCCTGAACATCCTCATGAAATGCGATCCGAAGGGCAGTGAAAAGGCCGCCGCCGAACTCGCGTCCTTCCTCGCCGGACGCATCCGCAAGGACGGCGAATGCTGGGGCACCACGCAGTCCAACGCCTGGGTTTCCATGGGGCTGGCGGCCTTCGCGGAGTATTATCCGCCCGCCGATCCCTCCGGCGTCATGACCGCGGCGGACAGGACGAGATACGAGCTCGCCGGGAAGATGCTGAATGTATTCGAACTTGCGGCTGCGGGCACGAATACGCTTTCGAACACCGGCAAGTCCGACCTGTACGTCCGCACCGTCGTCTCCGGCGTGCCGAAACAGGCGAAGGCCTCCGGCGGCCCGATCCGCCTCAAACGCGAATTCTTCGACGAGAAAGGCAACCCGGTCACCTCGCTCAAGCACGGCGAACTCGCGTTCGTCCGCATCACGGCGGATTCCCCGGAAGTCGTCGAGAACATCGTGATCTCCGACCTGCTCCCCGCCGGACTTGAGATCGAGGACGAGGCGCTCGCCACGCGCATGAACGCCTCCGGACGCATCCCGAAAAACATCCTTATGAACAACCGTCAGGAGTTCAGCCGCACCGAAAAACGCGACGACCGCTTCCTCGTGTTCGGCACGCTCTACGGTTCCGCCTATGCCGTCTACACCGTGCGAGCAGTCACGCCCGGCAAGTTCGCCATCCCGGCGCTCTATGCCGAGGCCATGTACGATCCCGACATGAACGGCACGTTCGTTCCGGCTGACGGCGTGGATGTCTTCGAGGTGAAATGAGCCTCAGGTTCCACAGTCTCGTCAAACGGAAAGCCGTTCGCCTCGCAGCGGCGGCTTTCCTCCTTTTCGCGCTCCTCGCCCTCGCGGGGTGGATCGTTGCGCCGTACTGTGTGAACGACCCAATGGTCCGCCTGCGGCAGATCACGCCGACACACACCTATCTCGACCGTAACGGCATCCCCGTATTCTACGAGACCACGCATGACTACGAATGGCGGTTCCCGGTCGAACTGGACGACATCGCCCCGGAGGCCGTGTCGATCATGCTTTCCGCCGAGGACTATGCGTTCTACGAGCACGGAGGCGTCGACTATCATGCGATCCTGCGCGCGCTGTGGCAGGACATCAAAAACGCGAAGATCATTTCCGGCGCCTCCACGATCACCATGCAGCTCGCGGGGTTCGCCCTGGTCGACCACAGGCCGAGCCTCGTCCGCAAATTCAAGCAGGCCGCGATGGCACGCCGTCTGGAACAGCTCTACACGAAGGACGAGATCCTGACCGAATACCTGAACCGCATCCCGTGCGGCGGCAAGGTCTACGGGATCGAGGCGGCCGCGCGGTTTTATTTCGGACTCCACGCGTCCCAGCTCAACCGTGCCGAGGCCGCGCTCCTCTGCGGCATCCCGCAGAAACCGAACCGGTACAAACCGAACGCACATCCCGAAGCGGCGAAAAAACGCCAGAAGATCGTCCTGGACCTGCTCGCACATCATGAACTCATCACGGCGGACGAAGCCCATGCAATCTACGATTCCGAACCGCTCCGCTATCGCGATTTCACACAGCCTGCCGATTTCGAGTTCAAAGCCGCGCCCGACGAAACGATCCATGCAGTCCGGCGCGCCCGAGCCGAAAAAAACGCCGAAGGCTGGTCACCCTCGCAGGGCGAACCGGTCCTCTGCTCCATCGACGCCGATTTCCAGCGGGACATCCAGGCTATTTTGAAACGCCGCCGCGACACCCTGCCCGGGGTGCGCGATGCCGCAGCTGTCGTGCTCGACAACGCCTCTGGGGAGGTTTTGGTCTTCCTCGGTACGCTCGATTTCAGCGAAGAGGACGACGGCCAGTACAACGCCGCGAACGCGGTCCGCTCGGCGGGTTCCACGCTCAAACCGTTTCTCTACGCCGAGGCGGTCGAGGGCGGCCTCATCACGGCGGACACGCGCGTCCTCGATGCCCCGCTGCGTTACGGCGACTATGCGCCCGGCAACTTCGACGGAGCCTACCGGGGGACAGTGAAAGCGTCCTACGCGCTCTCATACTCGCTGAATACACCGGCTATCCGGCTCGCCGCCACGCTCGGCGAATCCCGCATGATCGAGCTTGCCGACAAACTGCACATCCTCGCGTCCGACCGTCCGCGGAGCGGATTCGGACTCTCCATGGCGCTCGGCAGCGCAGGGCACACGCTCCTTTCTCTCACGAATGCCTATCGCGCGCTGGCGACGGACGGCAAGCTTCGCCCTGTTTATTTCCGGCACGATCCCGGCCGCGCCCTGCCCCCCGGAGAACGCATCTTTTCCGTCGGAACCGTTCAGACAGTCATGCGGATGTTGACCTCGCTCCCGCTCACGGGGTTCGAAGGGACGGCGGCATGGAAGACCGGCACGAGCAATAATCTGCGCGATGCGTGGTGTTTCGCCTGCACGGAGACGCTCACGGTCGGCGTGTGGTTCGGCAACAAGGACGGATCCGCGTCGGAATCGCTGGTCGGCGGCACGGCGGCGGCGCCCGCGGCGGGGGAGATCCTTTCGCTCGCGGCATCGAAGTACGACCTGACTCCATTCCGAAGCGCCTGGCCGGAAGAAGATGAACTGGAACCCGTCACGGTCTGCGCGAAAACCGGGCTTTCCGCCTCGCCGGGCTGCGAAAAGACCGAGACCTCCGTGAAACCCGCCGGAATCCCGCTGGCGATCTGCAAATCCTGCGGCGACGCGGCCTCTGCCGAGAACCTCTTCCGCATCCTTTCCCCGATCCCGACTGTTTATATCGCGGAACGGGAAGATGGCGTCGAACTGGACCTTTCGCCGGACGAAGGTGTATCCTGGTTCGTTGACGGACTGTATCTCGGTGAAAAACCGGCGTCTCACATCTTTGTTCCAGGACTGCACCGCGTTGAGGCGGTCCGAGCCTCGGATTCCGCCGTGGACGCCGTGGAATTCACGGTCGCACGGAAAAAATAGCCTTTTTTCGCGTCTTTTTTATTAAAAAGCGAAAAAATCGTTTTGCTTTTTCAGCAAGGCGGGCTATATTGTGAGAAGCATTTTTATTTTTCAAACCTCAAACAAACTGAAAGTGTACTCACAATCATGTCGGAACAACCGATTGATACCTGCATGGAAAAGATCGTCAGCCTGTGCAAACGGCGCGGCTTCGTATTTCAGAGCTCCGAAATCTACGGCGGCTTCAACGGCTTCTGGGACTACGGCCCCTACGGGATCGCCCTGAAGCGCGCGGTCGAACGCCAGTGGTGGCTCTACATGGTCGAAAAACGCAACAACGTGGTCGGCCTCGACTCCTCCATCATCTGCCATCCGAAAGTCTGGAAAGCCTCCGGACATGTGGACCGTTTCGGCGACATCATGTGCGACTGCAAGAAGTGCAAGACGCGCTTCCGCGTGGACCAGATGCCCGATCCGACCACATGCACGAACTGCGGCTCGAAGGACCTTACCCCGCCCCGCGAATTCAACCTGATGATGAAGACCTACGTCGGCCCCGTCTTCGACGAGGACCACATCGCGTATCTCCGAGCCGAGACATGCCAGCCGATCTTCCTGGATTTCCACTCCATCCGCATCGCCACGCGCATGCAGCTGCCCTTCGGCATCGCCCAGGTCGGCAAGGCGTTCCGCAACGAGATTACCCCCCGCATGTTCACATTCCGCTCCCGCGAATTCTCGCAGATGGAGATGGAATTCTTCTGCGCGGACGAAGGCTCGATGGAATGGTTCGAGTACTGGCGTCAGGAACGCTGGAACTTCTACCTGAACGTGCTGAAGTTCCCGGTCGAAAAGCTCCACCTGCATCCGCACGACAAGCTCGCCCACTACGCCAAGGCGGCGGTCGATATCGAATACGAATTCCCGTTCGGCTGGGGCGAACTCGAAGGCATCCACCACCGCGGCACCTGGGACATGTCCCAGCACCAGCAGTTCTCCGAGCAGGACCTCCAGTACCTCGACCAGTCCAACAATACGCGCTATCTCCCGACCGTCGTCGAGACCTCCGTCGGTCTCGACCGCATGGTCCTCGCCGTGCTCTGCAACGCCTACGACGAAGACCGCGCCCCGACCCAGAAGGAAGGCATGGAGGACGACGTCCGCGTGGTGCTCCACTTCCCCGCCACGGTCGCCCCGGTCCAGGTCGCGTTCCTCCCGCTCTCCAAGAAGCTCAACCAGAACGCGCAGGATCTCCAGGAGAAGTTCCTCGGCCGTTACCGCACCGAACTGGACGTGACAGGAAACATCGGCAAGCGCTACCGCCGTCAGGACGAAATCGGCACGCCGTACTGCGTCACGTTCGACTTCGATTCGCTCGAAGACAACGCCGTGACCGTGCGCGAACGCGATTCGATGGCACAGGAACGCATTCCGATCGAAGGGCTGCGCGCCTACCTCGACGAAAAGGTTCTCGGCTGATCAGAAAACACCTCGGATGACCTCAACGGGAGACATCAGGACCATGAAAGGCATGAAACAAATCCTGCTCGCGGGCTTCGCCGCCCTCTGCATGGTCCTGCCCGCGTGCCACACCGCGATCCCGGGGGAAGAATTTGCCCGCCGGATCCCGCTTGTCATCTCTTCCGAACCGCTGAACACGGTTTCCTACACGGCAGAATACACGCAGGACGGCGCCCTGCCCTTCACATGCGAAGTCAAGCTCGCATCCGGCAACCGCATCCGCCGCGACTACGTCTGGAAGGACGAAACAGGCGCGGAAAAGAAAGCCGCCATCGTCATCAACGGTTCGGAAGCGGTTAGATCGGAGGACGGAGAATCTGTCCCGGCAAAGGATACCGAAAAAGCAATGGCGGAACTGTACTCCCGGCTTATTCTGAATCCCGCCTCGGTCATCTGCTCCGCGTTCGACATCGCACGCGGAGAAGATACAAAAACATCCCGTCCCGTCTGTTTCTGGACTCTGGAGCTTGCGGATGTTCCCGGCGCCAAGTCGACGCCGCTGTTGCCGCCGATGCCGTCGGGAGAATATATCGTGGCAATCGACACGGAAACAGATCGCTGGCTCGTTCTCCATGTCCGCATGACAGAGGATCCCGACACGTTTTTTTCCTCATATTTCATGGAATACACAACCGAATCCGGCGTGACCTACCCGTCCCGCATCGTCTCCTCAACCGAGAACGGCGCGCCCGTCACCTGCGTCATCCGCGACGTCAAGATCAACCCCGAACTCCCGGACGAGCTTTTCCGGCTCTCCGAACCCAACGGATAATCAACGCTTTTCAGCTTTAACAACAGGATATTCTTATGAAACTTCAGACCATCCTCCTCCTGACCGGAATCGCCGCCGGTCTCATGACAGTCTCCTGCCAGTCGACTTCGGATGAAGCCGAAGCCTTTTACGGCACCACCTACCCCAAGGTCAAAAAGGTCACGGCCGAGGACGAAGCCGCGGCCAGAGACAAAGCTGACTTCTACAGCCAGGTCAACGCCCATATCGACCGCAGGATGAACGAGTTCAACGAAAAAGAGGAAGCGAGACTCCCGATCTTCTCCTCGAAAGAGGTAAAGGACGAGTTCATGGACCTCTCCTTCATCAAGACCTCGGAACAGCTCAACCTGCTTTCCATCGATTTCGCCGGACCGAAGGATGAGAACATCAACGTCCTGTTCGACCGCGAATCCCGCATGTTCACCCGTACGATCGACGGCAAGACCGAGGAATACACGTTCGCCCCCTTCACGAACGGCGTCCCGCCCGCGATCCCGTACGACGCGCATATCCTGTATGCGTTCGTCATCAATTTCAACCGTATCGCGGAAACGGTTTCGATCCGCAGTTTCGAGAAACTGGAGAAAGGCGAAAACCCGGCGATCGCCAAGCAGGAGAACGAAGCGAATATCGATGAGAAGGGCAGAAAGAAAGACAAGAACTTCGTCGAGATCAAGCCGAAAGTCACCACCGAGCCGATCGAGTACCGCATCGACAACCGCTGGTGCAAATGCTACGACGTGAAGCTGAAAAGCGTCTGCGCCCCTGCGACCGCCCTCGCCCTGTATGTCAGCAACGAGGAAAAGACGCTTTCCCGCGTGGACGTCATCATGGACGACAACTCCATGGAATCCTTCATCATCGACTGGCGTGAACAGGACGGCATCGTGCTCCCGCGCGTGATCCGCCGCCTCAGCGACAACGCCGTCTACTTCCGCAGGGACGCCAAGGTCATCCTGAAGAGTTCCATCATCGAAGAGGAAGCGGCAGCCGCAGCTGCTGCAGCTGAGGAAGCCGCCCAGGCCGCGGCGGAGGAAGCCGCAGCTGCTGCAGCTGAACAGGAAGACTTCGTCGAAGACGAAACGGTCGAGTTCGACGCCTCCGCCAACAATTGAGGCGCTGTTTCAACAAAGACTGGGTTTTCTTCCATTCATCCATTCAAAAAGACTGTCCGGAGCCGCCGCGGCGCAATCATTCGCCGGGTGCAGGAAAACCGGGCAGTTTTTTTATGGCGTTCCGGCTTTTTTCGCCTGATTTCCGGTTGATTTTTCCGCGGATGGATGTATCTTATCATGTTAGACCAAACAACAGCTCATTCAACACACACGAACCGAAAGGAATGTAACGTGAAACTCATTGTCGACGCGAACAATCTCCAGGGGCGGATCAGCCGCCATGTCTACGGCCAGTTCTCCGAACACCTCGGACACTGCATCTATGACGGCCTGTTCGTCGGGGAAAAGTCCAAGATCCCGAACATCGACGGCATGCGCAAGGACGTGATCGACGTTCTCCGCCGGATCAGGATCCCGAACCTCCGCTGGCCCGGCGGCTGCTTCGCAGACTGCTACCACTGGCGCGACGGCATCGGCCCGCGCTCCAAGCGCCCGTACATCGTGAACGACACATGGGGCGGCGTCGCGGAAGACAACTCCTTCGGCACGCATGAATTCCTCCGTTTCTGCGAGCTCATCGGCGCGGAGCCGTACATCAACGGCAACGTCAGCAGCGGCACCGTGCAGGAGATGTCCCAGTGGATCGAGTACCTGAACGCCAAGGTACAGGGGCCGATGACCGAGCTCCGCCGCAAGAACGGCCGCAAGGAACCGTGGGGCGTCAAGTTCTGGGGCTTCGGCAACGAACCCTGGGGCGACGGCCACATGCGCCCGGAATACTATGCCGACCAGTTCCGCCGCTACACCACCTACGCACGCGACTACGGCGACACCAAGCTCGTCCGCATCGCGGCGGGCGCCAACGGCGGCGACCTGAACTGGACCGAGGTTCTGATGCAGAGCGCCGGCCAGTGGCTTGACGCCGTCACGCTCCACTACTACACCGTGCCCGGCGTGTGGGAACACAAGGGCTCCGCCACGAAGTTCGACGTGCCGGAATACTACACCACCCTCGAAAAGGCCGGCAACATCGAAAACATCATCAAGGCGCAGTCCGTCATCATGGATAAGTACGATCCGGAAGGCCGCGTCGGACTCTTCGTCGACGAATGGGGTACATGGTTCGACGTCGAGGAAGGCACCAACCCCGGATTCCTCCACCAGCAGAACACCATGCGCGACGCCATGGTCGCCGCGATCTCCCTGAACATCTTCCACCGCCACAACCGCCGCGTCCGCATGGCGAACATCGCCCAGCTCGTGAACGTGCTTCAGGCCATGATCCTGACCGAAGGCGAAAAGATGCTCGTCACGCCGACCTGCCACGTCTTCGACCTCTACAAGGTCCATCAGGACGCCGACCGCGTCGAGACCTTTGCGCAGGCCACGGCGATCGACGGATGCAATCTCCCGGCGATTACCCATACCGCGTCCGTCAAGGACGGCGTCCTGCATGTCAGCGCCGCCAACATCAGCGCGGACAAGGCGCTCCCCGTCGAACTCGAAGCGTGGGGATTCGACGCCGCTTCCGTCTCCGGCGAAATCCTCGGCGACGGTGACATCCACGCGCTCAACACGTTCAAGAAGCCGAACGCGGTCCATATCCGCAAGCTCGACCTGGCTGTCAAGAACGGCAAGGTCCTCTTCGAGCTCCTGCCCTGCTCCGTCGCGACCATCACGCTCAAGCCTGCCGCGAAGAAGGCTCCCGCGAAGAAGGCTCCCGCGAAGAAATAACAAACCACATAACACGCGAACCCCGGTCGGTACAGCAATGAAACAGCTTGCACGCCTTATGCCAACCGTATTCTCCGGAATGCGCGGCAATTGCGCGGAAACGCGCAGGAACCGCCGTCTCTCCGGCATCCGGCGGTTCGCGTTTATCCTCTCCCTTGTTGCCGCCTCCTGCGCGCTTTTTGAGGCTTGTTCTCCGGTCGACTCGGCAGGGACCATTCCGCGTTCCCATGTACGCGCTCCGCGCGCGGCGTATCATCTCACGGTCAATCATGCCATGCTCTTCGAAGTCGGGGAAAACCCGCTGGAAAAGAAAACGGTCAATATCCCGGCGGGCGAATACGTCTTTGAGGGTGAGGACGATGTTTTTCTCTATTTCCGTTCGTCGGAGGAGATGGAATACCGCGTTTATCACAAGGAAGGCTACGCGGAAGGCGCGTTTCAGATGGGCGGACTGGCGATAGCCCGCAAAGTTCAATGGGACAAGGTCGAATACCCCGTCTGTACCTATATCGACGGCGAAGAGCAGAATCAGAAACGCCTCACGTGTCCGCTGGAAATCTCGTTCCTTATGAGCAAACGCGGCACGGACTGGGACAGCGATTTCGACAAAGATTAAGACCTTTCCCCTCCCCGAAAAAAGGCAAAAAAATGGAGCGGGCGACCGGAATCGAACCGGCGTAGCCAGCTTGGGAAGCTGGAGCATAACCATTTTGCTACGCCCGCAAAAAAAGTGTGTGTAATAACATACCCCCGAAACCTGAAAAATCAAGCACGGAACGGCCCATTTTCGCAAAAAAGTTGCCGAAACCGCCCTCATCCGCTCCCTTGATTTTGCAAATTTTTCATTTCTAAACATAGCGTCAAATCGCCTGCAAAGGCCGTTTCCGGCGATTTTCGTATTTTTTCCTGTTTTTCCTCGTACACGCGCATGCGCGCGCTTGAAAACAGCGCCTTTCCGTGATATATTATATTATAAAAAAATCAACAAACTAACCTCACCTTCTTTCTCGAAAGGCAGAAAGCATGTCCGACACTCCTCACAATGTGTTCCCGATCAACATCGAAGACATCATGCACACCGCGTACCTGCAGTACTCGTTGAGCGTGAACGTCGGCCGCGCCATCCCGGACGTCCGAGACGGCATGAAACCCTGCAACCGCCGCATCCTCTACGCCATGGGCCAGCGCGGACTTACCAAGTCCCACAAGACCGTCAAATGCGCCAAGGTCGTCGGCGACGTGCTCGGCAGCTACCATCCGCACGGCGACGCGTCCGTCTACGACACGCTCGTCCGCATGGCGCAGGACTTCTCCATGCGTACGCCGCTCATCGAAGGTCAGGGCAACTTCGGCAGCATCGACGGCGACCCGCCGGCCGCCTACCGTTACACCGAGTGCCGCATGGAACGCATCGCGGAGGAACTGCTCGCCGACATCGAGAAGGAAACGGTCAACATGGTCCCGACCTTCGACGAGGAGACGAAGGAACCCGAAGTGCTCCCGGCGAAGTTCCCGAACGTGCTGGTGAACGGCAGCGTGGGCATCGGCGTCGGCATGGCGACCAGCATCCCGACGCACAACCTCGGCGAAGTCGTGAACGCCACCATCCATCTGCTTGAGAACCCGACCGCCACGGTCCGCGACCTCATGCAGTACCTTCCCGGCCCTGATTTCCCCACCGGCGGCATCATCTGCGGCATCAACCCCGTCCGCGCCCTCTACGAGACCGGCCACGCCGTCCTGAAGATCCGCGCGAAGACCAAGATCGTGGAAAAGAACGACCGCGAACAGATCATCGTGACCGAGATCCCGTACGCGCTGAACAAAGAGCTCCTCGTCAAGAAGATCGCCGACGTCGTGAAGGAAAAACGCATCACCGGCATCTCCGGCCTCCGCGACGAATCCAACAAGAAGATCGGCATCCGCA
>CACWOL010000023.1:0-41861 GCA_902762495.1 uncultured bacterium | reverse complement strand
AAGATCGGCATCCGCATCGTCATCGACATCAAGCGCGGCGCGATGGCGAGCGTGGTCCTGAACCAGCTCTTCGCCACCACCCAGCTCGAATCCGCGTTCGGCTGCAACATGCTCGTGGTCGACCACAACCGTCCGCGCGTGATGAACCTCGTCCAGATACTCCAGGCGTTCATCGACCACCGCTTCGAGGTCGTGACCCGCCGCGCCGAATTCGAGCTCCGCAAGGCACGCGAACGCGCCCACATCCTCGCAGGACTGCTCATCGCCGTCCGCAACATCGACGAGGTCGTGAAGATCATCCGCGAGTCCCGCGACCGCGAGACCGCCGGCAAGGCACTTATGGCGCGGTTCGACCTCGACGCAATCCAGGCGGCCGCCATCCTCAACATGCGCCTCCACCAGCTCACCAACCTCGCGGTCGACGACCTCGAGAACCAGTACAACGAACTGATGGCACGCATCGCCGAGCTCGAAGAACTCCTCGCCAGCCGCGAGAAACGCCTCGAACTCATCAAGACCGAGCTCGCCGCCATCCGCGACAAGTACGCCGATCCCAGACGCACCGAGATCACCTACGACGACGGCGACATCGATATCGCCGACCTCATCCCGCGCCATTCCTGCATCATCACCGTGTCCGACACCGGCTACATCAAGCGCGTTCCCGCCGACACCTACCGCACGCAGCACCGCGGCGGCTCCGGCGTCATCGGCATGAGCACCAAGGAGGAAGACCATGTGGCGCGCCTCTTCAGCGCCGACAGCCACGACATCATCTTCTTCATCACCAACCGCGGATTCATGTACTGGCTGAACGTCTACGATATCCCGGAAGGCGCGCGCACCGGCAACGGCAAGGCGATCGTGAACCTCATCAAGTTCGAGAAGGACGAACAGATCAGCGCCATGGTCACCGTCAACCGCGCCATGTTCGAACAGCCCGGCATGTCCCTCGTGATGTGCACACGCAACGGCATCATCAAGAAGACCCCGCTCTCCGCGTTCAAGAACCTCCGCAAGGTCGCGCTCCGCGCCCTCGTGATCGAGGAGAACGACGACCTGATCGCCGCCGACCTTGCCGACGGCTCCAGCGAGATCATCCTCTCCACCGCGAAGGGCATGGCGTGCCGCTTCAGCGAATCCAAGGTCCGTCCCATGGGCCGCGCCGCACGCGGCGTCCACGGCCTCAAGTTCAAGATCGAAGGCGACTACGTGGTCAGCATGGAAGTCGTCGCGACCGGCCTGCCGCCCGTCATCGAAGCGCCCGCGCCGATCAGCGACGCCGACGTCGATGCCGACGCCGCGGAAGAAGCCGCCGCGATCGACGGCGCCGAAGCCGCAACCGCGGAAGAAGCCGCCGAGGAATCCGCGGAAGGCGCGGACGAGACGATCCCCGAAGACGCCTCCAAGCCGCAGCTCCTCGTCGTCACCAGCCGCGGCATGGGCAAGCGCAGCTACGTCGACTCCTACCGTCTCACCGGACGCGGCGCGATGGGCGTCCGCAACATCAAGCTCGGCGAAGGCGAGACCGTCGTGGCGGCCATCAAGGTCCACCCCGGCGAAGACATCATCCTCACGACCCAGCGCGGCCAGGTGGTCCGCACCCGCGTCGACGAAATCCGCCTCGTCGGCCGCAACTCCATGGGCGTCCGTATCATCGCCCTCCGCAAGAACGACAGCATCATCGGCGTCTCCACCGTGATGCAGGTCGAAGAGGAAGAGCCGAAGGAACCCGCCGAGAACACCGGCGTCTTCGCGGCCGCCGGCGAACCGCTCCCCGTCCGCGAGGATGCGGAAACCGAAGCGGAAGAAGTCGTGGAAGAAACCGGCGGAGACGACGATTTCGACGACGATGCTCCGAAGAAACAGGCCGAGGAAGAGGAAGACGATTACGTCGATCCCTCCGACTTCGGCGGAGACGACGGCGGCAATGTCCCGTTCTGACCGGTTCTTCGAATCAATCAAAAACACAGCGAGGTCGGGCAATCTCGCCCGGCCGCGTCTTTTCGGCATCCTGAACCTCACGCCGGATTCCTTCAGCGACGGCGGCGCGCACACGGCATCGCCGGAATCCTCCCTGGAATTCGCTGCACAGCTGGTCGCCGACGGCGCGGACGCGCTTGACCTGGGAGCGGAGTCGACCCGTCCGGGCTCGGGGGCGGTCTCGGCTAACAAGGAAATACGCCGTCTGCTCCCTGCCCTGAAGCTGATCCGCGCGCGTTTCCCGGATTTGTTCCTCAGCGTCGACACGCGCAAGGCGGACGTCGCCGACACCGCGCTTGCCGCCGGAGCCGACTGCGTCAACGATGTCAGCGGGCTTCAGTTCGATCCGCGCATGCCGGGCGTTGTCGCGGCGCATCATGCCGCGCTCATCATCATGCACATGCGCGGCACGCCGGAGACCATGCAGACCCCGGAAAACCTCGTTTATGACGATCTGATCGCCGACGTCTCGGCGTTCCTGCTGGACGCGGGGGAAAAGGCCGTCCGCGCGGGCGTCGATCCCGCCCGCATCATGCTCGATCCGGGCGTCGGATTCTCGAAGACCGACGAACAGAACATGGCGCTGATCCACCGCGCCGCCGAGTTCAGGAAGCTCGGGTTCCCGCTCTTCTACGGGATTTCACGCAAAGGCTTTATCGGGCGCATGTACGGCATCCCGTGCCCCGCCGACCGCGACGAGGCCACGGCGCAGCTCCAGCTCGAGCTCTGCCGCGCCGGAGTCGAAGCGCTCCGTGTTCACAACGTTGCCGTCACGCTCCGCGCCATTACGGCTGAGTTCAAGTAAAGAAGGTTCTCTTCCAATCAGCGATAGTGGAAGTAGTCGACCTCGATATAGCCCGCGTCCGCGTCGTCGTTGAACGTGTAGATGCCGATGCGGTCGCCTCGGTAATTGCCCCACTGGAGCCGGTACGGTTCGCCGAACGGCGTGTAGTTGATGCCGTCGAGGCTGTAGGAATAGTGCGACTCGCCGTCCAGTCCCCAGGTCGAGCGGAACCAGATGTAAAACTCCGTGGCAAAATCCTTGGCTATCCCGGCGCGGGCGTACACATGGGCGGGCTTCCGAGCAAGTTCCGGACCGCGTTCGATCCTGTCGTTGCGGCGAAACTCAACATGGAGAACGTCGTCCTCCATGGCGACGCCGATGGCGGAATGGTCGGACGAGAAATGGCACAGGCCGGCTTTCTGCCCGTTCTCCATCCCGTCAACGCACAGCTTAACGATGACCTCGTTGAACGGCTTACGGAAACTGCGCTGCGTGAGGGTGTTCCCGGCTTTCATCAGCTTGTCTTTCTCCAGCGGCCGGAACGCTTTCAGAGTAAGCGTGCCGTCACGCCGGATGCTGAAAAATTCCTCCCGCGGCTGGTAATTCCACTGCCACTGCGGATTGAGCACCCCATCCGTCCTGTCGAACTCGTCACTGGTCTGGAGATACGGCTTGTCCGCCGGGACAACAATCTTTTCGCCCTCCGCGACCGGGATCCTGCCCTCCCACTGCATCGTGCCCATGCCGTCTTCCCCGACCTTCCCGATGATGGGCCAGCCGTCAATCCAGGTCACGGGCAGCAGGCTCACGATGCGGCCGCTCCAGTCGCCATCGCCGTGGTGCGTGAGGAAATACCATTTGCCGTCCCTGCCCTGGATGATGCCGCCCTGGTTCGGCTCGTGGGCGTCCGCGCTGGCGTGCGCGAGCTGTTTTTCCTCCGTGTAAGGGCCCTTCATGGATTTGGAGCGCTTCGCCATCACGTAGCGCCCGACGCCGTTCTTATGCTCGCTGAACACGAGATAATACCAGTCGCCGTGCTTGATGAGCTTGTTCGCCTCGCGCCCGGAGCCTTCGTTCAGGAGTACGCCCTTGCTGCGGTCGATCTTCTTCCCATCGGGCGTCATGGGGAACATGTATGTCTTGTAATTGTCCTTGAAGCACGTCCCCACGAAACACGCTTCGCCGTTCTCGTCCCACATCGCCGTGCAGTCGTCCCAGCCGTTCTCGGCGAGCAGGCAGGTGAGTGGTTCCCACGGGCCTTCGGGACGCGGCGCGGTGGTCATGAAATACCCCTCGTCCGGCGTGCCGAAGAAGAGATAGAACTTGCCGTCGTGGTAACGCAGCGTGCCCGCCCAGATGCCGCGTGCCGGACGGTCCATCTTCGTCCAGTTCAGCGCCTCGCCGATCTGCGTGAGGTCGGGGACGGCGTTGCCGGCGATGCGCCAGTTCACCAGGTCCTTCGAATGGATGATCGTCATGCCGGGCGAGAACTGGAACGTGGAGGTGATGGCGTAGTAATCGTCGCCGACCCGGATGCAGTCCAGGTCGCTGTAGTCCGCGGGGATGACTGGGTTCAGGTAGCGCCCGTCCCCGATGTCGCCCCAGCGGTCCCATTTCCCCCACTCGCGTTTTTCCTGAGCGTTCGAAGCCAGCCCGGCGCACAGCGCGAGCGCCGCCAGGACAGGGAATAAGGCGTGTTTGATATGGTTCAGCGGGAAAAGACGGTTCATGGGGGGACATCCTTTCTTTTGTTTTCGGGCGCATGATCTCATTTTGAAGTAACAATAGCATGTTTTTTACATTTTTCAACGTTGCCGGAAAACTTTTTCTCTGTTATTCAAACGTTAAAACGGTATTTCACTTCATCTTTAACGTTACAAGGAGCAGGTTGCGGTTGATTCGACGCAGGGGTTCGATCCTGTTCCCCGCTTGACAATGACTCCGTTTTATGCTATTTTATTGCTTGGGTTTTTGTTTTTTTATCCACGGGTGGTACA
Source organism: uncultured bacterium (assembly GCA_902762495.1). GTDB lineage: Bacteria > Verrucomicrobiota > Lentisphaeria > Victivallales > UBA1829 > UBA1732. The sequence goes on along the minus strand of CACWOL010000023.1, from coordinate 37,097 downwards.
TGAAAAAACTGATTGTCTATGTGCATGGCAAGGGTGGCAGCGCCGACGAGGCGGAACACTATAAACCGCTGTTCGACGGGTGCGAGGTTGTCGGGTTCGACTACCGGGCGCAGACGCCGTGGGAGGCGCGCGACGAGTTTCCGCTTTTCTTCGAAACGTTGCGTTCCAATTGCGGTTCGCTGACCTTGATCGCGAACAGCATCGGCGCGTTCTTTTCCATGACCTCGCTGTCGGAAAAACACATCGACCGCGCGCTGTTCATCTCGCCCGTCGTGGACATGGAACACCTGATCGCGGACATGATGGCGCGGGCAAACGTCACGGAAGACGAGCTCCGCGCCAGAAAGGAAATCCCGGTCGGGTTCGGCGAAACGCTGTCCTGGGACTGGCTCTGCGACGTGCGCAATCATCCCATCCGATGGACCGTCCCGACCCGCATCCTGTACGGCGACCGAGATTTCCTGACCCCGCCGGAAACGATGTCCGCATTCGCCGCCCGGATCGGCGCGCAGCTCACGGTCATGCCCCGCGGCGAACACTGGTTTCACACCCCGGAACAGATGCGATTCCTCGACCGCTGGATCCGCGAAACCTCCCCCTTTTCCTGATTCATCGTTAGCCCTCAGCACCATCTCCGCCCGCCTTTTTGGCACAAGGAAATATACTCTTTAGTTTATCAGAAACAACATTTCCCGGATCATACGGAAAATATGCTGATCCGGGAACTGTTATAATTCAAATGGAAAAGCCTTTCAGATTAAACTCCATACGCTTTTCCTGATTTTTCAATTACTTTTTTGATTAACTCCTTTTGCTCTGCAGAAGGAGTTGTCGTGAATTTTACCCAAAACTCATTCCATTTTGTTTTTATGAAGACTTCAAGTCCCGCGTTATCCAGAGATTGAATATCTTCATCAGAAGGAATTGGCTTAAAAATCATATACGCATATTTTTTCTTGGGCTTAAACGAGCAGTAATTCTCAGCAATATTATTACGTTTAAGTCCAATATAATGCTTGTTATAATTCAGTTTTGCGACTGGATCAATTGCTTGAACAATGGAAAACAATTGATCTGTAAGTTTCAGCATTTCTTTACAACTCCGGTTTTCCCAATAAGGACGATCTGCAGGTTCAGAAACTTCATTTTCATCCACGCCAAGTTGAACTTCATCCAAAACCTTAACAAAGGTCAGAGCAATATCCCCGTCTATTTCATAGGCTGTCATTTTTAACACAATGAGAGGAATGAAACCATTAAAAAGGTGAATGACATTAAGAAACCTCCCAGTAACTTCTTCAGCAACAAGAACTGCTACATGATCATATTGAGGATAACGTTTTCTCTCTATATCCCAATATTCAATTGTACGAATAATATGAGATTCGTCTGTAGCACCTAATTGAAGTTCACATTCATATCTCCTTGGCGTATCTGTTTCTTTATCCTCTTGAAACAGTAGATCCAATCGTCCACCACTAGGCTGAGTTTTCTCTTTTGCCCAGCGATCCAAATTCCCAAGCCCAAGCACTTCCGGATGATCCCAAATGTGTTTTTGCAGCCACGCCTCATCATATTTGGGATTGTTTTTCAGAGAAATAGCTTTAAGTTGTTTCATATCAAGTTCCTGTCGTTGTGATTTTGATTGATGAATCCATTGTTTGTTGGTTACTATAGCATTTTTGTGCACAATGTCAAGAGGATCTATATTTTTTTATAAAAAAAACACGTATCAGGAAAATGGGACTATCAATTGAAAAAGTGAATGAAAGGACGATTGACACGGAAACAGTTGCCTGTCGAGAAAAAACGGAACAGTTCACCCGAGCGCCACGTCGAGCGCCATCATCAGGGAGAATCCAGCGGAGAACGATACGACGCCCCAGTCGGAATGCCTGCCCGCGGACATTTCCGGGATCAGCTCCTCCACGACCACATAAAGCATCGCGCCCGCGGCGAAACTCAGCAGATACGGCATGGCAGGAACGATCAGCCCGGCGGCGGCCACGGTCAGCGCGCCGAAGACCGGTTCCACGATGCCGGACAGTCCGCCGTACAAAAACGATTTCGTCCGGCTTTTTCCCTCGAAATGAAGCGGCATGGAGATGATCGCGCCCTCGGGGAAATTCTGGATGGCAATGCCGATCGACAGCGCGAGCGCGCCGCCCGCCGTGATGTCGTCCGAACCGGCGAGAAGTCCCGCATAGACCACGCCCACTGCCATGCCCTCCGGGATATTGTGCAACGTCACGGCAAGAACCATTTTCGCCGTGCGCGAAAGACGGCTCGCCGGGCCCTCGGCACTTGTGGTGTTCCGGTGCAGGTGCGGCGTCAGGTGGTCCAGCAACAGCAGGAACATGATTCCGAGCAGGAATCCGACCACAGCCGGGAGAAACGAGAGCCGTCCAAGTTTGCCCGATTGCTCCATGGCGGGGATCAGCAGACTCCACACGGACGCCGCCACCATCACGCCCGATGCGAATCCGGTCATCACACGCTGCAACGTGTCGTTCAATGCCCGCCGCATGAAGAAAACACAGCCCGCGCCGCCGACCGTCCCGGCCAGCGGGATCAGCAGTCCCAGCACAACATCTCGCATGTTCCGTTCTCCTTCGTGACTCCGTTTTTTTATTAATATAGCACGCCTCCCCCGGAAAACAATCCGAAGGGACAAAAATGTATTGTTTCGCCTCAGCTCCGAAGAAAATCCAGCAAGGCTCGGTTGAAATCCCGCGGATTCCGGTTCGCGATGAAGTGATTTCCCTTCACGAAAACGAATTTTGCGTCCGGGATGGCTTCCGCAATCAGGCGCGTATGCACCTCTTTGATTATATCGCGCGTTCCGGCGATGACCAGCGTTTTCGCCCGGATCCCGGCAAGCTCCGCCGGCGACACGTCCGGTTCGTTCACCATCAAGCCGAGCATCTCCGCATTCCGTCCGGCGGATTCGCTTTTCGCGGAGAAACACCTTGCGATCCTGTATCCGATCTCGATCGGGATCTGGACGCGCCTTTTTACGCCGGATGCGTTCAGATTTGCGCCGTTCAGGATCAGCCGGTCGACACGTTCGGGATGCTGCATGGCAAACACCATCGCGACATTCGCGCCGTCCGAAAACCCGAGCAGATGAGCCTTTTTAATCTGATGTTCGTCCATGAACCCCAGCAGATCGGCTGCGAACTGCCGTATCGTGAACAGCATCGTGCCCCGCGGCGTCCGGCCGTGTCCTCTGGTGTCAATCGCGTATACATGGTACTGCCCGGCAAACGCGTTGATCTGCCCCTTGAAATAACCGTAATCCGCCCCGTTTCCATGAAGCAGGATCAGAGGTCTCCCCGTTCCTTTTTCGAGGTAAAAATGTCTGATATCCATCAAAAGCTCCGTATGCTCAGAGGAATCCGCCTGTGCGGCTTTCCTTGCACCTTCGGATCTCGTCCGGCGTGCCGCACGCGACGATCCGTCCGCCCGCCTTGCCGCCGCCCGGCCCCATGTCAATCACATAATCGGCGTTACGGATCACGTCGAGGTCGTGTTCGATCACGACGACCGTTGCGCCGCGGTCAATGAGCTTCTGGAACACGTCGAGCAGCGTCTGAACGTCCAGCGGATGCAGTCCGATCGTCGGCTCGTCGAAGACGAACATGGCGTCCGCCTGGCCGCGTCCGATTTCGCCGGAGAGTTTCAGGCGCTGCGCCTCCCCGCCGGACAGACTCGGCGTTTCCTCGCCGAGCGTCAGGTAACCAAGTCCGAGGTCGTCGAGCGTTTTCAGCCGGTCGTGGACCAGCTTCATGCCCTTGCAGAACTCCAGCGCGGAGTGGATGTCCATGTCCATCAGCTCCGGCATCGTGCGCGATTCGCCGTTCTTCCCTGCGAGACGGATCGCACCCGCATCCTTTCCGTAACGCGATCCGCGGCACGAGGGACACGGGATGTCGACGTCCGGCAGGAACTGCACGTCGAGGTTGATCTCGCCCGTACCGTCGCAGACCGGACAGCGGAGTTTTCCGGTGTTGTAGCTGAAATCGCCCGCCTTGACCCCGTGCGCCTTCGCGTCGGGCGTCCGTGCGAATATCTTCCGCAGTTCGTCGTGGACGTTCGCGTAGGTCGCCACGGTCGAACGCACGTTGATGCCGATGGGGGTGGCGTCGATGAGCTTGACCTGGCGGATGCCGTCCGGGTCGACCGTCACTATGTGGTCCGGCACCCTGCCCTGCCCTGTCGCCGCTTCCAGCGCGGGGATCAGACTCTCCAGGATCAGCGTCGTCTTGCCGGACCCGGACACCCCGGTCACGACCGTGAGACGTCCCTTTGGGATATCCACGCTTAACGGCTTCACCGTGTGGATCTGTTTCGTTTCGAGGTGAATCCTGCCGTCTCCGAAAAGCGCGCCTCCGGCTTTCTTCCGGGTCAGCTTCGCGCGTCCGGTCAGGAACGGCGCGATCTTGGATTCCTTCGACTGCTTGACCGATTCGATCGGTCCCTCGGCGATCACGCGCCCGCCGTCCGCTCCGGCGGCCGGTCCCATTTCGATGAGGTAGTCCGCCTCGGACAGGATCTGCGCGTCGTGATCGACCAGGATCACCGAGTTCCCGTCCGCAATGAGGTCGCGCATCACGCCTTTCAACCCCTCGATGTTCGCCGGATGCAGCCCGATGCTCGGTTCGTCCAGCACGTACAGCACGCCGGTCGTGCGGTTGCGGACTGCCCGCGCCAGCTGCATGCGCTGGCGTTCGCCCGTGGAGAGCGTGGACGCCGCGCGGTCAAGCGTGAGGTAGTCCAGCCCGAGATCGATCAGGCGTTTTGCGGCTGAGAAAAACGATTCGCAGATGCTTTCCGCCATCGGCCGCATCGGTTCCGGCAGGGAACCCGGCACGCCGCCCACCCAGTCCATGAGATCGACGAGCGTCATGCGGCAGACATCGGCGAGAGAAACGCCGCGCAGACGCGGCGCGCGCGCTTTATCGGACAGTCTCGAACCGCCGCACTCCGGGCACACGCTCTGGCGCAGGAATTTCTCCACGCGCTTCATGCCGTTTTCGTCCTTGACCTTCGCGAGGGCGTTTTCCACCGTGTACGTCGCGTTGAAATACGTGAAATCCATCTCGCCCGCCGCCCCGTTGGTCCGGTTCTGGTAGATCATGTGCTGTTTGACCGGGGGACCGTGGAACACGATCTCGCGTTCCTTCGCCGTCAGCTCGCAGAACGGCACGTCGGTCCGCACGCCGAGTTCACGTGCGATGTCCTTCATCAGCGACCACATGAGCGTCTGCCACGGACGCACCGCGCCCTCGTCGATCGTCAGAGACTCGTCCGGCACCAGCGTGGATTCGTCCACCACGTTCACGACGCCCGTGCCGTCGCAGTTCCGGCACGCGCCCTGACTATTGAACGCCAATTCCTCCGCGCCCGGCGGGAAGAACTTCTCGCCGCATTCGGTGCAGACCAGCTCCTGTTCCGCGGCGACCGCCAGCGTCGGCGGGTGGTAATGCCCGTTCGGACAGCGGTGGCAGGCGAGACGCGAGAACATCAGCCGCAGGCTGTTGAGCAGTTCCGTCCCCGTGCCGAAAGTGCTGCGGATGCCCGGCACGCCCGGCCGCTGATGCAGCGCCAGCGCCGCCGGCACGTACAGCACGTCGTCCACCTGCGCCTTCGCCGCCTGCGTCATGCGCCGCCGTGTGTAAGTCGAGAGGGATTCCAAGTAACGCCGCGAACCCTCCGCGTACAGCACGCCGAGCGCGAGCGACGATTTGCCGGACCCGGACACGCCCGCGATCCCGACGATCTGATAAAGCGGGATCTCGACGTCGATGTTTTTCAGGTTGTGAACTCGTGCTCCGCGCACCAGCATTTTGTTCTGCATCAGGGTCTCCTGTCGTTTCTGTTCGAAATAACGTTATAATGTACCCCCATTTGCCTGAAAATACAATCCGCAATAACATGTTTCCGGCTTGATTTTCGACTGAAATCTGCTATAGTAACCTGTAACATTTCGCACGCATCAACAAACAAACTGTTTTTTCCCCACCCACAAGGGACGGGGCTCGACAAGGAGATTTCAACATGGCTCAGCAGAGAAAGCCGCTCATCACCCACATGTTCACCGCGGACCCGTCCGCCCACGTCTTCAACGACAAGCTCTACATCTACCCGTCGCACGACATCCCGCACGACGGCGAGGACAACGACAACGGCGACGAGTACCAGATGGAGGATTACCACGTCTTCCGCATGGACAACGAAACCGCCGATCCGGTCGACTGCGGCCTCGCGCTGTCGCAGTACGACGTGCCGTGGGTCAGCACGCAGATGTGGGCGCCGGACGTCGCGTTCAAAAACGGCAAATACTACCTTGTGTTCCCCGCCCGCGACAAGGACGGCAATTTCCGCCTCGGCATCGCGACCAGCAAGGTGCCGGAAGGCCCGTTCAAGCCTGAACCCGAGTGCATCAAGGGTAGCTTCAGCATCGACCCGTGCGCGTTCGAGGACGAGGACGGCAAGGTCTACATGTGCTTCGGCGGCCTCTGGGGCGGCCAGCTCGAAAAATACCGCACAGGCATGTTCGATCCGAACGGCACGGAGCCCGCGAAGGATGAGAACGCCGTCTGCCCGAAGATCGCGCTCATGAAGGACAACATGCTCGAGTTCGCCGAGACGCCGCGCGACATCGTGATCCTGGACGAAAACGGCGCGCCGATCAAGGCGGGCGACGAGGACCGCCGCTACTTCGAAGACCCGTGGATGTTCAAGTACAAGGGCAAGTATTATTTCACCTACTCCACCGGCACCACGCACTATATTGTCTACGCCGTCTCGGACAATCCGTACGGCCCGTTCACGTATCAGGGACGCATCCTGGAGCCCGTGCTCGGCTGGACCACACACCACTCCATCCTGGAGTACCACGGCAAGTGGTACCTTTTCTACCATGACTGCGAGCTCTCGAACGGCATCAACCACCGGCGCAATGTGAAGTTCACCGAGCTGAACTTTGACGCCTCGGGCAAGATTATAACCATCTTCCCCTACAAGTGAGCTAAACTCTCATATAAGCTTAATTCGAGCGGACCTCCGGAAACGGCAGGTCCGCTTTTTGTGTTCCCCAGGCAAGAGACAACAAAAAAGCCGCCCGAATGGACGGCTGAGAATCAAATTGGTAGCGGGGGTTGGAATCGAACCAACGGCCTCCAGGTTATGAGCCTGACGAGCTACCTCTGCTCTACCCCGCAACAATGAGTATTAAATACTATATCGCTTTTTCTCAAAAAATCAAGCAAGATTCTAAAAAAACGTCGATTTTCCGCTGAAAAAGGCCATCTTTTCTTTTTCCCCGACTTTTCAACTCGTCCGCGACCCGGGCGCATATGACGGGTGGATACGATTTGACATTTCTCGAAGCCGGGTTATATTTAGGGGGAAATGATGGAAACGAATCGACATTCAGCACTGGGAAAGGAACATACGGCATGAAGCTCTTACAATACGCATTCTGTCTGAGCTGCGCAGCGGCCGCGGTCTGCGGATGCGCCTGCGGCAACTCGGAAAAGGCATCGGACGGCACGCATGCGGAACAGTCCGCGCTCATCGATATGAGCAGCGTGATCCTGCTGGACGTCCGTTCGCCGGAGGAATACGCGTCCGGGTATCTGCAAGGAGCATTGAACATCCCGCACGATCAAATCGGGGCGGAGATCGCCGCCGTCGCCCCGGATAAGTCAGCTCGGATCATCCTGTACTGCCGGTCCGGACGCCGCGCGAATACCGCGCTGGAGACCATGCGCGCGATGGGCTACACCAACGTCTCGAATTACGGCGGGCTGGAGGACGCGCAGGAACGCCTCGGCCTGCCCGTCGTAACGGAATAACATTCCCATTTCCGAAAGACTATGGCTTGTGCGTCAGTTTTTGCAGGCGCTCCCGTGTTTCCTGATCCAGGGACTCGCAACCGGAAAAAGCGCCCGGAGAAATGGATTTCAGACTGTCCGGGAGCGTCACGTGCTTCAGTCCGGTACACCCCGCAAACGCGCTTTCCCCGATGGATGTGACGTTCGGCGGGATCGTGATCTCCGTCAGCCCGGTACACGCCGTAAACGCGGCAAACTCGATTTCCGTCAGCGAATCCGGCAGATCGACGCGCTTCAGCCCGGCACACACGATAAACGTGCTGGACTTGATGACACGGATGCCCGGCGGGATCGCGATCTCCGTCAGTCCGGTACACTCCTCAAACGCATTGGTCCCGATCTCTTCCAGCGAATCCGGCAGATTGATGCGTTTCAACCCGGAGCATTTCCAGAATGCGGAGCGGCCGATCTTTGTGATGCCTTCCGGCAGGCGGACTTCCGTCAATCCGGCGCAGCCGGAAAACGCGCGATCTGCGATGGTCTTCACGCCCGGCTGGACGATGCACGGGCCGTTCGGCGCGGAAACGCAGGAAATGAGGGTGGAACCGTCCTCCGAGTAAAGAATGCCGTTCACAAGCCGGGAACCCGGATACTCGTCCTGCGCGGCGGATCTGCCTCCGGTTCTGTTGACGGCTCCGCCGCCATTGCCAGTCGCGGATTCCGTGTTCCAATTCGTATTTCTTACCTGCCCCGTGATGTTGTTGAGGGCGTTGTACTCGTAGGCGATGCCTCTGCCGGGGCTGCGCGCTAGCCGCAGCTGGATATTGACTTTTCCGGTCATTGACTCCGGAAGCGACAATTCGGGGAAAACCGGATGCGTGACGGAAAGTTTATAATACACTTCCTTCATTCTTGCCCCGTCCAGGAACTTATCGAGTTCATCCGTTTGCGCTTCGCTCATTTTGTTGAAAAAGAGTTTCTCTCCTTCCAGACGGACCATTTCTTCCTTGAGGTCCTGATCACGATACAGGGATAATGTCATCTTCTGATCCGGCACAAACAATCCGGTGTTTTCGCTGAAGTATTGATTCCCGCTTGTAAGTATCGCCAGTGACTGCCCGCTATAAAAGATAATGCCGACCGGGAAAGGCGTCATCTCCGGTATGCTGCAAACAATAATATAATCTCCTTTCCGAAAAACGCCGGCGGGTTGTATGGGTTCTAGGAATGCCACAAGGGAATACGGATTCTTCTGAACATCCACCTTCGTCAGAAGGATCTGGTCCACGGTCTCATTCCGGGGAGACTTCAAGGCGATTTCCGAAAAGTAGAACGAATATTTCCCCGTACTATAGTCTACTTCGAATATCGTTTTACTCAGTTCCGTGAGATACGGCAGATACCGTTCCATCATCGTCGCAAGCTCTTCCCGTTCCTTCCGGGCTTCATTCTCATCCTTGAAGACTATGGAGTAAAGGAACCATGGCTCGATTGCGAATCCCTGCTTCCTGTTCTCTTTTCCTGTATCGACTAGAGGGAGCGGAAACACCTTCTTTGCATCTTTTTCCAATTCGACATGCTCGTTGATTCGCAGAATCTCTTTCCCGTTGTTGGTGACGGAATAGCCGTATAAGTCGATCGTTTTGTCGGACCGGTTTGCAATGGAAACGGACTGCGTTCTTACGTTTGGCTGTGTGGATTTGATACTGCCGGAATACTGTTCCAGCTGAATGGTCGCGATTTCCAGGTCCTTTTGTTCCTGTTGCAGAACAGTCGCGATCTCCCGGCCCTTTTGCTCCTGGTTCGGTGCAACGGACGATGACGCGGCATCTTCCTGTGAACAGGAACACACTCCGCCCAACATACAGGCGAACAAAGCGGCGATCAGAAAGACTCGGTGTTTCATGTTATTTCTCCGTGGGGTTATGATGTTGCGGAAACCAAACCGGGGGAAACGGGGATAAGAGACCCGTATGATAACATTTAACGTTTCTTGCGCGCTATTTATTGTAACAAAAAACAACAAAAAGGGTTTCCTGTTCCTTTATGCAAAAAGCCCCGCCGGAACGGAAATTCCAGCGGGGCGGATGAGACTTCTTACAAATCTCTGACTACGCTCAATCCTGCTTCAGGTCGAGGTTGTCGAGGGAGTTGCCGAAGATGGTGCCCATGTCGCCGAGGGCTTCGCCCGGCTTGAGCGCGGCGGAGACTTCCTCGCCGGCGGCCTTGATGGACTCTTCGTTGAAACCTTCCTCGAGGGCCTTGATGCTGAGGCCGATGCGGCGTTCGTCCTTGTCGATCTTGATCACGACGGCCTCGATCTCGTCGCCGAGATTGAGTTTGTCTTTGACCTTTTCGACGTGGTCGCGGGAGATCTGGGAGATGTGGACGAGACCGTCGATCTTGTGGGAGAGCTCGATGAAGGCGCCGAACGCGGTGACCTTCGTGACTTTGCCCTTCACGACGTCACCGATCTTGTAGATCTGCTCGATGTTGGCCCACGGATCGACTTCGGTCTGCTTCAGGCCGAGGGAGATGCGCTGCTGGGTCGGATCGATGTCGAGAATGACGGCTTCGACTTCCTCGCCGACCTTCAGGACCTCGTTCGGGTGATTGATCTTGCGGGTCCAGGACATGTCGGAGACATGGATCATGCCGTCGATGTCGTTTTCGATCTCGACGAACGCGCCGTAGGTGGTCATATTGCGGACCTTGCCCTTGATGTGGCTTCCGGGAGGATACTTCTCGGCGAGGACTTCCCACGGATTGCGGGTCTTCTGGCGGAGACCGAGGGAGATCTTCTTGTCGGCCTTGTTGACCTCAAGAATGACGGCTTCGACTTCTTCGCCGGCGCTGACGACGTCGCTGGCCTTCGTGATACGCTTGGTCCAGGACATCTCGGAGACGTGGATGAGGCCTTCGACGCCCTGTTCGATCTCGACGAACGCGCCGTAGGGCATGATGTTGACCACATGGCCCTTGACGGTGGAGCCGACGGGGTACTTGGTCTCGACGTCGTCCCAGGGGTTCGCGGACTTTTGCTTGAGGCCGAGGGAGACGCGCTCCTTGGCGAAGTCGATGTCGAGGACCATGACCTCGATCTCCTGGCCGACTTCCAGCATTTCCTTCGGGTTCGTGATGCGGCCCCAGGACATATCGGTGATGTGGAGGAGTCCGTCCACGCCGCCGAGGTCGATGAACGCGCCGAAATCGGTGATGTTCTTGACTTTGCCCTTGCGGAGTTCGCCGACCTTCATTTCCTTCAGGAACTGAGCGCGCATATCCTTGCGGGATTCTTCGAGCAGTTCGCGGCGGGAAACGACGATATTGTGGCGTTCCTGGTTGATCTTGAGTATCTTGAAATCGTATTCCTGGTCGATGAGGTCGTCCAGGTTCTTGACGGGGCCGATATCGATCTGGGAGCCGGGGAGGAATGCTTCCACGCCGTCGAGGTCGATGAGGATGCCGCCTTTGACTTTCTTCTTCATCTTGCCGCGGATCACGCTGCCTTCGCCGAAGTCGGAGGTGATCTTCTTCCATGTCTGGATGAAGGCCGCCTTCTGCAGGCTGATTCCGGGCTGGTTCTGTTCGTTCTCGAGCTCTTCAAGATAGACGTCGATCTGATCATTCAGGTTGACTTCTTCCCAGTTCTTGAACTCGGTGTAGGGGATGAACCCTTCGGCCTTCAGACCGATGTCGACCAGCGCGCCGTCCTGGCGCTTTTCGACGATCGTGCCGGTGACGATCGAGTCGACCTTGAAATCGGTTTTGGTCTGTCCGCTCAGCAGATCTTCCATCGTCAGCTTGTCGTCGATGATGACGTAGCTCTTCTGCACGGGTGCATCCTGTTTCTTTTCTTCGCTCATAGTGGTTTGGTTTCCTGGTTTGGTTGTTGGTTTATTGGTTTCCAATCCGCCCAAAAGCCCATTCGCTTTTCGGGTTGTAAGCATATAATATACCCCCGGACGGGATGTTTTTCAAGCCGCTTTTCTTAAAAGCATTAAAAAAAGACACACATACGCATGTATATGCGAGGGACCGGGCGGTTCTCCTGACGCCATTTTCCGTAAAAAACGCTTTGTTTTCTTGACTTTTCCGCCCGAACGTGATACATTTTTTAACGTTTTTTCACTCAGGCTTTTTTTCAGGAAACAGGAGTTCCCATGAAAGATAAAAACTTGCTCAGTCTTATCGTGATAGACATCCTTCTCGCCATCGGTGTGATCTGGGGGCTTGCGATGGGCTACAAACTGCTCGGCTACGGTCTGCTGGTCTATTTTATCATCAACACCCTCGCGCTCGTTCTCAAGCTGACCGGAAACAGGAAAGACGACAACGGCGACAACGGCGAAGGCAACGGCGAGGACAACGAAAAGAAATAATCGTCTCCTTTTCAACGCTCAAGTTTTCTCTTCCGAAAGGCTTTCCCCATGCCTGACAACAAACGCGAATCGCTCGGCTCCCGCCTCGGGTTCATTCTCCTCACCGCCGGATGCGCCATCGGTCTCGGCAACATCTGGCGTTTCCCCTATGTCACGGGCAAATACGGCGGCGCGTGCTTCGTGGCGTTCTATCTTTTCTTCCTCGTTGCGATGGGACTGCCGCTGATGATCATGGAACTCGCAATCGGGCGCTCAAGCAAACGCACGCTGTTCGGCGCGGCGAAGGTGCTGACGCATTCCCGCCCGGAACGCTGGCAGATACCCGCCGGGATCTTCTGCGCCGGATCCGCAGTGCTCATGATCTTCTACACGACCGTGACTGGCTGGATGCTCTGCTACACGTTCGACTATCTCTTCACCGGGATCTCCACGCTGAACACGGAAGAGATCGGGCAGCATTTCGGCGCGGTCGTCGCCAGCCCGTGGAAAAACGTCCTCTTCATGCTCATCACGGTCGTTGCCGGGTCCGCCGTCTGCGGCGCCGGGCTGAAAAACGGCGTGGAACGTGTCACGAAGTTCCTGATGGGCGGACTGTTCGTCCTGCTCCTGGTCCTGTGCTGCCGGGCGCTCTTCCTGCCGGGGGCGAAGGAAGGTCTGAAATTCTACCTCATGCCGAGCATGAACGCGGTCCGCGAAACGGGGCTTTCCGAGGTCGTTGTGGCTGCGATGGGACAGGCGTTCTTCACGCTCAGCCTGGGGGTCGGCGCCATCACGATCTGCGGCAGCTACATCCGACGCGAACATTCTCTGCTGAAAGAATCCCTGATCATCATTTCGCTTGATACCGCCGTCGCCGTGCTCGCCGGCATCGTGATCTTCCCCGCATGCAAATCCTACGGCATCGACGTTTCCTCCGGCCCCAGCCTCGTCTTCGTTTCTCTCCCGGATATCTTCAATCATATGGCCTGGCCACGTCTTTGGGGAGCGCTCTTCTTCCTCTTCATGAGCGCGGCGGCGTTCACCACGGTCGTGGCGGTCTTCGAAAATCTCATCGCGTTCATGATCGATGAACTGCATTATTCCCGCACAAAAGCCGCGCTCGCAAATACGGTCGTCATCTTCATTTTCTCCCTTCCCTGCGCCCTCGGGTTCAACCTCCTGAGCGGCATCCATCCGCTCGGCGGCAATTCCACGTTCCTTGATCTGGAGGACTACATCGTGAGCGACATCCTGCTCCCGCTCGGTTCGGTCTTTATCGTGATCTTCTGCGGACTCCCGGCCGCCTGGGGCTGGAAGAGATTCTTCGCGGAGGCCAATATGGGCGAAGGCATGAAGCTTCCCGTGTGGACACGCTACTACATCTTCTCCTTGCTTCCACTTGCAATCGCCGCGCTCTTCGTAATCGGCACGATCAAACGCTGGTGGCCATAAGCCGCGCTTCCGTTTTGTCCCCCTCACCTTCCGACACGAATCGACCTCACCGGAACGCTTCCGATGAGGTCGAATGCTTTTTTTGAAGCGGATTATTCCGCTCAGGATTTCTTCTTCAGCAGGGCCGAACGCACCACGCCGTTCGGATCGCACACGAGAAACACGGCGGTCCAGATCACGAGCGCGATCGTGATCACGGCCAAGCCGAGCAGGGAATCGTTCAGCACGTCGGCGAACGCGGGTTCGAAGACTTTCGCGCCTTCTTCCGCGTACTCGAACACCAGGTCGACGAACCACATGATGGCCGCGCCCCAGAAGAGCCAGCACAGTACGCTGATCTTCATATCGCGCATCGTCTTCGAGGCGTACCAGACCGCGGTGCTGACCACGGCCGCGATGGCAGTCAGGATCAGACACATGGTCAGACCTCCGCTTCCGCGGTTTTGCCGCGCTTCACGATAAGCGAGGAGGCGATGAGCATGCCGATCCAAACGGCGACGATCAGGGCGGTCATAGCGCCGCCGACAGTAATGATCTCCTGCATAACCTCGGCGCCGTTGCCGTCGCGGACTCCGGTCAGGAACGGGAACTGGAAGATGATTTCGCCGTGCCAGACATGTTCGAACGCCAGCAGGACGCATCCGCCGAAGAAGAGTTTTTCGAGCCAGCCGAGCTTCGTGGCCCAGCTGATGGTTCCGGGCTGTTCGACATTTTTTGCCGCCATGCCGCGGCGGACGATGCCGGTTGCGATCGCGGCTGCGAGGGGAGCACTGAAACAAGCCATTTTGACCTCCTGAAATAAAATGGAAGCGTTTCCGCTTTCCGGAAACAGATCACCTCTTCATGAGGCGTTGAGAATCAAAGATTTTGCGAATCCGGAACCGGAACGCTTCTGCATTCCTCACAGCGGCTTCTGCCGCCCCGGTTCATAAACACGACTATACTATATCATGATTCGCGAAAAAAATCAAGCGAGGATTTTCCGCAATTCGTCGACGGCCTGCTGAATCAAATGTCCCAGCGTGTAATCGGACACGCCGACGATCACGTTGTCGCACTGCTTGAACGGGATCAGGATCCGTTTCGCGTTCGACTGCGCCACGGCATTCGCCATCGCGGGCGAGATCTCCCCGCCCAGAGAATCCGCCACCACGATCCCGAGCGGACCGACGATGACATCGGCTTTCCGGGCAGCCACGAGCACGGCGTTCTCTCCGGTCGCCGCGGTATCCGCGCCGCCCTTCAGCATCGCCGACGTGGCGATGGTGTTCGTGCCGACCGCCATGAGTTCGACGTCGGGGAACGCCTGTTTGATCTGGGCCGCGAGCTGACGCCCCACACCGCCGCCCTGCCCGTCCACGATAAGAACCTTCATAGTTTCTCCTGATATTGCCTGTCTTGAAAACAGCGGATTCCCGCATTTTCCGAAGCTTCTAATACAATAACGGCAGTCCTCGGTTTTTTCAAGCTGGAATTCATGTGCCGCAGTCTTTTTTGCGGACTTTTTTCCGTTTTGCGCTAAGAAATACGCACCCTCAGGCATCCAATTATTGAAAACATCTTTTTGAAACAATCAATTCTTCAACAAGGAAGCCATCGACCATGAGCAAACTTTCTCTTTTTACCGTTCTCTTCACCGCTGCCATGCTCTGCAGCATCCTCTCCATGCTGGCGAAACTGTCCGCCGCCGTCGAATCCGCCGCCGCGGCGTTCCCGTCCGCATTATAAGACAATAACAGCCTTTTCGCGCGCTTTTTCGACTTTTTTCCATGTTTTTTTTGATTTTTTTCAAAAATGCGCTAAGATAATACTGTCATCCGACGTCTAATCTGCAAAACAAAAACCGTTTTCAACCATATTTTCATTCTTTGGAAGGACTCCGAAATGAATAAAGCCACGATTCTCGCAGCGGCCTCCGCGGCCGCACTTCTCACCACCATGCCCGCCTTCGCGCAGGCCAACCAGCAGGGCAGCGGCTTCGTTACGCTCGACCTGAACTGGACCCAAACGGGCGCGCCCGCCGAATCCCAACTGGACGGCGATACGATGCGCCAGATCCTCGAACGCGACGAGGCACGCGTGAGAATGATCCAGGAACGCATGAAGGCCGCGCAGGGAAAGGCCGACACCCAGAAGGCCGACGAAAAGAAGGCCGACACGAAGACCACCGCGATCACCGTACCCCTCACAAATTCCGGCAATTCGCTCTCCGGCGACCAGCTGCGTCAGATCCTCGAACGTGACCGTGCCCGCGCCAAGGCAATGGGCGAACGCATCCGCGCCGCCCAGGTCGAAGCCGAGGCCGAGAAGTATCTCAAGGAACACGATGTGGAATTCACGCCCGGCAAGACGCCCGCAGGCTGGACGGACAACTTCACCGCCGCCGTCGGCAAGGCCAAGGCCGAAAAGAAACCGATCCTCGCGCTCTTCACCGGTTCCGACTGGTGCCCGCCGTGCCAGCAGCTCGAAAAGAATATCCTGCTCCAGCCCTCGTTCAAGAACTTCGCGAAGAAGCACCTCGTAACCCTCTTCCTCGATTTTCCGCGTGACGCCAAGCTTGACGACGGCGTGAAGAAGCAGAACAACGACCTCGCGAAGAAGTTCTCCGTCGAGGCATACCCGACCATCCTCGTCCTCTCCGCCGACGGCGAAAAGGAACTCTGGAAAACGGTCGGCTATTCGGCCCTCTTCCTCGAAAAAATTCAGGATGCCGTGAAGGGACTCGACAAGGATTTCCCCGAAACCGCCAAGGCCGTGAAGGACGAAATGGAAGCCGAAGCCAAGGCGAAAGCCGAGGAAAAGGCCGCGAAAGAAAAGGCCGAACAGGAAGAGTTCGAAAAACAGCAGAAGGAACTCGAAGAATCCTGGGAGAAGTATTCCTCCCCCGGCATCATCGATCCAGCCACGGCAAACCGGAATCCGTGGGGAGCCGGACGCATCAACCGCCGCGGGGACAATCCCCTCAACAACCTTTCCGATGAGGAACGCGAGGCGCTCTTCCGCGAGCTCGACAAGAACGGCCCGATCCAGGGGCCGGACGTTCTCCCGAACGGTGGTCCCGCCCCGCTCCGCAATCACGTGAAGCTCGACTGATCTTTCCTGTCGAACAAAAAAAGCCTCCGGCGCAAATTCAGCGGCGGAGGCTTCTTTTGTGTTCAGTAATCAGTTGGATTCGATCTCGATCACGCTCATTGTGGCGGTGTCGGTCTGCGGAGCGGCGGAATGTCCCGCGGCATGCTTCACGGCTTCGGCCTTGTTGGTCATGATGTGTTGTTTTATCGGCGTGCCGGACGTCTGCCCGCCGGACGTTGTGCCCGTCGCCGAGTTGAACGTCGGCGTTTTGTTTCCGAGGCAGCATTTCAGCGCGTGCGCGGTGCCGCAGTTCGCCTGACAGACCGGACAGGTGTGGCACACCGGGCACGGCATCAGCAGGATGTATCCTTCGCTGCACTCCACCGTCTCAAGCGCCGGAGCCTGCATGACTTGCTGGGCGTCCGTCATGGGCTTTGGCGTCCCCGTTGTACCAGTCTGAGGTGCGTTTGTGCCGTCGGCCCCGGTCAGATACGATGCGGCAAGCCCCGCCGCCACCGCCGCTGCGGCGACAATCAAAGTTCGTTTCATATGATCCCCCTTTGTTGGAATGGTCCGGCGCACCGCCTCCCCCCGTGGAATGCCAGTCGCCGGATGCTTACAATGTAGCACGGCACAGGAGAAAAAACAAGCTCGGAAACGGGGCTTTTTCACGCGGAGACAATCCGATTGGACGCAAACACAGGAACAATCGTCCGCACAAAAAAAACGAGAAAAGGACCGGATCGTTCAGTCCTCGATGTCCGGGTAGCAGTACGGCACGCCGCGGAAATTCCGGAACGTGTACGCGCGCCCCTCGACCTTTTCCAGATAGTCCGGGATCAGCGGGACCTTCCCGCCGCCGCGCGGCAGATCGATCGCGAAATGCGGCACCGCCATGCCGGAAGTCCAGCCGCGGAGTTTCTTCATGATGTCCAGCCCGGTCGACAGCGGCGTGCGGAAATGCTCCGTGCCGTAGATCAGGTCGGATTGGAAGAGATAGTACGGCTTCACGCGCACGACGAGGAGTTTCCGCATCAGGAGCCGGATCACCTCGGGATCGTCGTTCACTCCGCGGAGCAGAACGGTCTGGCTGCCGAGCGGGATCCCGGCGTCGGCGAGCCTGATCAGCGCGGCCGCGGACTGTGGCGTGATCTCGTCGGGGTGGTTGAAATGCACGTTGATGTACAGCGGATGGTACTGCCGGAGCATGGAAACGAGACGGCGGTTGATGCGTTCGGGCAGGACGCACGGCGTGCGCGTGCCGATGCGGATGAAATCGACGTGTTCGATTGCGCGGAGCCGGCTTAAGATGGAATCCAGCCGGTCCGTGTCCAGCAGGAAGGGATCGCCCCCGGACACCAGCACGTCGTGAATGGCCGGATTCGAGGCGATGTATTCGATGCCGCGGCTCACGTTTGCCTCGTCCACGCACATCGGCGTGCGGAATTTGCGTTTGCGCGTGCAGAACCGGCAGTAACAGGCGCAGCAGTTCGACACCAGCAGCAGGCAGTGGTCCGGGTAACGGTGCACCACGCACGGAGCCGGGGTCAGGCCTTCCTCGCCGAGCGGATCGTCCATCAGGTCGCCGCTCTCCAGGAGCTCCAGCTCGTCGGGCACGCACTGGCGGTAGATCGGATCGCCCTTCGCACGGATCAGCGAAAGATAGTAACGCGTGATGCGGAACGGAAACACGGCGGATACGCGGCGGACGGTCTCCTCGGAGAGGTCAAACCGTTTCGCCAGTTCGGACGCATCGGTCAGAGCGTTTTCCAGACTTTTCTGCCATTGTTCCATTCGGTTTATCCTAATCCCGGTTTGTTCGTAAAGTGTTCCGTTGTTTTTGACCTTATAATGTAGCATTTTTTGTTCAAAATTCAATCCTTCCGCGTGTTTTTCCTCGTTTTACGGCGGAATGTACGGAAGAAGAAAAACCGTAATCCGCCTCCCCCGGTTGTCAGGAACGAATCCTTTCCTTCTGATTATTTTGCCTTTTTTTCGCTTCACGGGGTTGAAAAAAAGCGGATATGATGCTAAAGTAGAGAAAAGATCAACAAAAACAACCTGAAAAACGGGGTTCGCGAGCTGCCGGAAGGAGGCGGACCGCACTCCCGTTTCCGCCTTGATTGGATATCCTATGAACGAAAAAGATTCTTCGGCCTCTTCAACGAGAAAGAGTGTTTCCTATACCATCAAGAACCCCATCATACCAATGGGCAATGTCCGGGCAAGCAATGCAGCGGGAAAAAAGAACGCCGCTCCGCCTCCCATCGGACCGGAAATCGGACCCGATCCGCGCAGTTCGATCGGAGCACGCATCTCCATGGCCGAAATTCCCCTGATCAAGGACGAAAAAACCGGCATCCGCTTCGACTTCGCCTACGGATACCGTGTCAAATTCCCCGCCGGAAACAAGCAATACAAACTGCGCGTGTACGACCTGGACAGCGGTATGATGCTGGAGGAACACACGCACAAGAGCGGCGAGTTTTTCGTCGGCGCGAACAAGTATTATGTACGCTATCGCCTCGAAGTCTACCTGGAAGACAAGCTTGTTTTCGAGCATGACTACGACTGCGAGGGGCAGGAAGTCTGCATCATCATACCGGACGGCGGACTCGGCGACAACCTCGCTTGGCTGCCTTATCTTGAGAAATTCCGTCTGCTCCGCAAGGCAAAGGTCTCGGCGGTCCTCGGCGAATGGATGATGCGCCTCGTTCAGCCGCTCTACCCCGGACTCAAGTTCATTCCGCTCGCCACGAAACCCGTCCTTCGGACCGCGTACGCGATCTATTTCTGCGGGATCTTCGAAGCGGACCGCAAACCGTGGCGTCCGGTCGAACACCAGCATCTTGGCATGCAGAAGACCGTGGCAAAGATCCTCGGACTCCCGCTCGAAGACCTCCATTGCCGCCTCCCGCTGGGCTCGCCGCGTCCGGTCAAAGAGTCGTATGTGTGCATTTCCACGATGGCAACGAATCCGACGAAATACTGGAATTACCGTTCCGATCCCTCTCTCAAGGACCCGGACGGATGGAATATCCTCATCCGCTGGCTCAAGTCCTACGGCTACCGCGTCTTCGTGCTCGACCGCGACAAAGAGCTTTATTTCAAGGATAACCACGTGTACCATATCCCGACCGAGGCGGAAGACCTTTCGGGCAGGATTCCGATTGCCGAACGCATCCACTATCTGGAGCACGCCGATTTCTTCGTCGGACTTCCCAGCGGCCTCAGCTGGCTTGCATGGAACTGCAACGTGCCGGTCGTTATGATCTCCGGCTTCACCATGCCGAACTGCGAGTTCCCGACGCCCTACCGCGTCACGAACTTCCTCTTCTGCCATGGCTGCTGGAACGACACAAACTTCTTCTTCGACTCCAAGGCTCCTGTCTGGTGTCCGCGCCACGTCGGCACCCCGCGCGAGATCGAATGCACCAGGACCATCACGCCGAAAATGGTGCAGGAGACCATCATGCGGATTCCCGTCTTCCAGGAACACGTTGCGGCATTGAATGAAAAAGATGTTTTGAGCGATCTTCGTTCGGATGCGCCGGCGGGCAAAGTCGCCAGCACACTGATGGAGCTCCCGCCGAAAACGGAAAAAAAAAAGCTCCGCTGATCCCGGCAAAGCGATGTGACGCCACGATCCTGCTCCCCGTCTACCGGGCGAATCCGGAGTATCTCCGGATCACGCTCGACTCCGTGATCCGTGTCGCGGAGACACAGGGCAGCACGGAAGTCATCCTGTTCAACGACTGTTCGCCCGACGATTCCCAGAGCATCATCGACGAATACGCGGTCCGCTATCCGTCCATCGTCCGCAAGATGCGTTCCGAACACAATCTCGGCGTAGGAAACGCACGCACGGAAATGTGCAAGGCCGCCCGCGGACGCTACATCCTCTCGTTCGACCAGGACGACATCATGCTCCCGTTCGATCTCGGCGGCGTGATCGCCATGATGGATGCGAATCCGCAGTACGGGGCCAGCTACTCCGGAAAATTCCTCTTCAACAGCAAGGGGCTTACCGGTGAAGTCCACGGCGGAAGTCTTTCCGAATTCAATGCCTTCTTCGCACCGAAGATCAATATCAACGCCATGGTCATCCGTGCCGACGTCCTCGCCGCGCACGATTATTTCAAGCCCGTTCCCGGCTGTGCCATCAACGACGACGTCTTCCTCATGATCCGCCTCGGCGCAGACACCGAATATCATTACGACGAAGAAACCCCGCGTCTGCTCTACCGCGTTCACGACAAACAGAATTCGCGCCTCTTCCACCACGAAAACCAGAATCCGTTCCGCTGGATGGCGGCCTACATGACCGAACAGCAGCCCGCGCTCTACAAACGGATCCTCGCCAACAACCCGCCGAAGCTTACGCCCGAAAACCGCCGTTGGGTCCTTGGCCTGATGGGCGCGGCGGTCTTCCTCCGGCAGAAGGAAACCGGCCTTGCGATGTCGATCGTCAACAGGGCATGCGAGATCGCACCGGACGACTACGGCGCATGGGAACACAAACTCCTGCTTCTCGCCATGGCGAAGCGGCACGATGAATTCATGGAAACGTTCCAGGCCGCCGTCGAGCGATTCAAAGGGCAGTCTCCGACAAAAGAACTTCAGTTCATCAACGCGATGGGAAGATATTACGGTATGCTTAGAAAACCGCTTCCGAAACCCGTCGCGACAAGATTAGGCGAGCTCACAAAGAAATTCTGCGCTCCTCCGCGGATCGTGCTTGACAATCTGCCGAAGAAATAAAGGGCAGGATAGATTAAATCCTTGTGCGCGAGCGTCAACGGCTCACGTTTTATTCCCTGCTGCGAAACAGGGCATGAGCGCAGAGGAGAATCCGTCCTCCGCGCTTGCTGTGTCAGGCCTCCGGGATCCTGATGTCCATGGAGATGTCGCAGGCTTTCACGGAATGCGTGAGCGCGCCGGACGAAATAAAGTCCACGCCGGTCTCGGACAGCGACGGGATACGGGCGAGCGTGACATTTCCGCTGGCCTCCAGACGCGCCTTGTTGCGGGCGATCCCGACCGCCTTCACGACCTTCTCGTTGTCCATGTTGTCGAGCAGGATGTACTCCGCGCCGGAGAGCAGGGCCTCGTCGAGTTCGTCGAGGGAATCCACCTCGACCTCGATCTCAAGCTGCGGATACATCTCGCGGGCGCGGCGAACGGAACGCAGGATGCCGCCCTTCCCTTCCATCCCGGCGAGCTCGCGGTGGTTATCCTTGATCATGATGCGGTCGTACAGGCCGATGCGGTGATTGAACGCTCCGCCGACGGCCACGGCGTATTTTTCGAGGTTGCGCCAGCCGGGCGTGGTCTTGCGCGTGTCAAGGATTTTCGCACGATTCCCGGCGAGTTCCTGATATTTGTGCGAGGCGGTCGCAACGCCGCACAGACGCTGAAGGAAGTTCAGCGCGGTACGTTCTCCGGTCAGCAGCACACGCGCCGGGCCGGAGATCTCCGCCATGATCGTTCCACGGGGGCACGCCTCGCCCTCCTTCACTTTCGCCGTGAACACGACGTCCGGGTCGAGCGTATGGAACAGGCGTTCCGCGACGGGCAGTCCGGCGCAGATGAGGTCTTCTTTCGCGATCAGTACGGCGGTCGTCTTCAGATCCGCGGGGATGACCGAATTCGTGGTGGTGTCTCCGAGGTCGCCGAGGTCTTCCTCGAGGGCAAGCTGGATCAAAATGTCGGCGCGTTTCCAGTCGATTTCGGGTTTCTGCATCGGGGTATCTCCTATTGTCTCAAAAAATCAGTTCAGTTCGTTGGTGTCATACATGACAGAGATGGGTTTGATCTCGATCGCCTTGCCGGTCTGCATGTCGTAGCGGATCACGGCGGCGTCCAGACGGATCCCGGTCTCCACCACGGGGAATTTGTGCGGCATCCCGGTCCGGAATTTCGCGATCACGTCCGGCACGGCGCGCCCGAGGATCGAATCCGCCGCGCCGACCATGCCGACATCACTCAGGAACGCCGTTCCGCCGGGCAGGATGCGTGCGTCGGCGGTCTGCACGTGCGTATGCGTGCCGAGCACCGCCGTGACGCGTCCGTCCAGGAACCACGCGAGCGCGGCCTTTTCGCTTGTAGCCTCGGCGTGGATGTCCACGATGATGCACTTGCATGTGATCGGTATCTGCGTGAGGATCTGTTCGGCGGTCTCGAACGGGCAGTACGCGCTGTCCTTCATGAAGACCTTGCCGACCAGCGAGATCACGGCCACTTCGCCGCCCGCCGGATTGCGCGTGTATAGCCAGCCGCGTCCGGGCTGAAGCTTGCTCATATTCGCCGGACGCACCACGTTCTTCATGCCGCGTATCTCGTCCTCGAACTCCTTGCGGTCCCAGGTGTGGTCGCCGGACGTGAAGACGTCCACGGCGTCCGCCATCTCGCCCAGGCAGGACTTGTTCATACCCGCGCCCGCCGCGCAATTTTCGCCGTTCGCGACCACGAACGTGCACATATACTGCTGTTTCAGCCGCGGCACAAGCGCCTTGACCGCCTTGCGGCCGCCCTTGCCGACGATATCTCCGATGAATAGCAAATTGAGCGTGGGACCGTTCAAGTTCATACTCCTTAAAAATTCCCGTTTCGATTTGAAAAATGAGTGAAAACGAAGTATATTTTTCAAACCGTTTCTAAAGAAAAATATAGTCGCGAAACGCGGAAACTGCAAACCGGAATCGGAAAAAATGACGAAAAACTCGAAGAATGACACCGCGCCCGCCGCGCAGACAGCCCCCAGATGCGCCGCACCCGATTCCATGCCGGAGGAATCCGCCCCGAACAAGGCGGTCGTCTTCCTGAAATATGCAATCAAAATCCTCGTCACGGCGAGCATCGTTGCCGTGCTCGTCTATACCTCGAAAAAACACGGCACGTTCGACGGCGTCGACTTCTCCGGGCTGAACTGGTTCTGGCTCGGCGCGGCGTTCCTGCTGTACCTCGTGCATCTCTTTGTGAACGCCTGGCGCTGGCGGCTTCTGCTGGCGTACCGCGCGATCCCGTGCTCGCTCTTCTCCGCATTCTCCCTCACCACGCAGTCGTTTTTCTTCTCGCTTGTGATGCCCGGCGGCGCGATCGGCGGCGATGTGATCCGGGCGGGCTTTCTGGCGTACCGCGTGCCGAAAGGACAGAAATTCGACGGCGTTTTCACGATCCTGATGGACCGGTTCACGGGCATGATCGGCATCTTCCTGACCGTGTTCCTCGCCCTGCCCTTCGCGTGGCGTTACCTCGACGCCGCCGACCCGCGCGCGAAACTCCTGACGTTCGCGCTGCTGGGCGCGTCCGCCGCCGGACTCCTCGCCGCCGCCGTGATCTTCCTGCACAAACAGCTTGAAAAGATCGCATTCTTCCGCTGGGGCGAAGACCTCGGCGCGAAGCTCTCGCGCGGATTCTCGACGAAGCTCCTGAACGCGCTGGATTCCTACAGCGGCGCGACGAAGGAGATCGTGTGGTGCGTGATCGCGAGCATCCTCGGCGTGAACTTTGTGCTCGGTCTGTGCTTCTACTGCGTCTGCCTCGCGTTCTCGTCCTCGCTCGCGCCCCTCTTCGGCCCCATCGTCGCCGCGATCACGGTCGGAAACATCGCCGGGCTCATCCCGCTCACCATGTCCGGCATCGGTCTGCGCGACTACTTTGTGGCGGCCATCCTTGGCGCGGCCCTCGCGGAACTCCCCGACTGCCCCGTCGCCGCCCTCGCCCCGACGCTCGTCATGACCGGCGTCATCATCGCAGGCGGACTCTTCGGCGGATTCTTCTTCCTGTTCGACAACGCGTACAAAAACAAGGCTCCCTCGCCTCCGCAAACAAAGGACTGACCCGCCATGCCGGACGAAGACCGCAACCGCAAGCTCGACCTCGTTCTCCGCTGGGCGCTCTTCCTCGCCTACGCCGCGGTCACGTTCGTGCTGACGCTCCGTCACGAGCCCTGGGCGGACGAACTTCAGGCGTGGCTCATCGCGCGCGACTGCACCGTCCCGGAAATCTTCAAAATGATGCGCTGGGAAGGCCATTTCGTGCCGTGGTATCTCATGCTGCACGTCTTCGCGGCACACGGCGGCCCGGTCCTCTGCATGAACCTCCTTTCCTGGGCGTTCATGGCCGCCGCCGGGGCGTTCTTCGTGTTCCGCGCGCCGTTCACGCTCCCCGTGAAAGCCCTTATCTTGAGTTCCGCCGGGATGCTTTTCTGGTATCCGGTGGTGGCACGGTGCTATGCCCCGATTCCGCTTCTGCTTTTTCTTCTCGCGGCGAGCTATCCCGCGCGCCTGAAACGCCCCCTGCTCTACGGGCTTCTGATCGCATGCCTGACGAATACGCACGCGTATTTCGAGGGGTTCTGCGGCATTATCTTCGTACTCTGGGCGTTCGACGCGTGGAAACTCCGCGCGGAGCTCCCCCGTCGCGAACTCCGCCGCATCGTCGCCGGGCTCTGCGTCGCCGCCGCCGGGGCGCTGTTCGGATTCCTCCAGGTCGCGCCGGGCATGCTGAACGCGCGTTCGGTCGGCAACCAGAGGTTCTGGCCGCTGAAGATGAATTTCTTCGAACGCCTCGCCACCTCGCTCGTCGATTTCGCGGGATGTTCCAAGGAAGTCGCGAACGTGAGCATGCCAGTTTTGGAATACCTCTGGGTCGCGCTCCTGATCGTCCTGATCGCGTGGTTCGTCCGGCGCCGCCGGACGCTCGTGCTGTATCTCGCGCTCGCCGCCGTCTTCTTCTGCGCGATCTACTTCGTCCTGCCGCCGCACGAACACCCCTTCCAGTCGCATTTCCAGCTCTTCCTCGACTTCGTTTTCCTGACGTTCTTCGCGGTCGCGATGCTCTCGCTGTACCGCGTGTCCCGCCGCATGGCGCTGGTCTGCCTCGCGTCGTTCCTGTGGATGATCGCCTTCGCGATGTATCTTTTCTATTTCCTGCCGCAGCGCGCGTATCTGGTCTTCCTCACGTTCGTGTTCTGCTGCTGGGTCCTGCTGGAGAATCCCGCCGAACAGGATTCCGCCGCGCCCGGAGCGTTCTTCCGCCTGCTGGACGGTCCGAAGCCGCCGCCTCTGAAACGCCGCCTCGCGGAACTCCTCGCCATCTACGTCTGCTTCACGGTTCCCGCGTGCGTCTCGTTCGCCGTGCAGGATTTCCGGCATCCCTTCTCCGGCGCGAAGAACATGGGCGAATACCTCACGAAGACCCTCCCGCCCGGCTCGACCGTCGTCCTCCCGTACTACGGCATCACGGACGCCGTGATCTCGGCCTACGCGCCCGGCCTCAAATTCTACTGCGTGGAATCCGGCAGGTATTTCACGTTCTGCCCGCTCGACTGGTCGCTCGAAGAGGTTCAGCGCAGAAGCGTCCTGATCGTGCCGGACTGGATCCGGGAAAAGAACGACGAATACATCACGCTCATCGACCAGACGGGCTTCATGTATTCGCCGATCTGGGAACCGGTTCTTGAAGCGCCCGGGCCGCATTATTTCGTGTGCAGCATGCGATATCTGCAGGCGCTGTGGACAAACCCGATCAAGCTCGTAAACAAGGATCGCAGCCGTGTTTTCACCGAGGTCTACCGGTCCCCGCGCATCCGCTTCACCGCCGTCGCCGGCGAACAATACTGGCTCTTCACCGACGGCCCCCCGTCCGAACAGAAGGACGCGGCAACTCCAACCGCCCCGTCCGCAACCCGATGACAGAGGCCCCGCCATGAACGCACACGCGGATTCCCCCAAAGAAGACAACACCTCGCGCGAACGGTTCACCAGAGTCGCGGAGCAGCTTTCGCATCTTCTCATGATCCTTCTGCTGGTATTGGCCATAGGGGGGATGGCACTTTATTTCCACCTGTACTACTGCCGCATCCCGGCGGGAACGAAAGTGATCGACAGCTCCGTGGCCAGGCCGTATTCGCCCCTCGGGGAATACATCGCCGGACTCTCCCTGACCAAAAAGATCCCGTGGATCCTGCCGTATCTGCAATACCGGTACTACATCATCCCGGACGGTGCAAAGGAGCTTCACGGCGGTTTCCGGCAAAACAAGTATGTCCGCAGCATCAGCATCCCGGACAGCGTCACGAAGATATACTCCAGAGCCTTCGAGGGCTGCGAGAATCTGAGGGATGTCCGGCTGCCCTCCGGCACGAAGACGCTCCCGGACGTCCTGTTCGCGGGTTGCACGGCGCTGGAAAGCATCCGCATCCCGGAGGGCGTGAAGTTAATTGATAACTCGACTTTCTACGGCTGCAGCAATCTGAGGGAAGTCGTGCTCCCGGACAGTCTGGAAATGATCAAAGATCGTGCATTTTACAAATGCTCCGCTCTGACTTCCATCCGTATCCCGGACAAGGTGAGGCTGATCGGCGAAGGCGCGTTCAGTTACTGCACCTCCCTGCGAAAAGTCGACGTTTCCGACAATCTGATGACGATCGAGAGGGAAGCGTTTATGGACTGCTCCAGTCTGGAGGAATTCCGGCTTCCCGCCGCGATGGCGAGAGCGATGACGAAAGAGGAGCACAATGAAGAAGCGAGACAGCGGAGGGTCCTCCAGGAGGGGCGGGGCTATGTCGATTTTCACACGCAGGCGATCTACCCCAGGGTGTTCGCCGGGTGTACCTCCCTGAAGAAAGTCGTGATCCCGGACGGGATCAAAATCATCGACGGCAGGGCGTTTGCATGCTGCACCAGTCTCTCCGACATCAGGATCCCGGACAGCGTGACCTCGATCGGGACCAGCGCGTTCGTGGGATGCCGCAATCTGCCGCCCATCACGATCGGAAAGCAGATCGAACATATCGACTACGGCGCTTTCTCCGGGACGAACTGCCGCCTCACCGTGCCGGACGATCACCCGTTCATCCAATACGAGGGCGGCATTCTCTACTACAAGAGGCCCTACGAGAAAAGACGCCTGCTCTCCTGCGTGACCGCGCCGGCGGACGGCCGCGTCGTCGTTCCATCGGATGTGGGGGAATACTCGGTCGGCACGGAGGCGTTTGCCATGTGTACCGGGCTGAAGGAAGTGCGGCTGCCGGATGGACTGAAAATCATTTCGTCGAATCTCTTCTGGGGCTGTACCGGGCTGGAACGCGTCGAATTACCGGACTCCATCAAGGAGATCTACGGTTCTTCGGAGTGGATGACGGGCGGACGGGAAAACTCAGGAGCCTTTGCCGGCTGCGCCAGCCTGAAAAGCATCACGATCCCGCCGAAGGTGAAGGTGATCCCCTTCAACGCGTTCCAGAACTGCACGAGTCTGGAGGAGGTCAGCATCCCGGACGGCGTGACAGTAATCGGAGAACGGGCGTTCCGCAACTGCGTGAGCCTGAAGCACGTAACGCTGCCGTCCTCGCTGAAGACGCTCGGACGCACCGCGTTCGACGGCTGCACAGCGCTGGAAAAGCCGGTACTGCCGCCGGGCGCTGCCGTGAGAAGCGAGGATAACTGGTTCGAGTGGAACGAGGAGGATGAAGGGGACTTCGTCGAGGAATGATCCGGTTCAAAAACGGTTATTCCGCCTGAAACGGTGAGGATGCGGCGAGCGCGGCGCGGCAGTCCGTTTTCGGGGAGGCGGCGCCTCCACTGCGGTAGTGCCGGGCTTCGCTCCGGCACGGAAAGCTATTTCGCCTGAAAATTCGAGGTAGAAACTAAAGCCGCACGGCAGTCCGTTTTCGGGCAGTAGCCGCGGCAGGAGAGCTGGATCTCCTTCAGCACGAAACCCTCCGGCAGACCGGGCACGGACGGCAGCAGCGGTTCGTTTTCGTCGGGGAAAAGATCGTAGACTTCGCCGCAGTGCAGGCACTTGAAATGGCCGTGTTCGCACATATTGGCGTCGTAGCGCAGTTCGCCGCCCTCGATCGTGATCTCCCACACGGCGTGTTTTTCCGCGAGGAGTTTCAGCGTGTTGTACACGGTCGTGAGCGACAGCGTGGGCTGTTCCGCCCGAACGGCCTCGAAGATCGTTTCGGCGGTCGGATGGATCGCGTGGGTCCGCAGGAAATGGTAGATCGCGGTGCGCTGCGGCGACGGCGTTATGCCGAGTTTCCGCAGGATCTCGATGCTGGATTCGCGTGTCATCACGGGCGGTAAAAAATGGGAAAAAGGTTAATGAAGGGCCCGCATCCTGCTACGGATGCGGGCACAGACAAAAAACTAAGACCTACTTCAAAAGAATCAGTCTTTGAAATAGCGTTTCAGGAGGCCAGCGAACGCGGCGCCGTGGCGTGCTTCGTCCTTGGCCATTTCGTGCACGGTATCGTGAATGGCGTCGAAGCCGAGCTGTTTCGCCTTCTTCGCGATCTCGAACTTGCCGGCGCAGGCGCCGTGTTCGGCTTCCACGCGCTTGGTCAGGTTGGTCTTCGTGCAGGGAGCGACGACTTCGCCGAGGAGTTCGGCGAACTTGGCGGCGTGTTCGGCCTCTTCGAACGCGATGCGCTTGTAGGCTTCGGCGATCTCGGGATAGCCTTCGCGGTCCGCGACGCGGCTCATGGCGAGGTACATGCCGACTTCGGTGCATTCGCCGGTGAAGTTGGCGTGGAGACCGTCCATGATCTCCTTGTCGTCGACCTTGCCGTCGCCGATGCTGTGAACGGTGGCGAAGGTCATCGGGCCGTCGTTTTCGACCTTGGCGACGAACTTGGAGGCGGGAGCCTTGCACTGGGGGCAGAATTCAGGGGGATTGTCGCCTTCGTAGACATAGCCGCAGACCTGGCAAACGTACTTCATGATGGGGTTCCTTTCTTTCACGCGCCGGGCAGCGCATGAGGTGGGTTGGGGTTGGTTAGGGAAATGCTGTTCCGGTGAAAGGGAAACACCGGTTTGTAATGATTACAGAATTACAATAACTCCAAATCTAGAAAAGTCAAACCCGAAATCCAGTTTTTTTGAAGAATAGTTGCAACCCGATGTGTCAGAGCGACTTTCTCAGGATCTCCGGCGCGAATTTACCCCGGTTCGCGGGGTCCAGCAGACGCCATTTTGAGATTCCGAAGCGCGCCAGACAGTACCGCAGCGCGACCGCGAGGCAGCCGAATCCGTACTTCACGCTCCGCCGGAACGAGATGCTCGACGCCTCCTCGAAATACTTGGTCGGGCACGAGACCTCGGCGATCACGGCTCCGGTCCACGCGATCTGCGCGAGCATTTCATTGTCGAAGATGAAGTCGTCGGAATTCCCTCTCAGGTCGAGCGACTCGAGCAGCTCGCGCGAGAATCCGCGGTAGCCGGTGTGATATTCGGAGAGTTTCTGCCCCATCAGCACGTTTTCCACGAACGTGAGCATGCGGTTCGAGACGTATTTGTACAGGGGCATGCCGCCGCGCAGGGCGCACCCGCCGAGGATGCGCGAACCGAGTGTGCAGTGGTACAGGCCGTTGCCGATCATCGCGGCCATGGCGGGGATCAGGAGCGGCGTGTACTGGTAGTCCGGATGCACCATGATCACGATGTCCGCGCCGTGTTCGAGCGCGAGTCTGTAACACTGTTTCTGGTTGCCGCCGTAGCCGGTGTTGCGCGGCAGACGGCAGGTCACGGCGCCTTCGATGCGGGACGCAGCCGCCCACGTGTCGTCGCTGCTGGCGTCGTCCACGATCACGACCTGATCGACGAACGGCTGGGCGGTGACTTCGCGGAAGGTCTTTTCGAGGGTCTTTTCCGCATTGTACGCGGGCATGACCACGACGACTTTTTTCCCGTTGAACATCCTGGCTCCATGACTATTATTCTGAGGTGCGAATTCCGGTCTTTCCGGTTAAGGTTATGTTAAAAATATACATCCGGCGGGGCATTTTTCAAGCGGGATTCGGATGCGCGGCACGGATTCGGCGGAAACTCCATTCAATATCCCTCGGAAAAATTGTTCATTTCCTTGACTAACGTCTTGATTTTTTACGCGTGCGGGAGTATATTTTACAAACAAAAGACATTAGCCGCTTTTTTACCTCGAAATGAACGGAACGGAATCAAACACATGAACCAGACCAGTCTCTCCGCGGCATCCGGGCACGCGCTGAACGCGCCCGTCGACGCCCTGTACAGCGGCATCCGGAGCCGTCTTTTCCTGCGGGAATCCGCGACGTTCTGCGCCGCGGCGCTCTTCCTCGCGGGCGGCGTCGTGCTCGTGTGGCGGCTCGCGTTCCCGGAATGGCCCCGCAACGCCGTAATCGCCGCGACTGTCATGCTCGTGGCGACCGCGCTGTTCCTCGCATGGTTCCGGGCGATCCGCCTCACGCCGCCGAAACGCAAGCTTCTGGTCTGGCTGGACGCGCATGCGGACTGCGGCGGATTCCTGGCTGCATCGCTCGAAACGGACTGTTCCGCCTGGGCGTCGAAGATACGGATTCCGCAGCCCCCCGAACTGAGCATGGAGTTTCCCGCCGCCCGCGTGACCGCGCTTCTGACCGCCGCGCTCTTCCTCGCGGGGGCGTTTCTGGTCGATACGGACCGCGCCGGACTGAACGGCCCGCGTGCGCTCGACATTCACGAGGAACAGGAGGAGCTGGAGGAAAAGCTCGAAATCCTCGAAGACGAGCCGCTGGTCCCCCAGGACGAGATCGAAGCCGCGAAGGAGGAGCTGGAAGAGATCGTCGAGAACAGTTCCGGCACGTCCCCGGCGAAGACGTTCGAGGGCATCGAAGCGCTTCGCGAGCTGACCGATTCGCTCGCCGCCAACGCCTCCCGCGCGCTGGAGCATTCCGCCGACAATTTCCAGAAGCTGTCGCAGACCGCCTCCGCGCTCGCGAACCTGCCGACCGATGTGCAGGGCCGCACCAAGGCGCTGGAACAGCTGAAACAGCTCGCCGAACAGCTCGCCGAAGACGACGCCTCGCTGGCGGAGTTTCTGAAGCAGAGCGGCGATAACCTCGCATCGTCCATGACGCCGGATCAGCTTCAGTCGCTCGCCGATCAGCTCGCAGGAAACGCCCAGAGTCTGCGCGAACGTCTCGAAAAACTCGCGCAGGTCCGCAACGACCAGATGCGGCAGATGTCCGGTCAGGGACAACAAGGGCAAGGACAAGGTCAAGGGCAGCAGGGGCAAGGACAGCAGGGGCAAGGACAGCAGGGGCAAGGACAAGGCCAACAAGTTCAAGGTCAAGGACAGGGTTCCGGCGATACCGGCCTCGCGACCGCGGACGATTACGCGAACAGCGCCGAGGCGCGGCATCTCCCGCGGACGCGGCGACGCCCTCCTTTACTTCACCGGAGAAACGCAGGACGTCGGCGATGAACGCCGCGATCTTGTACTCGACAACAACACGCCCGGACAGAGCGTCTCCATCCTGGAGTTCGCCACCTCGCCCGGCGAGGAGACCGCCGAACGCGCCAAGGCCGGACAGCTTTCCGGCACGGGCCAGCCCGCGGAGCACGCCGAGACGCGCATCCTCCCCTTGCACCGCGAATCCGTCCGGCGCTATTTCAACAACTCACCCGATCAACCGTAACATTCTCATCATACCCACATGGAGCAGACTCCCGCGATGAACACCGAACAACCCTCCCTGATGACACCCGAAGAACTCAGCCGCGTCAGCAGCCTGGCGGCGCGCCTCCTCGACGAACTCGACAAGATACTCCTCGGCCAGCACGAGGTCCACAGGCTCCTCCTCATCGGCATCTTCAGCCGCGGCCACGTCCTGCTCGAAGGCCTCCCCGGCGTCGGCAAGACCGCGCTCGTGAAGGCGCTCGGCAAGCTCATGCGCCTCGAGTTCAAGCGCATCCAGTTCACGCCCGACCTGCTCCCCAGCGACATCCTCGGCGGCAGCATCCTCCAGGTCATGCCCGACGGCTCCCGCAAAATGGAGTTCCAGCCCGGCGCGATCTTCTCCAACATCCTCCTCGCCGACGAGATCAACCGCGCGTCACCGAAAACCCAGTCCGCCATGCTCGAAGCCATGCAGGAACACGCAGTGACGCTCCTCGGCGAGACGCGCCCCTTGCCCGATCCCTTCTTCGTGCTCGCCTCGCAGAACCCGATCGAGCTCGAAGGCACGTACCCGATCCCGGAGGCCCAGCTCGACCGTTTCCTCTTCAAGATCAACGTGGAGGGCGTCGACGCCGACGTCCTCACGCAGATCATCGCGCACCGCCGCCGCGGCGAACCGCCGGAGCCCGAGTGGACGCTTTCCGCCGAGGAACTCCGCGACATCTTCGCCGCCATGGACCGCATCTACCTCAGCGAATCCGTCGCGAACTACATCGCGCGCATCGTGGCCGCCGGACACCCCGGCAACCCCGCCGCCATCCCGGACGTGACGAAGTTCGTGACCTACGGTCCCTCCCCCCGCGCCGCCATCGCCCTCGCCGAATCCTCCCGCGCCGCCGCGCTCATCGCCGGACGTCCCGCGGTCGGGTTCGAGGACGTCCGCAGCGTGGCGCCCGCGGTTCTGAACCACCGCCTCATCCTGAACTATCAGGCGAAGCTCGACAAGATCACGCCCGTGGAGCTCTCCGCACGCCTCCTCGAAAAAGTCGATCCCGCCGGCATCGAATGGCCGCAGGGCGTCAACGCCGGAAAGGATTGAGGCCCGACCATGACGCATCGCATTGTATCGGCGTTCCGGCGCATCCTGCCGGCGCTTTTCCTGCTCCTGCCGCCAGTCGCGGCTTTTTCCTTCGCAACCAGCCAGGCGCCGGCCGCGTTTCCGACTACGGCTCCGGTCAGGGTACAGGATCCCCAGCGCATCCCGGGCGACGACGATCCCACATCGGTCGCACGGCCGGGGACATCCGCACCGTCCGTCCCGTCCGGCCCGGTCAAGATCACCGTCGCGCCGGCGCCTTTCCAGAACATCGCCATCGGCGACCAGATCGTCCGCGAGTTCATCGTGCAGAACGATTCCGCGAAGCCGATCGACGTCAAGATCGTCATGAACTACACGATCGGCTGGCGCGGCGACCGGGTCAGCCGGTCCGTCACGACCTCGCGGAAGATCCCGGCGAACTCCATCCAGACCGTTTCCGTCTACGTCCCGGCAAGCAGTATCCAGGACAACGGAACGAACATGGAGGTCTTCGACCCGCGCATCTACGTCGACGGCAGGTCTTTCAAGCCGCTGCCGCCCGGCATTTTCGACATCGGCAGCCAGAATTGGAATTATTACGCCGCGCCGTCCTCGTTCACCGAAGAGGAACCGGTCCTGAGCCCCCTCCTCGGCGGGATCGTCACGAAGATTAACCGGTCATACGGCTTGCGCTCCTCGTTGGAAGGCGGGTTCTCCGATTCCGACACGGTCCAGTGGCCCGCCGTCCCGCAGTTCTACCAGTCGAAGGACCTCATCATCCGCAAGACCACCGACAAGTTCACGCCCGACGCCGAACGCGCCATCCGCGACGCCGTGATGCTGGGCGCGACCGAGATGCTTTTCGTCGCCGAGGGCACGCGCGCACCCGACTGGGTCCCCGCGCCGGAATTCCCCGGCGTGCCGGTCATCGTACCGCGCGGATTCGGGCGGACCATCGTGATCGACGAACGCCTCTTCCTTTCCATCCCTGGGCTCCCACGGCAGAACGCCTCCCTGTCCGAGGGGATGCCCGATCCCGATCATGCGGAAGAAAAACGCATCTTGCCCCGGCCCAACGGAAACGAGCAGAAAATGATCTCCGGCATGATCCAGCCGGTCGTTGATTACCTGAAGAACGCCGACCTCTTCATCGTGAACCCCGCCATGGTCTGCCAGATGCTCCCGTGCGTCGACATCCCGAACGTGTCGTTCGCCGTGGTCATCCTCGCGTTGCTGGCATACATCGTCATCGTGGGCCCGGTCAACTATTTCTACCTCGTGAGGCATAAGAAAAGCATCCTTCTGCTCCTGCTGACCGTCCCGGTGATCTCGTTCCTCTTCGTCGGGATCGTCATCGTCTTCGTCACGTTCTTCGAAGGCTGGTACTCCCGCGCCTCCGCCGTCGGCATGACCTTCCTCGACCAGCAGGAAAACATGGCGTACACGCGCGCCGCAGTGAGCCTCTACGCGCCGCTTCCCGTCCGCAGGCTGACTTTCGATCCCTCGGACACCGTTTCCTTCGCTCGCGCGAAGAATGCGGACGTCTCCCTCGGCCGCGACCAGGTCGTGACCGGCGCGAACAAGGCGCGCGTCCCGCTGGTCTACGGCGTTTCCCGCGCGGAAAAACACCTCGAACAGCTTAAAGTCTCGCGCAATGCCGCCGGCACGCTCACCGTCATGAACGGCCTCGGCGCACCAGTGAAAGTTCTCTCCATAAAGACCCCCGACGGCAAGCTCTGGCTTCCCTCGGGCGGCGTCATTCAGCCCGGCGCGTCCGCCGAGCTGAAGCCGTACACCGGGACCGAACCGCCCGAAGCAGCCTTGAACGCACAGCTCGCGAGCATGAAGAAGGAAGAGGTCTCCGCCCTCTCGCCCGCCGAAGTCTGGCGTCACGGACGCAACCAGCTGTTCTACACCGTCTGCGCGTATCTGCTGGAGCCCGGCACCAGCAACGGCGCGGGCAACAATGCCCGCTCGGAAACGAACGGGTATTTCTCCAACGGTTCGACGATAAGCATCCGCCACGATGCGCTCGCCGTCGTTAAGGAGAAAGGCGACGTCTCCCCGCTTTCCGCCTGCCTCGAACCCGGCATGTACATCGTCGAGACCGACCAACCGCTCTTCTACTCGCCCGGCTGCAACCCGCTTTCCTTCCGTGTCCGCCACCTCGTCGTCGGCACGTTCACCCTTCAGGAGTAAGCCCACATGAAAACTGAAGTCCGCAATCTCACGCGCGTTTTCGGCAAGACCGTCGCCGTCAATGACATCTCGTTCTCGTTCGAGGACGGCAACATCTTCGGATTCATCGGGCCGAACGGCGCGGGCAAGACCACCACGATCCGCATCATGGCCACGCTCGACCTCGCCACCTCCGGCGACGTCTTCTACGACGGCGTGTCCGCCACGCTCTTCCCGGAAGCCGTCCGCCGCGTGGTCGGCTACATGCCCGACTCACTGCCCGGCTACAAGGACATCCAGGTCTGGGAATACCTCGACTTCTTCGCGCGCAGTTTCGGTCTGAAAGGCGCGGAGCGCACGCGCGCGCTGGACGACATCGTGGAGTTCACCAACCTCGGCGAACTTCGCAACAAGTTCCTCTACGCGCTCTCCAAGGGCATGAAGCAGCGCGTCAGCCTCGCGCGCGCCCTGATCCACAACCCGAAAGTCCTCATCATGGACGAACCTGCGGCCGGCCTCGACCCGCGCGCCCGCCACGAGCTCCGCACCCTGCTGAAGATCCTCGCCGACCAGAAGAAGGCGATCTTCCTGAGCAGCCACATCCTGTCCGAACTTCAGGACATCTGCGACGGCGCGGTCATCATCGAACAGGGCAAGCTCCTGTCCGCGGGCACGTTGAACGACCTCCTCGCGCAGGTCAACGGCGGAGCGCCCGCCCCCGTTCCGGCGGCCCCTCAATCCGGCGAAACCGCCGACCTCTCCGCCTCGGACGCCGCCCCCGCCGCGCCGCAGACGCAGTCGGTTCCGAAGGGCGTCAGCATCACCCTGAAGACGCCGCGCGGCGAGGCGGAACCCGTCCGTCTGAAACTCCTCGAACACCCGCTCACGCGTTCTGTCGACCTATTCGACGACGATGAAGTCCACGCGGTCATCGAAGGGAGCGACGCCGAGGTCTCGCGCGTCGTCGGTACCGTCTTCGCCGCCGGGCTCACCGTCCTGTCGTTCACGCGGAACCAGATGGGCCTGGAGGAGCTCTTCATGAAGATCACGCAGGGCAAGGTCCAGTAAGGAGGCGCGCACATGGTCGGAAAAACATTCTTCGAAAACCTCGGCGAGTCCCTGAACCCGGTCTTCGTGAAGGAAATGCGCCAGTATTTCCAGAACCGCCGCATGGTCATCTTCATGGGGCTGCTCCTCATCGTGCAGTTCATCGTCGCGCTCTTCTTCGCCTCCGCCATGACGCTCGACGCCGACGGGGGCGAGGGCGTCGCGTTCTTCATCCTCATCGTTTGCGCGGGCGCCGGGCTCTCCATCCTGCTCTGCTCGATCGGCGCGGA
Source organism: uncultured bacterium (assembly GCA_902762495.1). Lineage (GTDB taxonomy): Bacteria > Verrucomicrobiota > Lentisphaeria > Victivallales > UBA1829 > UBA1732. Next base: position 355 of record CACWOL010000023.1, on the reverse strand, counting down.
ACAGCGTTTCGCGGAGGAGCGCTCCGACAAGGAGCTGAACTACTCCATGCTGACCACGCTCAGGCCGTCCGCCGTGATTCTGGGCAAGCTCGAAGGCGCCATGGTCATGATCCTGTGCATCTTCTCCATGCTGCTGCCGTTCCTGACCGCGGCGTACTTCATGCGCGGGCTTTCGGCGGTGTCCCTGCTCATCACGCTCTGCCTCTTCCCGATCCTCGTGCTGTACGCGCTCGCGGGCATCTTCGCCGGGTCGTTCGGGCTGAAATGGGTCACGGTCCTGTATTTCGTGGGGATCTTCAACAGCGCGTTCGCGCTGATCCCCGCCGCGTTCAGCATCATCGACGAACTCATGGAC
>CACWOL010000022.1 GCA_902762495.1 uncultured bacterium | reverse complement strand
AAAAATAGTACCGATGTCGGCTTTTTTCAACCCTATCTCATTGGTTCATCTCAATTATCTCCCGTTTTTCCTGTCAGAAACCGTCGAAGAACCTTTTTTATTCGCCGGAACAGGAGTCTTCGACGGCGTGGACGAGCTGGACGAGCAGGGCGTTTACGGGCACCTGGATGCCGTGTTTGCGCGCGAGCGAGACCACCGAGCCGTTGATGAAGTCGATCTCGGTGCGGCGTTTGTGGATGCGGTCCTGGTACATGGAGGAACATCCGGTGCGCGTGAGGACGCATATCTTGTGAACGAGCTCAAGGATTTCCTCGCGGTCGAAGTCGATCCCGTCGGCCTTCGCCACGGTTAGTCCCTCGTCGACGATCTGGCGCACGATGTCCCAGCTCGGGCGGTTGGACTGGATGAACCCGTTCTTGACCTCGAGCAGCATGGTGAGCGGGTTGATGGACATGTTCACGAGCAACTTGCGCCAGATGAGCACGCGTACGTCGTTCGAAACGGAGATGTCGAGGCCGCTTTCGGCGAAGATCGAGCGGATTAGCTCCACATGCGGCGAGTCCTTGGCGAACGCGCCGATGATCGTCTTGCCGTCGGCGGCATGCAGGAAACGCCCGCTGCCGAGAAGCGTGCTGTTGTGGTTCGAGGTGCCGATCACGATGCGGTCGAGCGGTACGAACTTCACGATCTCAAGGTAATTCCCCATGCCGTTCTGAAGCGAGACCACAACCGTCTTCGGGCCGATGAGCGACCGGTTCGCCTTCAGTGCGGCATACGTCTGGTGCGCCTTCACGAAGATCAGCAGGATATCGACCGGCTCCTGGCGTCCGTGTCCGCTGACTTTCGCCGGGACGCTGAACGGGACCTCCTCGTCGTTTTCGATCATCATGAGGCCGTTTTTGTTGATCTCGTCGACTTTCGCGGCGCGGTGGTCGAGCAGCGTGAGGTTGATGTTCGGATTTTTGCAGAGGTAGGAGGCATAGAGACAACCCATGGCTCCTGCTCCGAGGATGACTGCATTCAGCATTGCGGTCGACCTTTCGTAGGTTGTTCGAGGAAAACAATATCAAAATAATGTAGCACGGAAACGCCTGTTCGTCAAGTTTTTGAGCGGAAAAGAAAGATGTTCGACCTTTTCAGCGGGGCTTCCGAGCGAGCACGATCCCCTGCGTCAGCAGGATCGCACGGTTCAGGCGTGCATCAATGATCTCGCCGTGTTCGGCGCAGAGGCAGACAGCGTCTTCCAGCCGGATCGGGCGTTCGTCGGGGAACCGCCAGATGCCGAGCATTTCGGCGGCGCGGCGGATCAGACGGTAACTGAACGTGGGCACGGGGAACGTGATGAGGACCAGTCCGCCGGGCTTCGCAAGCTCGAAATGCCGCCGGATCGCGGTCTTCGTCTCTTCCTCGGTGAAATGTTCCACCAGCCCGACGCTGAACACCAGGTCGGCGTGTGCGAGCGAGGAGGGATCCAGCGTGAGGATGTCGGCGCAGACCGCCCTGTACCAATCCGACCAGGGGTGTTTCATCCAGAACAGTAGCGTGCCGCGCGGATTGCTGTCCACAACGGTATAAAACCCGTCCCACGGAGGGTGTCTTGGATTTGGATCGGGAAATCGGTCGCAGAACGAGCTGTTTCCGCCGCCGAGTTCAATGATGTGGTGGCTGTCCGGGAATCCGCCCGCGGCGAGGACCATTTTCACGATCCGGTGCGCCGTGATGCGCCGCGTGACATGCGCCGTGATGAACGGTTTTTCGTAGTAGCGGGTCCAGTCTGTGGCGGGCGTGTCCGGCATGGCGTTTCCGTGGTGGGGCTTGCGTAGGGCGTCCGCTCAGAGGATGGAATCGCCCTGGCTTTCGAGCGTGCCGTCGGCGATGGCGGCGCGGATGCGTTCCATGAGCGCGATGAAGTAGTGGATGTTGTGGATCGTGAGCAGGCGCGCCCCGAGGATCTCGTTCACGTTCAGCAGGTGCCGGATGTAGGCGCGTGTGAAATGCATGCAGGCGTAGCAGTCGCAGCGCGGGTCGAGCGGGGAGAAATCCTCGGCGAAGCGTCCGGCCTTGGCGGGCAGTGTGTCGCCGCCTCGCATGAACGCCGCCGCGTGGCGCGCCAGTCGGGTCGGCATCACGCAGTCGAACATGTCGACGCCGAATTTCACGCTTTCGAGGATCTGTTTCGGGGTGCCGACGCCCATCAGGTAGCGCGGCTTGTCCTCGGGGAGAAGCGGCGCGACGAACGAGGTCACGTCGAACATCTCCTCCTGGGACTCGCCGACGGAGACGCCGCCGATGGCGCAGCCGTCGAAATCGAGCGAGGCGACGTGCGCGGCGGACTCGGCGCGGAGGTTATGGTACACGCTGCCCTGCACGATGCCGAACCGCAGCTGATGGTCGTCCAGCGGTTGTTCGCGGGAGATTTCTTCCCAGCGCTTGGTCATGGCGAGGGATTTCTCGGCGGCGTCGCGGGTGCAGGGGTAGGGCGTGCATTCGTCGAACGCCATTACGATGTCGGAGCCCAGGTCGCGCTGGATGCGCATGGATTCGACCGGGCCGAGGAAGTGGCGCGAGCCGTCGATATGCGAGGTAAATTCGACGCCGTCCGGTTTGATCTTGCGGAGCGGGGCGAGGCTGAAGACCTGGAATCCGCCGCAGTCGGTCAGGATGGGGTGGTTCCAGTCCTCGAACTTGTGCAGGCCGCCGGCGCGCCGGATCAGGCCGGACCCAGGACGGAGCATCAGGTGGTACGTGTTCCCGAGGATGATCTGAACGTTCAGTTCCTCCAGTTCGCGCGGGGACATCGCCTTCACCGTGGCGCGCGTGCCGACCGGCATGAAGACCGGGGTGCGGATCGTGCCGTGGACGGTCTCCAGCACGCCGAGGCGCGCATGCGACGCCTCCGAACGGCATTCGACTGTGTAGCAGCTGCGGCTCATGGGCGGATGAACATCCCGTTCAGCACGCCCTGCACGGTCGCCGGGTTCACGCCGAGCGCGCGGGCGATTTCGGCGGCGAAGAATGGCGTGGCGCCGGGGGCCTTGCCCGTGATGATATTGCCGTCGTGTTCGACGAGCTCGCCGGTGTATGTGAGGCCGGGGCGCGTGCTGAGCTTTTCGGTGCCGGGGTAGCCAGTGACGGTCTTGCCGTCCAGCACGCCGAACGCATGGAGCGCGATCGGGGCGGCGCAGATGGCGGCGGCGATCTTGCCCTTTGCGACGGCTTCACGGACCATCGCGCCGAGCACCTCGCAGTTCATCAGGTTTGTCGCGCCGGGCAGGCCGCCGGGCAGGATGATGGCGTCCGCATCGGAGCCGGGCGTGTGCTCCAGGAACATGTCCGGGGCGACCCGGATGTCGTGCGCGCCGGAGACGATGGAGCCGGAGATGCCGGCGAGCATGGTCATGATGCCGCAGCGGTTGAGGATGTCAGCGGTGCCGAGCGCTTCGATTTCCTCGAAGCCTTCGGCGAGAACTACGATAGCCTGTTTCATGGCGGGGTCCCCCGTGGTGTGTGGTTCGGAAAAAAAGTTTCAAATAATATAGCATACGGGCGGGCGGAATACAATATGTTTTTTGCCTTTTGCGCTTGCATATTCGCCTGAATACGGGTAAATTAACTTGTTGTTTTAATTGGAAAGGCGGAATCATGACCGAAACGATTCACGACGACGGACTGCGCGGCTTCCTGTCCTACCTGGCGGCGGAGCGGAACGCGTCCGAACACACCTGCTCGTCCTATGCGCTGGACATCCGGCAATGCGCGCAGATCTGCCTGAAAGCCGACCCGTTCGAGGGGACGGCGGACTGGGCGGCGCTGAGCGTGTACGACGCGCGGGATTTCGTGGCGTCGCTGAGCACGGACGACCTGGCGCGCAGCTCCATCATGCGCAAGCTTTCCGCCATGCGGTCGTTCTACCGCTACCTGATCCGCGAGAACCGCGCGGCCTCGAATCCGTTCATCGGCCAGGCATCCCCGCGCCGCCCGAAGCTTCTCCCGAAATACATGACCGTGGACGAGGTCGGACGCCTGCTCGCCGCGCCCGCGGCGGTCTGGGCGGACCACGCGGAACTCGGCCTCGCGAAAACGCCCGAAGCCGCCGCGTTCGCCGCCGCCCGGGACGCCGCCGTGCTCGAGGTGATCTACTCCGGCGGGCTCCGCATCAGCGAGGCGCTCGGTCTGAACTTCGGCGACGTCGATGCGTTTTCCGGCGTGATGAAGATACGCGGCAAAGGCAAGAAGGAACGCCTCTGCGCCCTCGGCGGCCCCGCCCAGCGCGCCCTCCGCGCCTACCTCAAGCACCGCCGCACGCTCTCATCCGACCAGTCGCCGCGCGCCGCCATCTTCCTGAACCAGCTCGGCGGACGCCTCACCGCGCGGTCGTTCCAGCGGTTTTTCAAGCTCTACCTCGCGCAGGCGGGACTCCCGCCCGACCTGACCCCGCACAAGCTCCGCCATTCGTTCGCCACGCATCTGCTGGACGCGGGCGCGGATTTGAGGAGCGTTCAGGCTCTGCTCGGACACGAGAACCTCAGCACCACGCAGATCTACACGCACGTCAGCACCGAACACATGAAGAGGATCTATGAAAAAGCACATCCCCACGCCTGATTCCGTTTCACTTCCCATAGGGACGTTCCGGGTCCGTGAAAAGGGGTCTGCCTGGAAATTCGAGCTTGACCGGAGCGATTTCGTTTTTTACAGTTTTCTGTGGCGTACTGCGGAACTCTTCGCCTGCCTACTGACCGTGCTCCTGCCGATCAAGTTCGCGTCGTTCGTGAGCGCGCCCGAAGGCGGAGCGCTGTACTGGAGCGATCCGCTTTCCCTGGTCTTCATCGCGTGGCCGCTGCCCGTCTTCATGATGGCTTCTCCCGTTCTGCTCGGACTGACCGTGCTTGCCGCGCTGTTTCGCAAGGAAATGACGTTCCGTCCGCCGCTCCTGAAATACAGTGCGCTGTGGCTGGTCCTTGGCGGCGTGAGCATTCTCGGACTGGCGGACGCCTCGTGCATGGGGTATCCGCCGCAGATGATCGCGCATACGCTGTCCCTGGCGGCCTACGCGACGTCACTTTCTCTTCTGCTGGCGGGGAACGACCGGTTCGCGCGGATGCTGACCGGATCGCTGGTCCTCGGCGGCGTGCTGTCGCTCTGCTCCGGCATGTACCAGTACTGGTACGGATTCGAGGCGCTGCGCGAACACATTCAGTCGCGCACGGCGGCGGGCGGACGCGAGATCTCCGGCGGGATGACCGTCCGCATCGAGGAAGCGCGTGTTCAGGCGGATTTCAACTCGTGCAACGTCTACGGCGCGTACCTCGCCGCGCTTCTGCCGTTCCTCACGGCCCTCTTCTGGCGGTTCGGCAACGAATGCGTCTCGCCTCCGAAGCTCTCCCGGCGTCTGTTCGGCGGACTCGCGTTCGCCGTGACGCTCTTCCTGCTCGTAAAGACGGACAGCCGCGGCGCGGTGTTCTCCCTTCTCGCGGCGGGCGTGGCCGTGTTCTTCTTCTCCCGGTTGCCGCGCAAATGGAAACTGGCGGGCGCTGGGCTTCTTCTGCTTGGCGTCGCCGGGCTTGCCGCCATGATCTGGTTCGGACGCGGCGCGCTGTCGATGTATGTGCGCTTCGACTACGTTCAGGCGGCGGCGCGGATGATGTTCGAACACCCGCTGACGGGGACAGGCTGGGGCGATTTCCTGCATGATTACTCGATCCTCCGCCTGTGGCGGGACAAGGAGGCGCCGCACTCTCCGCACAACATGCTGATGCTGTTCGGCTCGCAGTGCGGTATCGCGGGCTTCCTCGCGGCGCTCGCCGTGCTGGCGTATCCGGTCGTCGAGGCGTGCCGCCAGATCCGCCGGACGAACTGGCGCGACCTGAAAGACGTTTTCGCACTCGTCCCTGGGATCGCCTGCCTCATCCTCTCTGCCGGGACGCTCCTTGACATCGGGTTCGAGACGACAGCGTACGCAGGCGTCATGATCGCGTTCTCCCTGCTCACGTTGAACCGGGATGCGTCCGTGGATGCGGAACCGCTGGTCGATCATTGCCGTCCGCGCCTTTGTCTGGTCGTCTTTTTCCTGTTCGTAGGCCTTGTCGGATCCTTTTTTGCGTTTTCAGAACGTGTTTTCCATGCGGAGAAGACTTACTCGGAACTGCTTGCCGAGCTCAATCCCGAATATTCGTTCGAACATCAGGGCGATCCGCTCTATGTGCCGTCGTACGACCGCGTGAGAGCCCTGCTTCATGCGGCGAACAATGAAGCTTCGTGGTCGCCGTTCCACTGGAATGCCGCTGCGGACTACATGTACATGACCGGGCGGATGGACGAAGCAGTGTTCTGCATTGATCGTGTCGTCGAGCTTGATCCGCTTCAATCGTCGCATTATGTCAAGCGCGCCCGGTTCAACTTCGCAAAGGATCTTCTTCTTCTGCGCGGTATGGCTTTGGGCAGCCGTATGCATCTGGACATCGTATCCGTGACCCCGGAGGAACAGCGCGACCTCGCGACCGCACGACGTCTCGCCCCGAAGAACCCCGAACTCAACCGGCCCGATCTCGACATCTGTCGCGCGGCCTTTACCCCGAAGGAATCACAACCATGAAAAGCGCCTGGGAACTCGCACTCGAACGCAGCGGCGGAGCCCTGCAGGAACTCTCCCCCGAGAAAAAAGAAAAGATCGCCGAACTCGAACGCGCCGCACAGGCGAAGATCGCAGCAGCGAAGATCACCGCCGAACACAAGCTCGCCGCGATGACCGACCCGGACGAAATCGACCAGCTGAAGGAAGGGCTCGTGAACGAGATCCGTTCCATTGAGGAGTCGCTCGCCCGCAAAAAAGAGGCCGTGCGCGCCGAATGAAGCTCTATTTCGATAATGCCGCCGCGGTCCTCGTCCGCCCGATTACCATGTCGCGCCTCGCCGCGCTCGCGCAGGATTATTCCGCCAATCAGGAGGCGTCCGGCGCGGCCGCCGAGGCAGTGCGTACTGCGCTTTCGACTGCGGAACACCGCCTGCTGAACGCCGTCTGCGGTTCGAAGGCGCAGGGGCGCTCCGTGCTGTGGACGAACACTGGCACCGATGCCGTCCGCGCCGCCGTGATGGCATTCCTGCTGACCCCGGAGAAGCACGGCGCTGTCCTGTTCACCGATGGCGAACACGCGAGCATCCCGCCCGCGCTCGACATGCTCCCGGCGTCCTGTCCGCGCAACCGCGTGAAGCTCCTGCGCGATGGCCGGATCGACCTCTCCGATCTCTCGCAGAAGCTCAGCGAACGCACGCGGCTCGTGGTGTTCCACTGGGTGCAGAGCGAGACCGGCGTGATGCAGGACCTCGCCGCCGTGCGCGCCATGGTCAAGTCCATCGCGCCGCAGGCGAGCCTGCTCGTCGACGCGATCCAGGGCGCGGGCAAGCTCCCGTTCGATTTCGACGCCATCCAGCCCGAATTCTTCCTCGTCTCCGGACAGAAATTCGGTCTGCCGGGCGGTGCAGCCATGATTTATTCCGACGAGTTCCGGTCCGCCGTGAAGAAGATCCGCGCGGAACGCCACGCCATCGGACGCGTGCCGCCGCCGTTCTGCCTGCTGCTGGCGGAAACGCTCGGCGGACGCCTGGCGACGATGAGCGGCGACGTGGACTACATCCGCGAGCTGAAGGAAAGATTTCTTGCCGAGCTGAAGGAAGCTCTGCCGGACGGCTGCTGGCGCGAGACGGTCCCCGCTTCGAACGCCTCGCCGTACATCGCGCATCTGCTGTTCTCCGGCGGCGCGCAGACCTATCAGGGCGCGATCCTCACGCGCATCATGGCGAAATTCGGCGCGTCGATCGCCTCGGGCAGCGCGTGCGACGCCGAGACCGGGACGCCCTCGCGCGTGCTGACCGCGATGGGATTGAGCCGCGACGAGGCGTATTCCGCCGTCCGGGTGTCGTTCTTCGACCACAACACGACGGATGAAGCCGCCGAGCTTGCACGTCTGCTTGCGCGTGCTGTCCGCGAATATTGATTTTGAGGTGAATTCTGCTCAGGAGACGGCTTTTGCCGCCGCGATCAGCGACGGTAGAATCTTCGGCAGGTCGCCGGCCCCGATGATGGCCGCGACGTCGTCTTTTCTGAGCTCAATTCCGGCGCGCGCGCCCATGTCGTCCCAGCTTCCCGCGAGCGCGACCCCGCCGACCGCCGCCGCGAGGTCGTCCGAGGTGTATTTCCCGTTTCCCGTCCACGCGGCGAAGACCGGCGTGACGAATACGCGGTCCGCCTTTTTCAGTTCAGCTGTGAACTCGTCGAAGTAGCGTTCGAGGCGTGCATAACGGTGCGGCTGGAAGATCGCGACGAGGCGGCGTCCGGGGTAGAGTTCGCGCAGGGACCGGATGCTCTCGCGGATTTCGGTCGGATGGTGCGCGTAGTCCTCGATGACCGTGGCCGCGCCGTTGTATCGGACGGAGAGACGGCGTTCGACCCCGGGGAACCCGCGAAGCGTCTTTTCCGCTTTTTTTGCGTCGAATCCAAGTAATTCCGCCGCCTTCACTGTGATCATGCCGTCCAGCCGCTGAAAATGTCCGAATCCGCGCAGAAAATCGTCCGGCATATCCGCGAGGTCGAGCCGGACCGCATGCGAATGATTTTTGAACAGCCGGTCGGTCTCCTCCGAGGCGCAGTACAGCAGGATTTGCGATTGATCCGCGAACGCCGTGAAATTGTGTTCCAGCGCCTCGAATCCGCCGAGGCTCCAAGCGTGGTCGTCCTCCACGTTCGTGACGATCCCGAGGTGCGGACGCAGCAGCGCGTGCGTACCGTCGCTCTCGTCCGCCTCGGTGACGAACAGGTCGCCGTCGCCCGCCGCGCCCGCGCTTTCCCAGCCCGTGACGGCTCCGCCGATCATGTAGCCGGGATTTGCGCCGAGTTCGCGGAGCAGCCACGCCAGCATCGCGCTCACGCTCGTTTTGCCGTGCGAGCCGCTGACCGCCACAGGCCGCCTGTACGAATCCGCCACGACCGCGAGCGCCTCGCCCCGCCTCAGGACGGATAATCCGCGACGCAGAGCCTCCGCGACTTCCGGGTTCTCAGGTCCCGCCGCCGAGGTGCGCACGACCAGAAGCCCGTCGTTGTCCGGCGGGAGGTTTTCGGCGCGGTGTCCGGCGGGTGCGACGGTTGCGCCGTGCCTGCGGAGCGTCGCCGCGGCGGCGTTGTCGAGCAGGTCGGAGCCTGTCACGCGGAATCCTTTTTCGAGGAGGATCCGGGCGAGGGGGGCGCAGCCTGCGCCGCAGCAGCCGATGATGTGGACGGACCGGAAGTCGGAAAGCGGAGGAAAGGACATGTTCTATTTCAGGTTGTTGAAATCCAGCGAAAAACGAAATAATAAAAAATAACAGCAGGAAAAGAAAAAATCAAGCAAAAGAAGAAAAAGCGGGAAAAAATCGCAAACATGAGGCGCAAAGTTGTGTTTTCTTCTTGATATTTTACTATAGATGTGGTATATTAAACGTTTATAATCTTTTCTGCCGCGATGGTCCGGCACGGTGCCGGGCAGGGATGGCGAACGTCGTAAGGAGACGCCCATGAGAAAGATACAAATCGTCGATGTGTCGTTGCGCGAACAAGCCGCGTGCAACGGCAGTTCCTTGAGTTTTAAGGAAAAGATCGAGGTGGCGCGTCAGCTTGACAAGCTGAACGTGGATGCCATTGAAACGGCTCCGATCGTGAACGGGAAAAGCGACATTATTTTCCTTCACACGCTTGCACCCCTTATGACTCGCTGCATTCTTGCCTGCCCGGTGGGGCTTGATCCGGATCTTCTTCCGGATACCTGGGAGGCACTTCGCGCCGCGAAACACCCGCGCCTGAACGTGGTCGCGCCGGTTTCGACGGTGCAGATGGAGTACCAGTTCCACAAGAAACCGCCTGTCGTGCTGGACATGATCCGCGCACAGGTCAAAGCCTGCCGCGAACTCTGCAAAGACGTCGAACTCTCGCTTCAGGACGCCACGCGCGCCGAGCTTGATTTCCTGGCGCAGGCCATCCGTGCCGGCATCGAATCCGGCGCAGGCATCATCACCGTGTGCGACACTGCGGGCGTCATGCTGCCCGACGAGTTCAATAAGTTCGTCGCCGCGCTGAACGAAGCCGTGCCCGAGCTCAAAAACGTGACGCTGTCCTTTGCGTATTCCAACGCCCTGCACATGGCTGCGGCGTGCATCTTCGCCAGCGTGAACTCCGGTTTCGCGCAGATCAAGACCACCTGCGTCGGCATGAACGAACCCAGTCTCCGCAGCATTGCGCACGTTTTTCGCGCGAAAGGCGACGCCCTCGGCGTGTCCTGCGACCTCAATATGACCGTGCTGGAGAAGTCCTACGACCAGATCCGCCAGATCCTGAGCGGCAGCGCCGAGCAGGACGAATGCGCCGAGACGGCCGCGCCCCCGGCAAGCGAGGTCAACTTCAGCCTCTCCAAGTCCGATTCCCGCGAAGAAGTCGCCGACGCCGTCCGCCGGATGGGTTACGACCTCGACGACGGGGCTCTGGACGCCGTCTACGAATCCGTCCAGCGCATCGTGCGGAAGAAAACGGAGGCGATCGGCCCGCAGGAGCTCGAATCCATCATCGCCACGGTCTCCCTCCAGGTGCCGTCCACCTACAACCTCAAATCCTTCGTCATCACCTCCGGCAACGAGATCACGTCCTATGCCCACGTCATCCTCGAACGCAACGGCGACGAGGTGAAGGGATTCGGCACGGGCGACGGCCCGATCGATGCCGCGTTCCTTGCCGTTGACGAGATCCTCGGACGTCACATCGAGCTTGTCGACTTCAAGATCGACTCCGTGACCGCCGGCGCGTCCGCCATGGGCTCCACCACGGTGAAGCTCCGCTACGAGAACAAGGTGTACGCGGGCAAAGGCGTCTCCACCGACGTGATCGGCGCCAGCATCCGCGCGTATCTCGCCGCCGTGAACAAGATCTGTTTCGAGGCAGGTGTCAAATGAAACTGTCGTTCTCGACCAATCGTTGGGAATCCTACAGCTTCGACGATTTTGTCCGGATCGCCCGGGAATACAAGTTCAACGGGATCGAAATCCACAGCGTCGACACGCCGAAGCTCCGGAACGATTTCCGGCCGGAACGCCTCGCCGGCGTTCAGCATAAGCTCCGCAACGCCAATCTGTGCATCTCCTGCCTCGATCTCATGAACGACATCGCCGCGAAGCCGGAGGAAGCGTTCGACGAGCTCAAACGCTGTCTGGAGACCGCGCGCCGTCTGCACGTGCCCTACATCCGCCTGAAAACTGCCGGAAATACACCCGACGACGATGCCGCCGCCCGTGCGTTTGTCGCCCGCGTCCTCCCGCTTGCCGAACAGGCCCGCGTGGTCCTGCTTGTGGAGACGGTCGGATATTACGCCGACACGCTGAAGCTCGGCGACCTGCTTGCAAGCTTCATGACGGACAACCTCGCCGCGCTGTGGGACCTGCATTATCCCTACCGCGTCTGCGGCGAGACGCCTGAAGCCACTGTCAAGAACCTGGGCGCGTACATCAAGCACGTCCACCTGAAAGACTCCGAAAGCGCCGAGGTCCACGCGATCGTCGGCGAAGGTTCGCTCCCGCTCGACCGCGTGATGAATGCGCTCCGTTCGGTGAACTACGACGGATTCATCTCCATCGAATGGGACCCGAAGTGGGAGGCCGAGATCAGCTCGCCCGACGTGATCTTCGCGCAGTTCGTGAGCTACATGAGCCGGTTCGAGCTGGCGCGCTCCAAAGCCACCCTCTATGAAAACAACCGCCACACGGGCAAGTTCATCTGGAAAAAGGACATCCTGATCGAAAAGACGTTCTCCCAGGTGCTCGACGCCATGGTCCGCGAATTCCCTGACCAGTACGCGTTCAAGTACACCACGCTCGACTACACGCGCACTTACTCCGAGTTCCGCGACGACGTGGACACCTTCGCCCGCGCGCTGATCGCCCTCGGCGTGAAGCCCGGCGCCAAGGTCGCGATCTGGGCCACGAACGTGCCGCAGTGGTACATCACGTTCTGGGCGACCACGAAGATCGGCGCGGCGCTCGTCACGGTGAACACCGCGTACAAGATCCAGGAAGCCGAATATCTGCTGCGCCAGTCCGACACCCACACGCTGGTGATGATTGAGGGCTACCGCGACTCCGACTATGCGGGCATCATGAACGAGCTTTGTCCCGAACTCGCGCAGACAAAGACCGGCGAACCGCTTCACGCGAAACGCCTGCCGTTCCTCCGCAACATCATCTCGGTCGGGTTCCGCCAGCCCGGCAGCCTGACCTGGGAAGAAGCCGTGGAATATGCCCACAAGGTGCCGATGGAGGAACTCCGCCGCCGCGCCGACGCCGTGGACATCCACGACGTGTGCAATATGCAGTACACCTCCGGCACCACCGGATTCCCGAAGGGCGTCATGCTCACGCACTACAACGTAGTGAACAACGGCAAGTGCATCGGCGACAGCATGGACCTCTCCACCGCCGACCGCATGATGGTCCAGGTGCCGATGTTCCACTGCTTCGGCATGGTGCTGGCGATGACCGCGTCCATGACGCACGGCACCACGCTGTGCCCGCTGCCCTATTTCTCCCCGAAATCCGCACTCGCATGCATCAACCAGGAGAAGATCACCGCGTTCCACGGCGTGCCCACCATGTTCATCGCCATGCTGGAGCACCCCGATTTCCCGAAGACGAATTTCTCCTACATGCGCACCGGCATCATGGCGGGTTCGCCGTGCCCGGTGTCCGTCATGCAGGACGTCGTGAACAAGATGAACATGACCGAGATCGTGATCGTGTACGGCCAGACCGAGGCGTCGCCCGGCTGCACCATGAGCCGCACAAATGACCCGCTGGAGGTCCGCGTGGAGACCGTCGGCTGCGCCATGCCGGAGATCGAATGCCGCATCGTGGACCCCGCGACCGGAAAAGACCTCCCGGACAACGTCCCCGGCGAATTCCTGGCCCGCGGCTACAACATCATGAAGGGCTACTACAAGATGCCGCTCGAGACCGCCGCCGCCATCGACGCGGACGGCTGGCTTCATACCGGCGACCTCGCGCTCCGCACGCCCGAGGGCAACTACCGCATCACCGGCCGCCTGAAGGACATGATCATCCGCGGCGGCGAGAACATCTACCCGAAGGAGATCGAGGAGTTCATCTACACGCACCCGAAAGTCTCCGACGTGCAGGTGATCGGCATCCCGGACGAGCAGTACGGCGAGGAGATCGTGGCCTGCGTGATCCTGAAGGAAGGCGAGACCATGACCGAGGAGGAGATGAAGGACTTCGTGCGTTCCCACATGGCGAAGTACAAGGTCCCGCGCTACGTCGACTTCGTGAAGGAGTTCCCCATGAACGCCGCCGGAAAGATCCTCAAGTACAAGATGCGCGAGGACGCCGTGAACCGCCTCAAGATCAAGAAGGTCGACGGCATCGTCGCCGAGTGACCTTCCCCGCCGCGCAGACGGCGTTTCCCGGCGGAAGACAACGTGCTTCCGCCGTGTTTCCGCATCCGCGCGGCGACCTGAAAAATATCTGAAATTGAACTGAACTGATACCGAACAAGGAGACCCGATCCGATGAGTTCCGCGAAACAGTTTGTCACGATGGACGGCAACGAGGCGTGCGCCTACGCCGCATACGCGTTTTCCGAAGTCGCCGCCATCTACCCGATCACCCCGTCCTCCCCGATGGCCGGAAAGACCGACGAATGGGCTGCGAAAGGCCGCAAGAACGTGTTCGGCCAGACCGTGACGCTGGTGGAAATGCAGTCCGAAGCCGGTGCGATCGGCGCGATCCACGGCTCGCTCGAAGCGGGTGCTCTCTCCACGTCCTTTACCTCATCGCAGGGGCTCATGCTTATGATCCCGGTCATGCACCGCATCTCCGGCGAACGCCTCCCCGGCGTCCTGCACGTGGCGTCCCGCACGGTCGGCACGCACGCGCTCTCCATCTTCGGCGACCATTCGGACGTGATGAACTGCCGCCAGACCGGATTTGCGATGCTCTCCAGCGCGAACGCGCAGGAAGTGATGGACCTCGCGCCCGTGGCGCACCTCGCCGCGATCGAGGGGCTGATCCCGTTCCTGCATTTCTTCGACGGTTTCCGCACCTCGCATGAACTCAGCAAGGTCGAGCCGATCGACTACGCCGACCTCAAGCCGCTCGTCGACAGGAAGGCGCTCGAAGCATTCCGCGCCCATGCGCTGAACCCGGAACATCCGATGCTCCGCGCGACCGTACAGAACCCGGACATCTTCTTCCAGGTGCGCGAGGCGAATAACGCGTTCTACGACGCGCTGCCCGGAATCGTGCAGTCCTGCATGGACAAGATCGCGTCCGTGACGGGCCGCCGGTACCACCTCTTCGACTACTACGGCGTGGCCGACGCCGAATACGTCGTGGTCGCCATGGGCTCCGTCTCCGGCACCATCCGCGAGACCGTCGACTGGGTGAACGCCCGCGGCGGAAAGACCGGATTCCTCCAGGTCCACCTGTACCGTCCGTTCTCCGCGAAGCACTTCCTCGCCTCGCTGCCTGCCACCGTCAAACGCATCGCCGTGCTCGACCGCTGCAAGGAAATGGGCGCGGCCGGCGATCCGCTGTACCTCGACGTGCGGTCCGTGCTGGCCGAGGCGAAGCATCCCGCCGCGCTCTCCGTATACGGCGGCCGTTACGGCCTCTCCTCGAAGGACACCGATCCGGCGCAGATCGAAGCCGTCTTCCGCAACCTCGCCGCCGAGAAGCCGATGAACAGCTTCACGATCGGCATCGTGGACGACGTGACGCACCGTTCGCTCCCGGTCGAAGCCCCGCTCTATCCCGACGACGATCACATCGTCTGCTGCAAGTTCTGGGGCCTCGGCTCCGACGGCACGGTCGGCGCGAACAAGAACACGGTCAACATCATCAACGCCCACACCTCCAAGTACGCCCAGGCGTATTTCGAGTACGACGCGAAGAAGTCGTTCGGCGTGACCAAGTCGCATCTCCGGTTCGGCGACAAGCCGATCCGTTCCTCCTACTACGTGAAGGCCGCCGACTTCATCGGCTGCCACAACGCCACGTACATCTCCAAGTACGACGTCGCGGGCGAGCTCAAACCGAACGGCACGCTCCTGCTGAACTGCCCGTGGACGCCCGCCGAGCTCGACGATAAGCTCCCGGCACATGTGAAGCGCACGCTCGCCGAACGCCATGCGAAGCTCTACCTGATCGACGCCGTCGCCATCGCGGAGCGCCTCGGCCTCGGCAGCCACATCAACATGGTCCTGCAGGCCGCGTTCTTCCGCCTCGCGAACGTCATCCCCGTGGACGACGCGGTCGGGTTCATGAAGGCCGCCGCGAAGAAGACCTATTTCGCCAAGGGCGACGACGTGGTGAACCGCAACCTCGCCGCCATCGACGAGGGCGTGAAGAGCCTCGTGGAAGCGCCCGTGCCGGAATCCTGGCTGAACGCCGCCGATCCCGCGCCCGCCGCGCGTCCCGGCCTTCCCGCCGTCGTCACGAACCTCCTCGAGCCGATCAACGCCCAGAAGGGCGACGACCTGCCCGTGAGCGCGTTCAAGGGCTACGAGGACGGCGTGATCGACATGGGCCTGACCGCCTACGAGAAACGCGACATCGCGGTCCACGTGCCCGTCTGGGATCCCGCCAAGTGCATTCAGTGCAACCGGTGCGCGTTCGCCTGTCCGCACGCCGTGGTGCGCCCGTACCTGCTGACCGCCGAGGAGGCCGCAGCCGCGCCCGCCCCGCTCCGCACGATACCCGCCACAGGCAAGCCCGGTTACGTTTTCACGCTCCAGATCAGCGCCGCCGACTGTACCGGCTGCGGCGTGTGCGCGTCCGTCTGCCCGGCGAAGGACAAGGCGCTTGTCATGACCCCGAACGCCGAGACCGACCACGACCTGGCGAACTGGAACTACCTGCTCTCGCTCCCCGCCAAGTCCGACGTCTTCAACCCCTACACGGTCAAGGGCAGCCAGTTCCGCCGCCCGCTCCTCGAGTTCTCCGCCGCCTGCGCCGGATGCGGCGAAACGCCCTACGCCAAGCTGCTGACCCAGCTCTTCGGCGACCGCGTGTACTGGGCGAACGCCACCGGGTGTTCGCAGGCGTGGGGCTCGCCCATGCCCGGCATCCCGTACACGGTCAACCAGCGCGGATTCGGCCCGGCGTGGACCAATTCGCTGTTCGAGAACAACGCCGAGTTCGCGCTCGGCATGCTGCTTTCCTCGAAGAAACAGCGCGAGATGCAGGTCATCCGCGTGAAGTCTCTGCTTGAAAAGTCCGTGCCCGAATCCGTGAAAAACGCGCTTCAGGCGTGGCTTGACGCGTTCGACGATCTCGATTCCTCGCGTACCGCGACCGACGCCCTCTGCGCCGCGCTCGAATCCGCCCGCGCCGAACTCGCGTCCGACAAGGAGGTTTCCGAGCTCATCGACGGCATCCTCCTGCACCGCGACCAGCTCGCCAAGAAGACGTTCTGGATGTACGGCGGCGACGGCTGGGCGTACGACATCGGGTTCGGCGGCCTCGACCACGTGATCGCCAGCGGCGAGAACATCAACGCGCTGATCGTGGACACCGAGGTCTACTCGAACACCGGCGGCCAGTCCTCCAAGGCCACGCAGATCGGTGCCGTGGCGCAGTTCGCCAGCTCCGGCAAGCGCAGCCCGAAGAAGGACCTCGGACGCATCTTCATGACCTACGGCAATGTTTACGTCGCGTCCGTTGCGATGGGCGCTGACCCGAACCAGCTCATGAAGGCGCTCCAGGAGGCCGAGGCATTCCCCGGACCGTCCGTCGTGATCGCCTACGCCCCCTGCATGACCCACGGCCTGAAGTGCGGCATGTGCAACGTCCAGCAGGAGATGAAGGCCGCCGTCGATGCCGGGTACTGGTTCCTCTACCGCTACAACCCGTCGAAAGCGAAGCCGTTCACGCTCGATTCGCCGGCCCCGACCAAGGATTACCGCGACTTCCTGAAGGGCGAAGTCCGCTTCGCCGCGCTCGAACGCACCTTCCCCGAGAATGCCGCCACGCTCTTCGAGACCGGAAGACGCCTTGCCGCGCTGAAGTACGCCGAGTACAAGAAGCTCGAAGATAACCAGTGACCTGAACCCGTACGGAGGGGGCGGATTTTGATTATCAACACCGGCGGGCGGACCGACACGGTCCAGTATTTCACGGACTGGCTGCTGAACCGGTTCGCGGAAGGCTACGCGCTGTCCCGGAATCCGCTCTTCCCGGACAAGGTTACGCGCTGGGAGCTGAATCCCGAGGTCGTCGACTGCGTGGTGTTCTGTTCGAAGAACTATCGCCCGATCCTGCCGCGCATCCGCGAGATCACGGACCGCTTCCGCACGTATTGTTTCTACACGATCACGGCGTACGGACGCGACGTGGAGCCTGGCGTGCCAAGCATCGCCGAAAGCATGGAGACGCTCGCCGAACTCGCCTCGGTCGTCGGGCGGGAACGCGTCGCGTGGCGCTACGATCCCGTCCTGCTCACGAAGACGTACACCATCGAACGCCACAAGGAGACGTTCGCGCGCATGGCCGCCCGCCTCGCGCCGCACATCGACCGCTGCGTCTTCAGTTTCGTGGAGATGTATAAGAAGGTCGAGGCGAACATGCCGGAGCTGGTCCCGCTGAACGACGCCTACCGGAACGAGCTTGCGGAATCCCTCGGCGCGACTGCCGCGCGGTTCGGAATTCCGATCCAGACCTGCGGCACGGACGGCGATTACACACGCTACGGCATCCGGTCCTCCGGCTGCATGACGCTCGACATCCTCGGCCGCGCCAACGGCGTGACCTTCCGCAAGCTCAAGCATAAGGGCATCCGAACAGGCTGCCGCTGCATCGAAACGCACGACATCGGCACGTACGACACGTGCCTCAACGGCTGCAAATACTGTTACGCCAACCAGAACCCGCGCAAGGCGTTCGAGAACTTCAGATACCACGATCCGAAGTCCCCGCTCCTGCTCGGCAACCTCAAACCCGGCGACACCGTCACCCCCGGCAACCAGAAATCCTTCCTCGCGGCCCCTCCCTCCGCCCGGAAAAAAGCCGACGACGCCCAGCCCGACCTGTTTTGAGCCGTGCAGTGGCACAACTGCTTTTTATTTGACTTTTCAATGAACATGCGGTATAGTATCTGCATGACCGCCGCCTTTTGCTATGCCTAATAACGGAAAAGGATCGCTCTCCATGCTGAACGAAAAACGGAAGCTTCTGTTCATCATCCTTCTCGTCTTTCTGGCTCTGTTTCTCCTCGCATTCGTGATCGGAAAACGCCATTCGGACATTTACGGGGTCGTCGTGGACGAACACGGCAGGCCGCTTGACAACGTCGAACTCCTGGTCTCATATCACGTGAATCCTTCGGTACTCTTTGGGGTTCTCGGCGGTCACGATCCCTTCAATGATCCATACTGGCACGGACGGGATGACCTCGAAAAATGGATCGTCAACGGAAAATTCCGCGTGCCGGGCAGGCGTCTGTTCCTGGGCGGCAGTGCGAGAAGTCTGACCTTCCGAAAAGATGGATATATCATGGAAGGATACAATTCCAAGACGAAATCGAGCTGGCACGGCATGCAGGTCGTGCTGCGGCAGCCGCCTCCGGAGCCGCCCAGAGTCCGCGAGATCAAGCACCTTGAAAGCGGCCAGCTGGAATACAGTTTGAAATTGCAGCGGCGGAGCAGGATCGTTCTCCCCAGGATTGACCGGAAAGAGTGGAACCTGGGAGAAATGATGCGTCCGTTCGATCGTCCGTTTGATGCGGACTGGAATTATCTGGAACTGGACTTCAAGCGGGACGAACGGGGCGAGATCGTGTTCCGGGAGTTTCCGGGAGCCTTCAATTCCAGGGGCGAGACCGTGAAATACCCGGCGGCATTTGTCATCCGGCTCCTTTCCGACGCCCCGGACGACGGCATGATCCCGGTCGGCGAGGGGGAATCCCTGGCGGAAAGGACGCATTATACCGGCGCGCACTGGACCGTTCACCCCCCGGAATACCTGCAGATCTTTGAGGACAGTGAAACCGCCCGCAGCCGCCTGATGGACGATCTGACGGTCGCCCCGGAGGACGGTTATACACGCAGGGAGATTGAGATTCCCGTCGAGGAAATGGTCCGCATCTGGGACCAACAGATGTGGGCGGGGGTGCCTCCGGTGCAGGAAGCTTCCTGGTATCCGGTATACCGGTGTGCGCTCATCCGGGTCGGCGGCCGCTACGGGAAGTTCTTCCTGCATTTCATCGGTTCGAGACCGGAACGGGTGGACGCCTACTTCGGAAACGGGGCGGAATTCGGCATGTCCTTTGACTGTGAAGTCTTCCTGAATCCGAAGGCGGGCGACCGGAATCTGACGGAATACGGCGAGATCCCCCGCAGGCGACACAGAGACCCGTCCCGTCCGCAGCCGGAAGACAAATGGAAACGGCAATCCCGCCGATAAGACACCGTAGGAAACAGGGATCCCATGCGAGGGGGAATCATCAATTCAGCATCAGTGCCGAGTTCAGATCCCGTCTATTTAGAGTTAGGTATCGGCATCCGTTTCCCATATCGGGCAAAATGATCAAAAAATATATGCTTTTCTTTAGAAAAGGAATAGCATAATTCAGGTTTTATAGTATATTATGTTTGAACGGGAAGGATGTCCGCGTGTTCGCGCGGCGCACCGTCCCGGGCCCGATTTGAACGTAACACAGCTACTTTCCATACCAACCCAATCACGCATGAATCAGGAGAACCAAGACATGAAACATGCAGCAGTCTTTGCCGCCGCCGCGATCTGCGCGGCCGCCGCTGCCGCAGCCGTGAGCTGCGCCACCGCCGACGACCAGCCCGCCGCCACCCCCGGGAAACTCACGTTCTATCCGTCCAGCGCGACGGATCTCGAGGACGGCCCGCTCGCTGACCGCAAGAAAGTCAACGAAGTCTTTCTGACCGAAACGCTGAACCCCGACGCCCTGCTGTCGAAATTCCTGACCGTGGCGGGACTTGAGGCGAAGGCGCGTCCGTACGGCGGCTGGGAAGCGCGCGACATCGCGGGCCATTCTCTGGGCCATTATCTCTCCGCGCTCGGCATGGCGTACGCGCACGGCGGCAACAAGAAGGCGAAGGAACGCTCCGACTATATCGTCGACGAGCTTGCGAAGTGCCAGGACAAGCTCGGCACCGGGTACGTCCACGCCGAGGACGAACGCTGGCTGAACGACCTCGAACGCGGCACGGTGCGTCCGCAGCCGTTCAACCTGAACGGCGTCTGGGTGCCGTTCTACTCCATCCACAAAGTCTTCGCCGGACTCCGCGACGCGTACCGTCTGACCGGCAACAAGAAGGCGCTCGACGTGGAAAAGAAGCTCGCCGACCGCGTGATCGCCGCCCTGAGCAACCTCAGCCCCGAACAGGTGCAGAACATGCTCCGCGCCGAGCACGGCGGCATGCTCGAGGTCATGGTCGACCTCACCACGGACACCGGCGACAGGAAGTATTCCGAGGCCGGACGCCGTTTCTTCTTCGACAACCGCATCCTCGGCGCGATGGAGGAGCAGCGCGACATCTTCAACGGCATCCACGCGAACACGCAGATCCCGAAGATCGCCGGTCTCGCCCGTCTGTATGAGGTCGAGGGCGACGAAAAGGCGCGCACCGGCGCCGAATACTTCTTCAACGAAGTCTCCACGAAGCGCTCCTACGCGAACGGCGGCCACAGCGAAAGCGAGCATTTCTACGACATGAACGACGTGAACCGCACGCTGAAGCCGAACACCGCCGAGACCTGCAATTCCTTCAACATGGTCAAGATCGCCATGCACGTCTTCGAGTGGAACCAGAACACGAAGCCGATGGACTTCGCCGAGAAGGTGACGCTGAACCACATCGCCGCCAACATCGGCAAGGAGCCCGGCGAATACGGCTACTTCCTCTCCCTCGGCTCCCCGCACTACAAAGTCTTCTCCACCGAGTTCAACTCCTGGTGGTGCTGCGTCGGGTCCGGCATGGAGAACCCGGAACGCTACACCGAGATCAGTTTCGCCACCGACGGCGCGGCCACCGTGGCCGTGAACCAGTACTGGGCCGCCGAACTGAAGGACGACAAGCTCGGCCTCGATCTTGAACTCAAGTCCGCGTTCCCGCTCTCGAAGACCGCCGAGATCAAGCTCGATCTCAAGAAGTCCAAAAAGTTCACGCTCGACCTCCGCAAGCCCGTCTGGGCGAAGCAGATGACCGTGAAGGTCAACGGATCCTCCGTCAAGACCGACGCCGACGAACGCGGCTACATCGCCATCAACCGCACCTGGAAGGACGGCGACAAGGTCCAGGTCGAATTCGACTTCCCGCTCTACAGCGAATCCCTCCCCGACGGCAAGCACGTCGCGTTCTTCTACGGCCCGCTGCTCCTCGCCGCCGTGATCCCGCCGAAGGCCGGCGACGATCCCGCGCTCCGTCGCTACAGAGACCAGTGGGGCCCCGAAACGCATGAGCCGATCCCGACTGTGGCGGCGGCCGACGCCGAGACTGCGATCAAGGCGTTCAAGCCGGGCAAGAACTTCGGCGAGTTCATCGCGCAGGGCAAGAACGGCGAATTCACGCTGATGCCGCTCTTCAACATCTACCACGAGCACTACTCCGCGTATCTCCCGCTGGACAAGTAAGGAGGCGGAGCCTCCACTGATACGGTGCCTGGCTTCGCTCTGGCACAAAGAGGCGAAACTCAAAAAACGGAAGCCCCGTGCGGAAAACCGCATGGGGCTTTTTCATGGGCGTCGTTGAGGGAGGAAGGCGGGATTACGATTCGATGACCTTCTTGCCGAGACGCTGCACGAGGACTTCGTTGTGTTCGCCGAGGACGATAATTTTCGGTGCGTGGGTCGCGGCCTCTTCCGGCGTGAAGTAGCCGAAGCACATGATCGTCACGATGTCGCCGACGCGGCCGAGGTGCGCCGCCGCTCCGTTGAGGCAGAAGACGCCGCTGCCGCGTTCGCCGGGGATCGCGTAGGTCTCCAGACGGTTTCCGTTGGTGGCGTTCACGACGAGGATGCGTTCGTAGGGCAGGATGTTCGCCAGATCCAGATAATCCGGGTCAATGGCGAGACTCCCCTCGTAATTGAGATCGCACGCGGTCAGCCGCGCGCGGTGTATTTTGCCTTTAAGAAGTTCCAGCGTCATGGTTTTCGGTCGTCTCCAAAATAGAGTTGAACTATATTAATATACACCGTATTCTGAAAAATACGAATCGAAACCGCATTTTTCAGCGTTAACGCCAATAATGCACAAAAATGGGACGTCGTGAACCGTCCCGTGAATCTGAACTTGTTTTTATGCCGAGGTATTGGTTACTCGACTTCGACCGTGACGCTGTAGTTCGTGTTGAACTTGGAATCGGGTTCCCACGGCTGCATGTAGGTGAGTTCGATCTTCGCCTTGCCCTTCTTCAGCGCGCGGTAGACGATCGTATTCCTGCCGCCGACGCCGAGCATGCCGGCCGGATGGTCTTTTTCCTTGTAGTCGTTCCGTTCGAGCTTGAGGATGTCCTTGTCGGCCTTGTCGACTCCGATCCAGCTGAATCCGGTGGTGGGATTGGATTCGAGCGTGAGGGTGACCGTGCCGTCGACGGCGACCTTGACGGTCTTGCCGTTGTCCCCATCGTTGAGGCGGACTTCCTTTGCGGCGGCAGGCGCGGCCTTGGTATCGGCGGCTTTCGCGTCAGACGCGGGTGCAACTGCCGCGGCTTCGACCTCGACGATCAGTTTGAACGCCTGCGCGGGCTCCTTGTCCTTTTCCCACGGACGCGCATAGCCGAGCGCGATCTCGGTCTTGCCCGGCGCGAGCGCCGTGAACAAGCAGAAATCGTTGCCGCCGACGCCGACCATGCCCGTCGGATGCTCGTCGACCTTGTATTCGACTTCGCCGGATTTGAGGACCTTCGCGTCGGTCTTGCCGGTCAGCGCCCAGGAATACCCCGTGGTGCGGTTGGATTTGAGCTTGATCTGAATGACGTCGCCGACCTTGACCTTGAGCGTCTTGCCGTTGTCGTCCCTGGTCATTTCGTAGGTTTTGGATGCGGCCTTTGCATCGGCCTTGGCATCGGTCGTGTCTTTTGCATCGGCGGCTTCCGCGACGATCTTCACGCTGAACGTGCTGACAGGCGGCTTGTCCTGTTCCCACGGACGGCCGCAGCCGAATGTGAGCTCGGCCTTGCCGGCCGCTTTCACGAGGTAGCGGAACGTCGATTTGTCGCCGGCTCTGACTACGCCGATCGCAAAATCCCTCACCTGCTGATCCTTCTTTTCGAGTTCCAGCACGGAGTCCGAACGGCCGGGGGTTTCACTCCACGCGTAGTAGTTGTCCGCGGCGTAGCTTTCCAGTTCGACCACGATGATCTCGCCGACTTTCGCCTTGATCTCCTTGTTCGCGTCGCCGGTGGTCACGCGGATTTCCACGGGCTCGTCCGGGTTCGGCAGATTCGGCTGAAGGTCCGGCTTGGGATCGGCTGCGGCGAGACCGACCGCCCCGAACAGCGCGGCCGCGGCCAGAAGAACGGAGTATTTCATATTTGGATTCCTTTCCTGGATGTGAATATGTTTTTCGAACGTGTTCACAAAATTAGACGCATTGTTTCCAAAAATCTTAGCACACAAACCGGAAAAAATCAAGCCGCAATCCGCAAAAAACGTGATATCATCCTGTTTTTTATGGATTTCGGAATGTTTTTTCGAGAAAAGTTAGTCAGGGCTTATTGACAAAGAAGAAAAAGATGCTATATTATATGGCAAAATCGGCGGCATCCGGTTCGATTTCCTAAAAAAGTTCGACCGTATGTTTGCAGAAAGATTAAGTTAGTTCTACCTAACTTAAATCCCCAAGACTTGCGGCACGGCATGAAGCTGTGCGGGGAATTCCGGAACGCACCGGGAAAAAGAGGACGGGCGCGGCATGAAGCCGTGCGGGAGAAAACACGACATGAACAGGAAAAATGGGACGGGGGAGGACAGGTCTTCCATTGTGGCAGTGTGCGGCTCCGCTCGCGTACACTGCAAGCAGTTGTATTACCGTGCCGGATTCGCACAGGTACGCACGCGTACCGACGATACCCGGAAATGCCCGTGCCCGCATGCGTTGTTTTCATTGTATGGAAAAGATATCCGTATGTTTTACGCTTCCCGTATGCCAGTTTCGCTTAAATCTGTTCAACCCGCCGCTGGCATGGGACTTGCTTATGCCGGGCGGCGTTGTTCCGTCTCATCGTTGACAACACAATCGAACACCCTATAAACCACCAACAACCAACCAAACCAAAGGAGATCCCCCCAAATGAATCCCAAGGTGAAAACCGGCCTCGCCGCTTTGTTCGCGGCCGGCCTCCTGATCCCCTCGTTCGCCCAGGCTCCGAATCCTGACGACGAGACCACCGCGGAAATCGAAACCGAAGAGAAAGTGCAGACTGTCACGATCCTGCAGGACGATGCACAGAAGGACATGGTCAGCAAAACGTTTTTGCTGAAACACGCGAAAGCGGCCGATCTGGCTCCGTTTGTGAAGAGCGCCGCCATCCGGTTCGACGGCAATTCCAGCGTGACCTGCATGGAAGACAAGGCGAACAGCCGCCAGCTGCTGATCGTGTCGACCACGGTCCCCATGATGCCTTACATCGACGAGATGGTCGAGGCGCTCGACCGTCCCGGCAAGATGAACGACTACGACACGATCATCTCCGGCACCGGCATCGCCTACGGTACCTACAAGCCGCAGTACCGTTCCGCCAAAAGTATGCTCAAAGTCATCAAGAAGACCGGCATTTCCAGCGGCCCGCTGGACTCTGTGGTGAAGCTCGACAGCGCGACCGGCATGTTCTACTTCAAGGACACGCCGAGCCGCGTGGCGGACATCAAGGCGAAGCTCGAATGGCTCGACAAGGATATCCCGCAGACGAAGATCGAACTGAAGGTCTATGAAGTGCGCAACAGCGACTTGATCGATGTCGGCGTGGACTACCTGGCGTGGAAGAACGGCCCCGGCCTCAACCTCTTCGACGCCGCGTACGACGTGCTGAGCATCAAGGCCGCGGAAACGATCCTGACCGGTCTCACGCAGACCGGAGCCGACCTCTTCGGTTCGTTCAACTACGGATTCGGCGGCTTCTACACCGCCCCGGCATTCGATTTCAGCTTCATCCGCCTGCTTCAGCAGAACGGACGGGCGACCATCAACAGCACCGCCGGAGTCACGGTCTCCAACAATCCGGAAGCCGAGTTCAAAGCGAGCTTTTCGCCCGAATACCAGAACATCCTGAAGGACGACGATCATCGCACCAGTGTGGACGTCGGCGGCGATGCCTCGCTTGAGATGAACATCTCCGAGGCCACCATCGCCGGCACCCGCGAGAACGGCGGCGTCACGTTCGCCTACGAGCTCTCCGGATCGAACGTGGTCGAGCGCAACAACATGGGCGCGGAGATCTCCGAGGGCACGAGCTTCACCGGTTCCATCTCGCTCCCGTTCGGACAGGAAAAGCTCCTCGCCTGCTGGGAACGCAAGACCGACGTCGAACAGACCATCGGCATCCCGTTCCTCTGCGAACTGCCGGTTCTGAAGTACATCTTCGGCACCACGACCTCGAACGCCGACGTCGTGCATTACCTCGTGACCGCGCGCGCCGTGCCGGTCAAGTTCAATGAATCAGTCGAACCCGGCGTGATGGCCGAATTCGACGAACTCGCCGCGAAGCAGAAATGACAACCGCTGACAAAAGGATACCCAATACTATGAAAACGATCACCAAGCTCACGGCGGCGGCCGTCTGCGCCGTTTCCGCCATCAACGCCATGAATGCGGCTGATCCCACCGCCGACTACGGCGAGACCGCCGTCCGCGCCGAGTTCCGGGTCAACGTCAAGGAAGATACCGACGTCGTCCATATCATCAAAGACAACACCGACCCGGACGTGGTCACGAAGACCTACGTGCTGAAGCACGCCGACCCCTACGAAATCCGCAGCTATCTGCGCGAGATCGTGCAGACCCGCCGGGTCGACGAGAGCGACACCGGCGTCCAGGCGATCAAGTACAACGACGGCACCGGCATCGTGATGGTCTCCGCCGAAGACTACCGCTTCGAGGATGCCGAAAACGGCCAGGGCATCGACAGCATCATCGAGATGCTCGACAAGCCGGGCGTCGCCTCGGTTCCCGGCACCGCCGTCTACGTCTACCAGCCCAAATACCGTTCCGCGAAGGAACTCCGCAAAATGCTCATCGCGGCGGGCGCCAACGTGGCCGACGACGTGACCGAGAACGTCGGCGGCGCCGACCTCATCCGCTGCGACGAGGGCCTGAACCTGCTCGTCTTCAACACCACGCAGTTCTCCCGCAAGAACATCGACACCGTGCTGAAGGAGTACGACCGTCCGTATCCCGAAGTCCGTGCGAAAATCACCGTCTACGAACTCTACGCCGAAAACGACGCCAAGCTCGGCATCGACTTCCAGGCGTGGAAGAACAACGACGGCGTCGACCTCTTCAGCACCGGCGGCCGCTTCATGAAGAACTTCACCTCCGACGGTTCCGCCCTGGTCCGCCGCGGCGGCTGGTCCGACACGCAGTACTTCAACTTCAATCCGAAGTGGAACACCAAGTACATCGACTTCCTGACCAGCAAGGGCAAGGCGAAAGTCCTGCACTCCTGCGAACTCGCGGTCCGCAGTGGCGTGACCGCCGAGATCGAGCGCACCAGCCAGGTCTTCCTCGCGCATCAGACGCCCATCGAGGCTCCGGAATACGTCGAGGAGTACATTCACCTTGAGGACGCGACCCCGGGCGTCGATTTCACGCTCACCGCCGTCAACAAGCACGGGGTTCCCATCGAAATCTCCGCGGCCGGTGCGGTCACGCTCGACATCGTGCACCTCTCCAGTCCGACCAATACCATCGGCGAACGCTATGACATGCGCCTGAAAGACGGCGTCTTCACGGTCGGCGGCGTTCCCTCCGGCAGCAGGGCCAGCGCGAAGTACGCCGAAGTCCTCGACGACGCGGGCGATGAGATCGAGTACACGAGCAACAACGTTCCGGCCGACAAGGGCAACATCGTGACGACCGAGCCGTCCGACGAGTTCGGGTTCAAGCTCACTCTCACGCCCTCCATCTCCGACAAGGCCACCCTCCTGAACATGAACGTCTCCAACAGCTCGCTCATCGGCTACACCTCCGAGGGCAATCCCCGCATCCAGAAGGGCGCGGAGCTCTCCTCCGAGTTCATGATCGACAACGAAGGCACGCAGCTCTTCATCGGCGGCATCGAAAAGCGTGATGTGGTCAGCGTGTCCGGCGGCGTGCCCATCCTGAAGGACCTCCCGATCCTCGGCTGGGTCTTCTCTACCGAGAGCGAATCCACCAAGCGCTCGGAGCTCCTCGTGGTCGCCGAGGTCATCCCCGTCCGCTCGGAAGAGGCCATGCCCGAATCCGCGTCCGAGACGGCGAAGAAGATCGAATCCGATCTCGAAGGCGCCGGCGGATGGAATACCTGGGGCTATCATCAGTTCCTCCTGGATTCCGACCGCTGACGCCTGACCGTCCGGCAAACTAAAAAAACAGGATACTCCCCGGGGATGGCTCGAACTCAGATCCGCGCCGCCCCCCGGGGTTTCAAAAGAAAGGGATTTACAATGTCTGAGAAAAAATGTTCCTGCGGATGCGGGTGCGACGCCTCGAAGACGCCGGATTACCGCGTCCCGGTCGCGGGCGAGGAAATGACGCTCGCCGATCTCCCGGTCGGAATGACCGCGACCATCGTGAAGATCATGCCGAAGGCGCGCGGCCGCAAGAAATTCGCCGACGTCGGCCTGGTCCCCGGAACCGAACTCCTCATGGAGGCGCACGCCCCCTTCGGCGGCCTGATCCGCGTGAAGATCATGGAAACGAGCATGGCGCTCCACAGCGACGACGCCGCGAACATCCTGCTGAAAAAGGAGGCGTGACCCGATGAAACAGCATTACAGAGTCGCGCTCGCGGGCAATCCGAACTGCGGCAAGACCTGCATTTTCAACGCGCTGACCGGTGCGCGCCAGCACGTCGGAAACTACCCCGGCGTGACCGTCGAGAGCAAGAGCGGCAAGTTCACGCTGAACGGCATGGAGATCGAGCTGATCGACCTGCCCGGCGTGTATTCGCTTTCCTCGTCCTCGCCGGAAGAGGACGTCGTGTTCCAGGAGCTCACCAAGCCCGGTATCGACCTGATCATCGACGTTGTCGACTCGTCCATCCCGCGCCGCAGTCTCTACCTCACGACCCAGCTCGCCGAACTTCACATCCCGATGATCCTGGCGTTCAACATGAGCGACGACGCCCGCCGCAAGGGCTTCAAGTTCGACATCCCGAAGCTGGAGAAATATTTCGGTTCCCCGATCGCGCAGACCGTCGGCAGCAAGATCGGCGGCGTGAAGCCGCTGCTCGACCAGCTCGCGAAGACGCTGACCGAGCTTGAGGACCACGGCGTGCCCATGCTCACCTACGGCGAGGACATCGACGACGCGATCAAGGCGGTCGCCGACAAGATCGACAGCCTCAACGTCGAACGCTACGCTCACATCCCCTCGCGCTTCTTCGCGATCAAGTTGCTGGAACACGATACCGCCGCCATGCGCATCAAGGACTTCAAGCCCGCGATGGACGAGGTGGAGAAACAGATCGCGCACCTTTGGGAAAAGCACGCCATCGAGGCCGACACCTTCATGGCCGACCGCCGTTACGCCATGCTCGCCGGCGCCTGCCGCGACGCCATTTCCATGACGCAGGAACGCCGCCGCGAGATCTCCGACAAGATCGACGCTGTGATGACCAACAAATACCTCGGTCTTCCGCTTTTCTTCATCATCATCTACCTCACGTTCTGGTTCACGTTCACGCTCGCCGATCCGCTCATGGGCATCATCGAGGACGACATCTTCGGCAACCTGAACGAAGCCGTGAAGAACGCCTGGAACCCCGAAACGCTTCCGTTCCTGCGTTCGCTCCTCACCGACGGCGTCATCAGCGGCGTCGGCGGCGTGCTGGTCTTCCTGCCGAACATCCTTTTCCTCTTCTTCGCCATCGCGATCCTGGAGGATTCCGGCTACATGGCGCGAGCGGCGTTCGTCATGGACGGCATCATGCGCAAGTTCGGGCTCCAGGGACGTTCGTTCGTCCCGCTGGTGCTCGGTTTCGGCTGCTCCGTGCCCGCCATCATGGCCACGCGCACGATCGAATCCGAACGCGACCGCAAGACCACGATCATGGTCCTGCCGCTGATGAGCTGCGGCGCGCGCCTGCCGATCTACGCGCTCATCATCCCGGCGTTCTTCGTGCAGAAATATCAGGCGTTCGTGATGTGGCTCATGTACTTCATCGGCGTCGTCATTGCGCTCATCGCCGCCCGCATCATGAAATCCACGCTCTTCAAAGGCGACGGCGAAGTCTACCTCATGGAGCTCCCGCCGTACCGCGTGCCGACCCTCCGCAGCCTGCTGCTCCACATGTGGGACCGCGGCCGCATGTACCTCCAGAAAGCCGGTACCATCATCCTCGCCACCAGCGTGATCCTGTACATCTGCAACACGTATCCGGAGAAGAAGGAGTTCTCGAAGGACTACGAGGGCGAGATCGCGAAGATCGAGGAGTCGCAGCTCCTGACCGACGCCCAGATCGCAGTGCTTGAAGCCGCCGCGCAGACCGAAGCGCTCGCGGATATCTTCGGTGAGGACGTCATGAAGGACGTCAAGGAGAACAAGGTCGTTCCGGACGAGGCGCTCGAAGCGATCGGCGAGGCGGAAGACCTCGAACTCGCCGAAGACGTGCAGGCCGTGATCGACGCCGCGCAGGAACGCGCCGACGCCATCGCCGCGCTCGAAAACGAGCAGATGGCCGAGGCTATGGAATACACGATCTCCGGCCGCGTCGGACATGCGCTCGAGCCGCTGTTCCGGCCCATCGGGTTCGACTGGAAGCTGACGACCGCGTCCATCGGCGCGCTCGCCGCGAAGGAAGTCTTCGTGGCACAGCTCGGCATCCTGTATTCCGAGGGCGAGGCGGACGAGGAATCCGTGCCTCTGCGCGAACAGCTCGTGAAGAACTACACGCCGCTGCAGGGATTCTGCATCATGCTCTTCTGCCTGCTCTCCATCCCGTGCCTCGCCACGCTCGCCATCATCCGCCGCGAACTCAACTCCTGGGCGATGCCTTTTGTCGAGGCGGGCGGCCTGCTCGCGCTGGCGTACATCCTGACCATGATCGTGTATCAGGCCGGATCCGCGCTCCACATCGGTACCACGATGCTCTGATTTGACAGAACTCAAAAGAGACTGAAAGGATTCAAAAAAGGGAAGGAAAAAAAGGGAGGTAAGTGTGTAGGGAGAGGCCGAACCCTGGCGATCACTTCAAAAGGGGTCGGCCTCGCTTTCTTATTTTGGATGCTTTCGTGAAATGAGAATAATGTAGGAAAGCGAAAAGAGGTCTTATTATCAGATATTTTCCGCTTTTGTCCGCTCAGGCGTTGCCGAGGGGGAAGTGGCGGAATGTGTGCGTCTGCGGTTCTGCGGGACGGCACCAGATATTTTCCGCCTGCGGGGTCGGGATGTCCAGCGTCCTGCCGTCAACCGTGACGCGCACGCTGGAACGGTCGAGCGAAAAGCCCTCGACGGTCACGGCGTCGCCGGGCCTGATGTTCAGCTTCGCGGCGGCGTCCGGCGCGAGATTGCGTCCGAAACGCTCCACGACGGCTTTTGAGCCGGGTTTGCAGTCGGAGAGGACCGCGAGGCCGGGTAGGGACATCGCCTCGGTCAGATACGTCTGCAATGCGCGCGCGTCGCTGCGTTTTTCGATGGCCTCCGAGAACAGCACGAACCGGCTGATGGTATCGCAGTCGATCAGGTGCTCCAGACGGCACGCGGTGTCCGAGGCCTTTTCCAGCGGCAGGCCGAGGATCTCGGAGAAGAATTTCTTCAGCACGCCGTGATGGTGTATGACGTCCTCCGCGATTTCGCGGCCTTTCTCCGTGAGCTGTACCGGGTAATGCGTGTTGTACACGATGCACCCCATTTTCTCCAGCTGGCGGAGCGCCCCGGTCACGGACGGCATCTTCACGTTCAGCTTCGCCGCGATCTCCTTGGCGTGGGCATGCCCCTCGACCGCGATCAGTTCGGCGATCGCTTCGAGGTAGTCTTCCAGGCTTTCGGTCAGTTGCGGTATCATGGGGGCTTTTCTCCCGGGTTTTATTGTTTTCTGCTGTAATATACCACGAAATCCGGAAATAGCAATCCCGCAACCCTCCGCGCATCCATGTTTTTTGCGTCTTTTTTTGTTTTTTCTTCTTTTCAGGGGTTGACAATTGATAGATGCGGAGTATTTTATTCGTGATAACATTTTTTCAACCGCTTTTCCTCCTCACAGAAAGGTACTCTATGATGAATTTCCGCCGGTCCATACTTGCCGCGCTCTGCGTCATGGCGCTCTGCCTTACCTCCGCCTGCACCAAGAAGATCGACGGCTCCTCCATGGAGAAATACTACCTTTCCTCGGGTGAAGTCATGAAGTCCATTTCCGGGGGAGACCGGCAGATGGAGTTCGCCAACGGGCTGGAAATGATCCTGTTCTATTCCGTCGACTCGTACGAGGCCGTTTCCCAGCTGAACGGGAAGACCGCCGATGACATTTTTGAAATGATCCAGGAGATCCGCGACAGCAAGCCCAGGCTGGACGCTTCCCGCAAGGAGCGGTTCTCTACCTCGCTCATGGATGTCCTGAAGAGCATTCCCAATGAGGCTGCCCGCAAGACCCTGTCCTCCCAGATGACGAATTACGGCTTCAATCCGTGGAACAACCGGAATATGACGAACATCCGCACGATCGACGGCATGAACGCGTTCGAGGTCAGCAAGAAGATCAGCGAAATCCGGAAGAGCGAAGACCCGACCAAGATCGGCACCGGCAACAAGTAAGCCTCTTATCCTGTTCCGCAAACAGTACAGTACGGACAGGCGAATACGAAAAGAAAACGCATCGGCGACCGGATTTTCCCCGGTCGCCTTCTTTTTTCGTTTTTTCTGTTTTTGCGGCTTGAAATTCCGGAAAAATGGTGTATCTTAGAATTATAATCCCTGAAATCCTGTAGTTTTTATGGATTATAATCCCTGAAATCCTGTAGTTTTTATGGATTATAATCCCTGAAATCCTATAGTTTTTATGGATTATAATCCCTGAAATCCTATAGTTTTTATGGATTATAATCCCTGAAATCCTTATTTTCCCGGAGACACCATTATGAATTACATCACAAGAACCATTGAGCCTGAGCTGGAAAGAAAGTTTTTCGGCGGGAAGGCTATGATCGTCTACGGTCCGAGACAAAGCGGAAAGACGACCATGATCCGGCATCTTGCTTCAAAATACGGGAACGATGATGTCCTGTGGCTGAACGGAGACAATCCCGACGTCCGCGCCCGCGTGACCGGGATCTCCACCGAAGGCTGGCGTCTTCTCCTGGGAAAACGTCGCATCCTTGTCATCGATGAAGCCCAGCATGTCGACGGGATCGGGATG
Source organism: uncultured bacterium (assembly GCA_902762495.1). GTDB lineage: Bacteria > Verrucomicrobiota > Lentisphaeria > Victivallales > UBA1829 > UBA1732. Next base: position 15,921 of record CACWOL010000022.1, on the reverse strand, counting down.
GCATTGAAACTCGTTACTGATGAAATGCCGGATGTTCAGATCATCGCCAGCGGGTCGTCCGCATTCGAGCCGATGAACCGCATGGCGGAACCGCTCACGGGGCGCAAACTGGAGTACCGCCTGCTGCCTCTCTCCTTCTCCGAGCTGGCATCCGCCGCAGGTGTGCTGGAGGAGACGCAGAACTGGGAACGCCGTCTGCTTTACGGTTCGTATCCGGACGTCGTGGCGCATCCGGGGGATGAACAGGCGCTGCTTTCCGAGCTTGCGGGCAGTTACCTCTTCAAGGATATTTACGCCATGGACGGCATCCGGAAGTCGGGCGGTCTGGACCGCCTGGTCCGCGCGCTGGCGCTCCAGATCGGTTCCGAGGTCAGCCGCAACGAACTTGCCGGATTGACTGGCCTGGACGTCAAGACCGTCGACAAATACCTTGACTTGCTGATAAAATGTTATGTCGTTTATCCGCTGGGCGCGTTCAGCGGCAATCTCCGGAACGAGATCAAAAAGGGCTGCAAGGTCTATTTCTACGATCTCGGGATCCGGAATGCCGTCATCGGCAACTTCTCGCCGCTGGCAACGCGGACCGATGCCGGACACATGTGGGAGAACTATCTCGTCATGGAGCGCATGAAACGCAATAGTAACCGCCCGTTTCCTCCGCGCCCGTTCTTCTGGCGCACCCAGTCGCCGAATAGTCAGGAGATCGATTATGTCGAGGAGGAAGCCGGACAGCTTCGGGCTTGGGAGATCAAGCTCAATCCCGCCGCGAAGGCAAAGATCCCGCTGACGTTTCTCCGGGCGTACCCGAATGCCGAAACCGGCGTCGTCACGCCGTCAAATTATGAGAAGTTTCTGCTTTCGTAACAGTCTTTCAGACCACAAAAAAGCCGCCTCAAGTTGAGGCGGCTGAACGGTACAAAGATCGGATGCGGCGCATGTGTGCCGCAAGCTGGGATCAGTTGTCGTCGGTGGGGTCGATCGTCCACATGTTGTGGTCGGGAGCGTCGTAGATCGTTTCATGTCCCTGACGGATCGTCGCGCCGGGGTGCATCATGGCGACGTGGCCGTCGCAGAAGAGGTAGTTCCAGCTGTGGTTGTGCAGGGATTTGGGGGACATGTAATCGGATTTCGGGATTTTGTTTTCAGATGCCTTACGGAAGTCGCTGCCGCCCTGATCAACGCCCCAGTCAGCATAGATGCCGAGCGTCTGCGTGCAGGCGGCGGACATGGCAGCGTAGGTGGCGGTCACGAATCCGAGGTCGCCACGGGTCATCGGAGCCCACTCGGCGAGGAGGATGGTGCGGGTCGGCATGGGGACCATGGTCCTTCTGGTAGCCCGGAACGGGGTACTGATGTGTGCGAGCGTTTTGCCGTCGGAGCCGGACGCGTGGCTCATGCCGAAGGATCGAAGCGGGTATTTCTCCTTGACGTCGCCGTAACGGGGGATGTTGTCCGCGGGGCAGGCAAAGATCTTGATGCTCTGGAATGCGCTGCCTTTTTTCAGGATGCTGGAGTTCGGGGTGCCGCTGGTGCCGAGAGCCGTGATGACATCGTTCATACCCGGGAGGTACTGGATGAGCACGCGGTCCCACAGGGAGTCGCAGGAGGGGCCGCCGGAGTAGGAGTAGTTGTAGGAGGCTTTGCCTGTAACGGGCATGAAGTACTGCGTGTCGTTCGAGTACATCATGGCCATCGTGCCGAGCTGCTTGGCGTTGTTCGTGCAGCCTGCTGCGAGCGCGGACTTGCGGGCGGACTGAAGCGCGGGAAGAAGCAGAGCGGCGAGGATGCCGATGATCGCCACCACGATCAGAAGTTCGATCAGAGTGAATTCGTGTTCTTTGCGTGCTCGGGTGAAGCGGGATGTCGTCTCGTTTTTCATAGCGCGGCTCCTGGTTGGAAAAGAAAACAGATGAATAAGTTATATGCGGCTCATAGAACAGCGGACTGGCCTTTTCCGATAATCCGTTAGTATATAATACACCGCTGAAAATGAAAAATCAAGCGGCTGAAACAAAAAAAAGCGACAATCGTTTCGTAAAAATGAATAAACGCAAGATACTAAAGGATTTATCTAAAACATCCTGCCCAAATGAGAAAACCGGAGCTGGAAATCGATAAAAGGAAACCCCGGCGGCCTTGTGACGGGCTGCCGGGGCAAAAGACAACACAGTTTCTGTGAAAACTGCCGGGATCAGGCGTTCAGGGCGTTCTGGATGAGCGCGGTGAAGGAATCGGCCTTGAGGGCTGCGCCGCCGATGAGGCCGCCGTCGATGTCCTGTTTGGAGACGAGAGCGCCGGAGTTTTCGGCCTTCATGCTGCCGCCGTACTGGACGACGATGTCCTGTGCCTTGTCGCCGTAGAGGGCGGTCAGGACGGAGCGGATGAAGGCGTGGGTTTCCTGCGCGACGTCGGGCGTGGCGGTCTTGCCGGTGCCGATTGCCCAGACGGGCTCGTAGGCGATCGTGACCGCGTCCATGTCGGCGGCAGAGATGTCGGCGAAGGCGCCGCGGATCTGCTTTTCGAGGACGGTGTTGGTGACGCCGCCTTCACGCTCGGCGAGGGTTTCGCCGATGCAGACGATGGGCTTCAGGCCGTACTTGAGGGCGGCCTTGATCCGCTGGTTGACGGTCTCGTCAGTCTCGCCGAAGTACTGGCGGCGTTCGCTGTGGCCGATGATGACGTATTCGACGCCGATTTCCTTCAGCATCGCACCGGAGATTTCGCCGGTGTAGGCGCCGTTGTCGGCCCAGTGGATGTTCTGCGCGCCGACCTTGACGTTGGATCCCTTCAGGATCTCAACGGCGGTTGCGAGGCTGGTGAAGGTGGGGCAGACGGCGATTTCGCACTTGCCGGCGAACTGAGCGAGGGAGGCTTTCAGGGCGGAAGCAAGCTCGGCGGTTTCCGCCGCTGTCTTGTTCATCTTCCAGTTGCCCGCGATAAAGATTTTGCGTGCCATCGGCGGTTTCCGCCGCTGTCTTGTTCATCTTCCAGTTGCCCGCGATAAAGATTTTGCGTGCCATGGTAAATGGATTCCTGTGGTGGTGCGGGCGTCCGGTGAAATTGAGGGGGAACCGCCGGACGCGTCCGCTGTTTTGACGGGAAAAGCTGTTGCGCTTGAACCCGGATTATTTGTCGGAGAGAGCGACCACGAGGGAAGCGCCGCCGCCGGTGGAGATGTGGGTCATCTTGGAGGCGAGACCGCTCTTGTTGACAGCCGCGACGGAGTCGCCGCCGCCGATGATGGTGGTGGCGCCGGAGTCGGCGACGGCCTGGCAGACGCCCATGGTGCCGTTTGCGAAGTTGGACATTTCGAAGCAGCCCATCGGGCCGTTCCAGACGACGGTCTTCGCGCCCTTGATGGCGTTGGCGTAGAGTTCGATCGTCTTGGGGCCGATGTCGAGCGCCATCCAGCCTTCCGGGATGTCGTCGGAGACGGTCTGGATGTTGGCGTCGTTGGAGAAGGCGTCCGCGGCGATGTTGTCGACGGGGAGGAGGAACTGGACGTTGAGCTCTTTCGCCTTGGCGATCATGTCGCGGGCGTACTGGAGCTGGTCGTCCTCGCAGAGGGACTTGCCGATGTTGTGGCCCTGGGCCTTCAGGAACGTGTAGGCCATGCCGCCGCCGATGATGAGCGTGTTGACCTTCGTGAGCAGGTTGTTCACGACCGCGAGCTTGTCGGAGACCTTCGCGCCGCCGAGGATGGCGACGAACGGACGGACCGGGTTGTTCACGGCGTTGCCGAGGAACGCGATTTCCTTTTCCATGAGGAAACCGGCGACGGAGGTGCCGATGTACTTGGTGATGACGGCGGTGGAGGCGTGGGCGCGGTGGGCGGTGCCGAACGCGTCGTTGCAGTAGATGTCGCCGTAGGAAGCGAGCTTCTGGGCGAGGACTTTCTGCTTTTCCTTGAGCTCGGCCTTCTTCGCCTTGAACTCTTCGTCGCTCTGGCCTTCCTTCTGTTTGAGCTTGCCCTGTTCTTCCTTGTAGAAGCGGGTGTTCTCAAGCATCACGACGTCGCCGGGCTTCATGGCCTTGACGATGTCGTCGGCGTTGGCGCAGTCGGGCGCGAAAGTGACGGGCTTGCCGAGCATCTTGGAGAGGTATTCGGCGACGGGCTTCAGGCTGAAATCGGCCTCGTAGCCCTTTTCGGCGGGACGGCCGAGGTGGCTCATGAGGACCAGACTGCCGCCCTGTTCAAGGACGTATTTGATGGAGGGCAGGGCGCCCTTGATGCGGGTGTCGTCTTTGATGACGCCTTCCTTGATGGGCACGTTGAAGTCGACGCGCATGACGACGCGTTTGCCTTTGAGATCGACGTCGCGAAGGGTTTTCTTATTCATGGAAAAACTCCGTTTGTGTGAAAGTGAAGAGAAATAAGTTCAGTTGGAACAGAAAGCAAAGCGGGACGGGCGGAATGCCGCCCGCCCCGCGGGATTTCAAGCAAGTTTGCTTAGAAATGGATTACTTCGCGATGACGCGGGCCATTTCGAGGACCTTGTTGGAGTAGCCCCACTCGTTGTCGTACCAGGAGAGCAGCTTCACGAAGGTCGGATCGAGGACCATGGACTTGTCCGCATCGAAGATGGAGGTGCGGGCATCGCCGCGGAAGTCGGTGGAGACGACGGCGTCTTCGGTGTAACCGAGGATGCCCTTGAGTTCGCCGTTGGCGGCTTCCTTGACGGCGGCCTTGATCTCTTCGATCGTGGCGGGCTTTTCAAGTTCGGCCGTGAGGTCGACGATGGAGACGTCGGAGGTCGGGACGCGCATGGAGATGCCGGTGAGCTTGCCGTTCAGGTCCGGGAGAACCTTGCCGACGGCCTTGGCGGCGCCGGTGGAGGAGGGGATGATGTTCTCGAGGATGCCGCGGCCGCCGCGCCAATCCTTCTTGGACGGGCCGTCGACGGTCTTCTGGGTGGCGGTGGCAGCGTGGACGGTGGTCATGAGGCCGCGCTTGATGCCGAACTTCTCGTGGATGACCTTGCTCAGCGGAGCGAGGCAGTTCGTGGTGCAGGAGGCGTTGGAGATGATGTCCTGGCCGGCATAGGTCTTGTGGTTGACGCCGAAGACGAACATCGGGGTGGCGTCCTTGGACGGAGCGGACATGATGACTTTCTTGGCGCCGGCGGTGATGTGAGCGCGGGCCTTTTCATCGGTGAGGAAGAGACCGGTGGATTCGACGACGATTTCGGCGCCGACTTCGTTCCACTTCAGGGCGGCGGGATCCTTCTCGGCGGTGAGGCGGATCTTCTTGCCGTCGACGACGAGGAAGCTGCCGTCGACCGCGATGTCGTGCTGGAAGATTCCGTGGACGGAGTCGTACTTCAGCATGTACGCGAGGTAGTCCGGGTCGAGCAGGTCGTTGATGCCGACGATTTCGATGTCATTCGCGAAGTTTTCGACGGCGGCACGGAACACCATGCGGCCAATTCTTCCGAATCCGTTGATACCGACTTTGATAGCCATTGTTTTTTCTCCTTGGAGTTTGTTGTTAAGGCTAGGAATGGGTTTTCCGAAAATTCAAATGCTATAAATATAGCACGCTTTTAGAAATTTACAAGTATGGAGACGGAAATTCGATAAAAAAATATCGGATTGCTCTTCACGCGCGCAAAAATGATGAACTGAAGCCCCGCCCCGTCCGCTTTTTGTCTTCCGACTACTGGTCCTCCACGGCTGTTCTCCCATGATATGAACCCTTGCCGTTCGCGTCCCGCGGTAAAAAAAACATGATACCGAGCGTAAGCGAAGGCCACCACGGCGCGAAGCGCCCCCAGCGAAGCGTGACGCGAATGCGTCCTACGTGCTCTCGCGTAGCGGGGCACTGCCGCAGTGGAGGCTCCACCTCCCGCGCTCTGCGGTAAACAAAACATGATGCCGAGCACAAGCGAGCTTACCGAGGCGGCGTAATGTGCGCGAGCGGAGCCGCGCACTGTTCGGCACACTTTGTGTGGCCCCCCGGACGCAAACGCGTCCAACACTTCATGCCTTCGGATGTCCGATCCTTTTCGGAGAGCCCGTTATTCTCTTGAAGCGGGATTGTCAGCGGAAGTCAAAGAAGCTTTTTCCTGACCGGAGGACCTCCAAAGCCCTGGAATTGTTCTTGAATATTTCTTCCAATCCGACATCAATCAATACAGTTTCCTTTTGTTTCGAGTCATGGGCTCTCCTTTGTACTGTAACATCCGTGCGTGCGCCGTATTTCAGCAGGACTTTGGCCGTCTCATATTCTCCGCAGGACAAAGCCATATACAGGGCAGACGATTTGTCCGCATTTTTCGTATCTCCGGGGGTTGCGGGGAAATCCGGCACAAAACCATGCTGCAATAGAAGTTCCGTCATTTTTGCATGATCGCGGAGTGTCGCCGAGGTTCGCACAGGATAGCTTTTTCCTTCGCGCCGATAATAGTCCGGCGAAACATTCGCTCCATGTTCAATCAGCAGTTCCGCCATTTCCAGATGATTTTCCAACACGGCAAGCGAGATCGGCTTGCCGTTGGCAGCATCGTCATCTGCATTGACGTCAACTCCGGAGGCAAGATACTCTTTCACCAGATCAAGATCGTTGCTTCTGACCGCAACCCCGAATGAGATTTTGAAGCCGCGCGCAGCCAGAAGATCAACCATTTCCTTCGTGCCGGCTCGGTATGCGCTCGTCAAGGGACTGCGGCCGGAGCTCAGTTTCTTCTCCGGGTCAAGCCCTTGTTCCAGGAAAAACCGAAAGGCATCGGAATTTTTATATGAAACAGCCTTGTCGAAACACTGGTTCCAGTCCTCCTCGGACAGGCGATCGTGGAACTCCCACATGACAGGAAGGAGATCGTTCTTTTGATTCAAAATGATCTTGTCGATCATGCGTGTCCCGAATTCGGCGCCGGCGGCAAGCAATGTCCTGACGATTTCCGGATTTGAATTCTGATCCGGTTCCAGTTTTATCGCACGATCCAGCAGTGTCATTCCGTTGCTGTCCGGTTTGTTGACGTTTGCACGATTCTCCTTGTCCTCCAGCGCTTTCTTCAGCCCGGCAGCATCGTTCTGCTGAACCATGGCGAACAGAGACGGCTTCGATGCCGCCACCAGCTTGTTCATGATCTCGGGATCGACGGTCCTGAGCCCGGCGTCGTCTGCGAACGACGCGAGAACCAGTTCCAAAGCGGTCTTTCCCGTTCGTTCTTCTTTCTGATCCGGGTCAAACCCGTTCTTCAGGAGCAGATCGAATACCGCCTTGTTGCCGGTCATCGCAGCTTTATAGACGCAGTACACGCCTTTCGATGTGGGGACTGCCGCTGCTCCGCCGTTGTTCAGCACGAACTCGAAGATCTTGTGTTTTCGTTCAAGAAAATACTGGTCCCGGTATTGAGGATTCTTCTCGATCGCCTGATACAACAAGGGTACCTGCACATTGTTCCCTGTTGTTACATTCACATTGAAATCAAGTTTCTTTCCCTCGCACAGCTTGAGCAGTTCCTCGTACTTCGCGCCGACGATCAGGTCTTCCACGAGTTTGATCTCCTCCGGCGTCTTCGGGAATGTGTCGCCGGATGACTTCACGGATTCGATCCGCTTGTTCAGCGCATCCTGTTCGGCCTGTTTTTCCGCTTGTTTGCGCTCGGCTTCCTGCTTATCCCATGCCTGCTGGATTTTCTGACGCGTCAAGTCGGCATTTGTCTTCTTTTTTGAGTTTGCGGCGGCGTCCGCCTTCGGCATGTTCAGCAGCGCGGTCAGGTCGGGATTCGCTTTCCACGACGTTCCGTCCGGGATGCGGACGTATGCGAGCTGCTGCCACACGTATCTGGGAGAATTGTCCTTGAGGCGGAAAACATAAAACGACTGGTCCGTTTCGTCTTTCAGAATATACCAGGAATCCGGTTTCATGCGCTGCGGCTTTTTCGTCGCATCTTTTCCAGGGAGTTTTCCCGTCGACAGGATCGACTTGATCTCGTCTTCCGAGAGGATCATAATCGGCGCTTTCCGCATGTCGATCTCGCCCATCATGCTGAAATCAAGTTCTGCAGTGGCTTTTTCCTGATTCTGCTGAGCGGAAACTTCCGCCAAATCTTGAAGAGAGGTGATCCTTCTGATCGGGATCCATTCCGTTTTCCCCGTCTCGAAGGAGAAACGGAATCTGCCCGCATTTTCAGCGTCGGCTGGCGGATTCAGTTCGAGCTCCGCCGTCTTGACGCCGTTTTGCGCGAACGCCGTCAGGGACGCGACGAACGCAAGCAGTGTGCCGCAGAGGATCGCGGCGATGGTGCTGACCGATTTGTATTTCATGTTGATTCCTCCTGGTGTTTCTTGGTTGGGGGGGTGATCATGCGGGTCGTTGGGAACTGAAAACGGGGCGTGCTTACTTCGAGGTCAGGCGGTTCGCGGCGTCGCGCGCTTCGGCGATGATCTCTTCTTCGCCGTCGACATATCCGCCGCGCATCAGGATGCGGCCGTCGCAGACGACCGTGTCGATGCAGGAGCTGTCCGCGGCGTACACCATGTCGGAGATCAGGTTGAACCCGGGCACAAGGTTGTGGTTGTTCAGGTCGACGAGCATGCAGTCGGCGAGACGGCCTCCCTCGATCACGCCTGCGTCGATGCCGAACGCCTCGGCTCCGGACCGCGTGGCGGCGCGGAAGACGTCCGCGGCCTTCATCGCCTTCGGGTCGCCGGTGAGGTCCTTCCCGCGGAGGGCGGCGGTCTTCATTTCGCCGAGCATGGAGAGGGAATTGTTGGAGGACGCGCCGTCGGTGCCGATCGCCCAGCGGCACTTGCCGAAGAGCGCGACGCTGTCGTAACGGAAATGGCCGGAGACGAGCTTCATGTTCGAGACGGGCATGTGGACGAGTACGGAACGGCGTTCGGCGAGGAGCTCGATGTCCTCGTCGGTGAGCGCCACGGAGTGCGCGAGGATAGTTTTGTCCGTGAGGATGCCGCAGCTGTCGACGTAGGCGGTCGGGCTCATGCCGTGCTGCGCCATGCAGTCGTCGAATTCCTTCTTCGTCTCGGCGAGGTGCGTGTGGATCACGAGGCCGTACTTCTTCGCCGTGTCCGCCACGTCGCGCAGGATCTCCTCGGTGGTCGTGTAGATCGCGTGCGGCGCGACGGAGATCTGGAGGCGGGACGAGAGATTGCCGCGGTTCTCCAGCAGCCAGTCGTTGTCCAGCATGGGGAGGAACGCCGGATTGCCCATGGTCTGGCGCAGGATGCCGACGCAGGCGCGCATGCCCATGTCCTCGGCGGCCTTCACGACCTGGCGGCCGCGCCAGTACATGTCGTTGAAGAAGACCGTGCCGGACTTGATCATTTCGAGGATGGCGAGGCGGGTCCCGGCGTAGACGTCCTCGTTGGTGAGGCGCGCCTCGACGGGCCAGATGTGGTTGCTGAGCCAGTCGAAGAGGTCGAGGTCGTCGGCATAACCGCGCAGCAGGGACATGGCGGCGTGCGTGTGGGCATTGTAGAACGCGGGGAGGATCGCCATTTCGCCGTGGGCGTCGAGCGTTTCGTCGGCGGGTTCGGCGGGGACGGCCTGGGAGATGCTCTGGAACCGGTTGCCTTCGATGCGGACGTTGACTGTGGAACCGTTGAGGACGACGTTGCGGAGGAGGATGCTTGACATGATCTTGACCTGCTGTTGAGATGAAATGAGTTTATTTGATTTGAGTTTTGATTCTGTTCAGAGTCCGAGCGCGTCGATTTCGGCGTTGATGACGCCCGCGGCGCGGACGTCGGCGAGGATGAAGTCTTCGACCTGTGCGGACGGCGCGACGATGCCGGGGCCGCCGCTGGCGCGCATGAGTTCGAGGATCCCGGCGTTGTGGAGCGCCAGAGTCGGGTCGATGTAGCGCGTGGACGTGGGCTCGGGGAGCATGAAGTTGACCGGGCGCTTGCGGTTGACGGCGCGTTCCGGCGGGATGCCGGGGCCGAACTCGTCGTCCGCGCCCATGTTCACCAGCAGCGCGCCGCTGTCGAGCAGGAGCTGCGCGAACGGCGCAAGCGCACCGCGGATGCCCGTGGCGGAGATCACGATGTCAGCACCGTTCAGCAGATCGGGCGTGAAAACGCGGCCCTGCGCCGGATCGACGATGCGGAGGGTCGCGCCCGCCTGCGTCAGGGAGTATTCGATGCCGCGTCCGACGCGTCCGTGTCCGAAGAGCAGGACGTTCTTCCCGGCGGGATCGGCCCCGATATGGCGGAGTCCGCGCAGACATCCGTCACCGGTGCCGAGCACGGTTTCGATGGATTTGATGCGCCCGGAGTCCGCCGCGAAAACGGGCTTGTCCGGCGGATCGGATTCGTAGACATGGACGCCGGACCGGGTGAGCTCGCAGTAACCGAAGCGGGAGGAGGCGCCGCGGTTCAATGCGCTGCAATCAAGGACTGCATCGAACGGCCCGCTCGCGGCGGCCTCTTCCGCGCCATGACAGAGATTGAGGCGGATTCCGGCGAGAAAATCCGGGATCGCCGGATCGTAACCGAGTTCGTCGGAATACACGACCGTGAGATCGGCTCCGCCCACGAGCAGCGCGGCGTACTGCGCCAGCGTGTTCAGAAAGAGCGGCGTGCCGCAGAGGATGCGGAGACCAGCCAGCGGACGCTCCTCGCGCCAGCGTTTCGCCTGTGCGGCGAGCGCAGGATAATCGCGAGCCGGCTCGAGCTCCGGCTCGAGCGTCGCGGCGATCGCCTGAAGCTGTGCGGCGCGGTCCGGGGTCATAATTTGGAGAATTCCGGGCCGGCGGGCGTGTCCTTCACGGCCCAGCCCGCGGCGTTGATCTGTGCGCGGATCGCGTCGGCGGCGGCGAAATCCTTCGCCTTCTTCACCTCGGCGCGTTTCTGCGCGAGCTCGAGGATTTCCGCCGGGACGTCCTGTTTGGGCGCGTCGGCGGCCTCCAGCGCGGAATCGACGTCGAGGAACGCCAGCACGCGGTCGAAATCGCGGTACTGGTCGAGCAGGACTGCGGCGGCGTCATGGCCGGCACCTTTCGCGAGCAGGCCGTTGACTTCGCGCGTGAACTTGTGAACCGTGGCGAGCGCTTCCGCGATGTTCAGATCGTCGGCGAGTCCGTCGGCGAACTTCGCGCGTGCGGCCTCCGCGGCGGCTTTCGCTTCGGCGAGAAGCGCATCTCCGGCAGGGGCGGCGTTCAGGCGGGCGAAGAGCGTGTGGAATTTCTTCAGCGCGGTCCGGGCCTGTCCGAGTGCGTCCGGGTCGAAATTGAGCTTGGAACGGTAGTGCGTGCCGAGCAGGAGATAACGGATCTCCGCGCCGGACCAGCCCTTCGCCGTGAGGTCGCGTAGCGTGTAGAAATTACCGAGAGACTTCGACATCTTCTGTCCCTTGATCGTGAGGTGTTCGCAGTGAAGCCAGCAGTTCACGAACTTGCAGCCGTTGGCGGATTCGCTCTGCGCGATCTCGTCCTCGTGGTGCGGGAACATGTTGTCGACGCCGCCGGTGTGGATGTCGAAGGTGAGCCCGAGGTATTTGCGGCTCATGGCGGAGCATTCGAGGTGCCAGCCGGGGCGGCCGGGTCCCCACGGACTGTCCCACTTCACATCGCCGTCGTTTTCGTCCCAGGCTTTCCACAGGGCGAAATCGGCCACGGAGTCCTTGGCGTACTCGTCGCTGCGGACGCGGTCGCCGATGCGCTGGTTTTCGAAGTCGAGCTTGACGAGCTGGCCGTAGTTTTTGCATTTTTCGATGGAGAAATAGATGGAGCCGTCGTCGGACTGGTACGCGTACCCCTTGTCCATCAGCTGCTGGATCATGTTCAGCATTTCCGGGATGTGCGCCGTGGCCTCCGGGTAGTGTTCTGCAGGTTCGACGCGGAGCGTACGGAGGTCCTCGAAGAACGCGTCCTTGTATTTGCGCGTGAAGGTCTGAAGCGGCAGCCCCGCGGCGCGCGAATCGCGGATGGTCTTGTCGTCGACGTCGGTCAGGTTCATGACCTGCGTGACCTTGATGCCGTGGTATTCGAGCGTGCGGCGGAGAAGGTCTTCGAAGAGATAGGCGCGGAAATTGCCGATGTGGGCGTAGTTGTAGACCGTCGGGCCGCAGGTGTACATCCCGGCGTATCCCTCGCGGATCGGGGTGAATTCGGTCATGCGGCGTCCGAGCGTGTTGAAAAAGCGGATCATGGTTCCTTCTCCTGGTTCATTGCGTTCCGGAAAACATTTTTATCATTTAATATACTCTCTAGTAGGGAAGATTGCAAGGCGTACAGGAAAACATGCCCCGATGCCGGAAAATGATCCCGGAATCGGAAATTGAACACGGAAAACCGTTTTGCCCAACCCCGCCTCTGACCGGGCGATGCCTTCGTATTGGTCTGATCCCGGCCTTTCGTCTGCAAAGGAAAAATGTCCCGGACTGTATGTCATAAAGATTGGCGTTTTTTTCGGGTCTAAGCTTGACATCCGGCTAAAATCTGCTATAGTATCAATCATTATTTATGTCTGAAAACAGTCCATTTCCAGGGAGATGGGGCGTTATCCGAGTATTCAGTGCTGTTATGGCATGATCCTGCAAGAAGGTTTTTTCATGAAATCAGTGTCCACGAGCAAGCCCCGCCGCATCCTGTCGGTGCGAATGGTTTGCGCCGCATCCGTTTTTCTGCTGATAATGCTCATCCTGTCTCCGTTTTACCTTCAGAGACAGGTTCTGCTGCGCATAGCCTACTCCACGGATGTCGATCAGAGGATTGAGGTCCGTCTGCTGGAGGATCCGGAGACCCGGTTTCAGCGCAATTTGAACCGCGCCAGCGAGATCGTCCTTCCGGCCGCCAGGTCCGGAAATGTAGTCGAGCAGGAGATTCCCGCACCGTCGAAACTTGAAGGATTCACTCTTTATCTTGCGGAGAACTCCTACAATCTGTTCCTGAACAATCTGGAGATTGCGGGATCCTCCTCCGTGTCGGTCCCCGGCCCGGAACTGACTTTGATCGGTTCGCAGAGCTCAACGCTCTCGACGGTTCAGGGCGTGCTGAAGATCGCTCCCAATAAAAACACGACGCTGTGTTATCTCTTTTCGGGCGCTGTCGGCGGTTCATTGCGGGTCCTTCCGGTCCCGCTGATCTATGCTCTGTTCATTTCCCTGCTTCCCGCGTTTTTCCTTGGCAGGCGTCTTCCGGCGGAGACCGCTCATTCGCAGAAAGGGAAAGTCCTTTTTGTATATATTGTCCTTCTGTTGCTGGTCTTCCCTGTTCTGAAGATTGATTACCGGTCTTTGCTGAGTAACGAAAACCGGTTCCTCGCCGAATACCCGGATATGTTTTCCGATGGCGGGTTGAATGACCGTTTCCCTCGGGAGTTCGAAAAATGGTTTGAGGACCGGTGCACTATGCGGACGACGCTGATCGGACTTGAAAAAAGGCTGTTTTCCTGGGGAAACAGCACTTCGGCCAAGGAAAACGGAGATGTGCTGATCGGCAAAAAGGGATGGCTGTTCACGACCATGGCGAATTCGATCGAGATGGCATGTAACCGGAATCTCTTTTCGGAGGAACAGCTTAAAAAATGCGCCGAAAAACTGACGGAGCTTCAGAGTTTTTTGAAGAAGGAATACGGCGCCCGGCTCTATTTGGTCCTGCTGCCCGACAAGGAACGGCTCTATTTCGAGAATTATCCGGATCAATACAAGCGTACGGGAAATCTTTCCCGCCTGGAGCAGCTGACTTATTATCTCCGGGACAATACGGATCTTGCCGTGGTCATGCCCCTGCCGGAAATGCAGAAAGCGAAAACCGCCCACCAGCTTTATTTCATGAAAGGCACCCACTGGACTCCTCATGGCGCCCTGTCCGCCATGCGCGTCCTGGCCGAACGGATCCACCAGGATTTTCCGGATTTTCCCGCGACTCCCGCCAACACGGAACGCTGGGTCGATTCGCGAGATGCGGACGTCGACCTGGCGGTTTGCCTCGGATATACGGATCCGCTTCACCAGCTGCCGGAAAATGCGCTGCTTTTTGAAGCTCCTGTCATGGAATCGCGTTATTCCGTGGAAACTCAGAAACAGGATGGGGCCTATCTGCTCAACCGGATGGTTCCCGAAAAGACATCGCCCTCCTCGCTCAAAGCATTCTTCTGTACGGACAGTTTCTGGTGGAACGCCTTGCCGTTCTTTACGCCGTTGTGCGGAGAATCGCTTCATCTCTGCTGTTCCGCAGGAGCCGGCTTCAATTTCCTTCCCTACCGTGAGGATCTTCAGAAACTCCGGCCGGACATCGTCATAATGGAAACCACCGAGCGCTTCCTGGACCGTTTCATCTACTTGGAAAACTACGGAGAGTAACCATGCTGTTCAGTTCTTTGCTGTTTCTGAGTATCTTTCTTCCCGCGGTCCTGCTGGTTTATTACAGCGTCTCCCCGAAATCCCGCAACAGCGTTCTTCTGGTCGCCAGTCTGATTTTCTACGGCTGGGGGGAACCGCGCCTGCTGGCCGTCATGCTGCTGTTCATCCTTGCCAATTATGCGACGGCGCTGCTGGTCGAATCGGCGGGGAGCCCGGCGGGCAGACGTTTCTTCCTGATTTTGGGGCTGCTGGCGGATTTTTCCGTTCTGGGGTATTTCAAGTATGCGGACTTTTTCATCGAAAACATCAACCGCATGACCGGATGCTCTTTTGAACTGCTGCACATCGTTCTGCCGCTCGGCATATCGTTCTATACGTTTCAGGCGGTTTCCTACTTGATCGACGTCTACAGGAAAGAGGTCTGCGCAGAAAAGAACATTGCTGCCCTGGCGCTGTTCATCACCTTTTTCCCGCAGCTCATCGCGGGCCCGATCATCAAGTATCACGAGATCGCGGATCAGTTCAAAGAAAGGACCGAAAGTCTTGATGGCGTCTACAACGGACTTTCCCGGTTCATTCTGGGCTTGACGAAAAAAGTCCTGATCGCCAACATCGTCGCGGATTATGCCGATCAGGTCTATGCTCTGTCGGCCGCCGATGTCAGCTGCCCGGACGCCTGGCTCGGCGCGGTTGCGTATGCTTTCCAGATATATTTTGACTTCAGCGGGTATTCCGACATGGCGATCGGTCTGGGCATGATGTTCGGGTTCAGAATCCCGGAAAACTTCAACTTCCCGTACATCTCGAAGACGATCACGGAATTCTGGCGGCGCTGGCATATCAGTCTCTCGACCTGGTTCCGAGAATACCTTTATTTCCCGCTCGGCGGTTCCCGCTGCAGCCGCCTGCGCTCCTGCTGCAACCTGCTGATCGTCTTTGCCGCGACCGGCATCTGGCACGGCGCCAGCTGGACCTTTGTCATTTGGGGGCTCTGGCACGGCTTCTTTATCGTCGTCGAACGTATATTTGACCTCCATAAAAAGTCATTTGTTTGGCCGGTACGGATCCTGATGCACGTCGTCACTCTGCTGATTGTCCTGATCGGCTGGGTCTTTTTCCGAATTGACGATCTGCCGGCCGCCTTGGATTTCGTGCGGAAAATGGTTCTCTTCCGCGACCCCGGTGAGCTGACCGTGGTTCCTTCCGCCCTGACGCTGACCGTGCTGGCGATCGCTGTTCTCTGCAGTACGGAACTGGTCGCGAAACTCCGGCAGCTGATGTTGAAGTGGAAGTATGGCCAGCTGATCCTGAGGGGAATGGATGTTATGTTCCTCGTCCTAGTTATGCTCCGGCTCGTGGCTTCCTCCTATAATCCGTTCATCTATTTCCGCTTCTGAGCTTAATCCGATTCAGGAGCGAGCTTGCCAAAAGTGGCTTGTGCGTCCTGGATGAGGAGTTGATCCACGCCTCTTCATTCCTCCTCGTCCCAGCAGAAAAAACATATACTCATCTCCCGCATATGAATGATGAGCGCGTATGGGGACTGCGGTTGGCGGACTTTTTTCAGGATTTCTTTTGATTTGGGCTTGACAAGATGGGATTTCGGGTGTATTTTATATGATATCGGTTCGATTTGGAGCCGGTGTTCT
>CACWOL010000021.1 GCA_902762495.1 uncultured bacterium | reverse complement strand
GGCCATCTCCTCGCGGAAGATCGCGTCAGCCTCCCGCAGCATCTCCAGCTTCTCGCGGGTGATCTCCCCGATCACGCGGATGCCGAGGCCCGGCCCCGGGAAGGGCTGGCGCATGACCAGAGTATCCGGCAGGCCGAGCTCACGCCCCAGCTGGCGCACTTCATCCTTGAAGAGCAGGCGCAGCGGCTCAAGGATCTCCCGGAATTCCACGCAGTCCGGCAGACCGCCGACGTTGTGATGGCTCTTGATCACGGCGGCGTTCCCGGCTCCGGACTCGATCACATCCGGGTAGATCGTCCCCTGCGCGAGAAAATCCACCGCACCGATCGCCCTGGCCTCCCGCTCAAAGGCGCGGATGAACTCCTCCCCGATGATCTTGCGCTTCTCCTCCGGCTCCGTCACACCGGCGAGACGCTCGAGAAAGCGCTCTTCCTCCCTCACGCGGCGAAAGCGCAGCTGCCAGCGGGAGAAGGCGGCCTCCACCTCATCCCCCTCGTTCTTGCGCATCAGGCCGTGGTCGACGAACACGCAGGTGAGCTGCTCGCCCACGGCCTCCGCCAGCAGCGCCGCCGCGACGGAGGAATCCACACCGCCGGAGAGCGCCAGCAGCACCCGGCCCTCGCCCACCTTCTCCCGGATCGAGGCGATCGCCCGGGTCTTGAAGTCGCTCATGGTCCAATCCCCCGTCGCGCCGCAGACGCGGTAGAGGAAGTTTCGCAGCATGGCGCGGCCCTCCTCCGTGTGGTTCACCTCCGGGTGGAACTGCACCCCGTAGAAGCCGCGCTCCTCATCACAGATCGCCACGGTCGGGCAGGCCGCGGAGTCCATCGCGGAGCGCCGCCGGACGAGCGCACGTGCTTTCGAGGATAACGTACTGCCGTTTTTCCGCGGATTCGAGGATGGAGCACATCACGTCTGTCACATGGTACGCCAGTTCGCCGCTGCAGCGGTGCGGACGCCCGAGCTCGATCCCGGCGGCCATGTCCGCCAGCCCGATCAGGCGCATGTTATCGTTGTAGAGGAACGTGTTTTCGGCGGTTTTCCATTCGCCCCCGGTTCCGGCGTTCGCGAAGCGCACCTCGCCGGAGAACGTATTCGGGTCGGGCGTATGGACCGCGCCGTCGAGCCCCCACAGCTCGATGCAGTTTTCCATTTGCGGGCTCGTCCGGAACACGTCGAAGCTCATGGTGAGGTTGACGACCGGACCGGAGACGAATTCCAGCAGGGCGGCGACGTGGGTGTCGACTTCCACGGGGTATGTTTTCCCCTCGTTACTCCCGCTTCCCCGCCGCAGATCCGTCGCGCGGGCGCCGAACCCGGCGATGCGCTTCACCGGGCCGAGCAGGTTCACCAGCGCCGTGATGTAATACGGTCCCATGTCCATCAGCGGGCCGCCGCCGTTTCTGTAGTAAAAACCTGAGTTGGGGTGCCAGGATTCCGGTCCGCGGTTGGCCATGATGACGCAGCCGCCCGTGATCCGCCCGACGATGCCGCCGTCGATGAGCTTGCTGCAGGTCTGGTGTCCGCCGCCGAGGAACGTGTCAGGGGCGCAGCCCACGCGCAGGCCTTTTTCCGAGGCCAGACGCAGAACCTTCCGGCCGTCCTCGCGGGTAATCGCAAACGGTTTTTCAGTGTAGACGTGTTTCCCCGCCTCAAGTGCACGCAGATTGATCTCCGCGTGGGCGTCCGGCGTGGTCAGGTTGAGGATGATGTCGATTTCGGGA
The DNA here is from genome assembly GCA_902762495.1 of uncultured bacterium. Taxonomy (GTDB): domain Bacteria; phylum Verrucomicrobiota; class Lentisphaeria; order Victivallales; family UBA1829; genus UBA1732. The sequence goes on along the minus strand of CACWOL010000021.1, from coordinate 35,055 downwards.
TCGCGGAGGAGCTCATCGACGGAGACAGCCTGAAGACCGAATTGTTCCGCCGCGGCGCGCGCCGATTCGTCCCGCCTGCTCGCACACTTCACGACGCGAAGATGCCGGAACACATCCTTGTTGCGCAGATACGCGCCGCTGATGTTTCCGCATCCGATCAAACCTGCTCGTTGCATAAATTCACCTTTCCGGGGCGCCTCGATTCATTCGAGCGCAATGCCGCCTGATTTTGTTCGAAGATTCGCCATAATATATTCTCCGTCCCCGCCCTTTTCAAATGGAAATCAGAAAAAACAGGAATCCGGCTGTCATGTCAAAAAACGGCTAACTCCCAAAGAAACAGAAGGTTTTATGCGCTTTTTCACTTGAATTTCCGACAAAAACATGTATTTTATATGGATTAATTTTTTGTGTCCTGTCAATACGAGGTCACCATGAAAAAAATCTTCTATCTTCTTGCTGTTCTGTTCATCGGCATCACTTCCACCCTCATGTCGTCCTGCGCAAAAAGCGACAAGGACAAACCCCTGATCGTCGCCTGCGAAGCATCCTCGTCGCCGTACTGCTACTACCTCAACTCGCATATGGATCCCACGGTCGCCGGCATCGACGTGGATCTGGTGGAGGAGATCGGGAAAGCCCTCGGGCGTCCGGTCCAGTTCAAGGTCGTTCCGTTCCAGAACGTTTTCACGCTCGTTGCTTCGGGCGAGGCCGACATCGGCGCCGCCGCGATCACGATCACACCGGAACGCGCCGAGCGTGTTCTCTTTTCGACCGTCTACGACACCTCCACGCAAGTCGCCGTCGTGCCGAAGGACTCCGACATCAATGACGAAGCCGCGTTGAAGGAGGTCCGGGTCGCCGCACAGGAAGGAACCACCGACCTGGAGTATCTGCGTGAGGTCATCAAGCCGGAAGTCGTCCTGCCTTACCTGACGCAGGAGGACGTCAATGCCGCGCTCTCCGACAGCAGGGCCGACGCCGCCGTCATGGATCAGCTGGAGGCCGAGATCCTGGTCCGCAGGACCGGAGACGATTTCAGGGTCAACTCGAAACCTCTGTGCCGAGTGCAGTACGGTCTCATCTTCAACAAGGAGAATGTCCAGCTCGCGGACGCCGCCAATATCGTGATCGACAAGTACAAATCTTCCGGCCAACTCCTCAAGAGCCGTGAAAAGCACATGGAAGAGCTCTGGACGCATCCCGGCTACGGCGCTATGCGCGATGATTTTGGAGACGTCAAACCGTTTGTCGTCTGCCTCGATCCCTCGTTCGCGCCGTTTGCGTTTATGAACCGCAACCGTCTGGCCGGCGTGGATATCGAAATGGCGGAAGCGATCGCCGAGGAGCTCAAACGCCCGGTCCAGTTCCGGATCGTGCCGTTCTCCGAAATCCTGCCCCTCGTCATCAACGGCGCCGCCGACATGGGGACATCCGGCATCTCCATCACGCCGGAACGCTCCTCGATGATTCTTTTCTCAAACGCCTACGAGAACAGCACCCGGAGAATCCTTGTCAGAGAAGGCTCCAATCTCAGCAGAGTCTCCGAGCTGGACGGCAAGGTCGTCGGAGCCGAAAAAGGCACAACGAACGAGGAATATGCCGTCAACAAGCTCCGCGCAAAAAAGACGATCCACTACGACAATGCCGCGGAAGGCATCCTGGGGCTGCTCAACAATGAGATCGACGCCTATGTCGACGACGAGAGCGAAGCCGAATTTGCCATGGAAAAACATAAAGGCAAGATCAAGATGATGCAGATCGCCATTCGCGCGGAGGAATACGGATTCGCGTTCCGCCTGGGCAATACCGAGGCGAAAGCCGCCGCGGACCGGGTCATCGAGGCGAAACGCCGGAACGGCGATCTTCAGGCGCTCTTCCGCAAATACACCTCCATCTACAAGACGATCGGTCTGGACGGCATCTGATCCGGACAGCATTGTTCGGTTTCAAAAAGCGCTCCTCGTACCGGAAACGGTGCGGGGGGTTCTTCTTTTCCGGGCCTTTGCGGACAAGGAGAAATCATACCCCAAAAAACTGCATTTCGCGGTAAAAAACGCGCCCGTGCGCAAAAAATATAGAAAAAAGTCCGAGAAATCTTTGTTTTCCGGTTGAAGAAACGGGTTTGACGGGGTATAGTTAAAGTTAATTTGAAACTTGTTGGAGTCTGTCACATGTTCTGGCTTATCACTGGATTGATCGTTCTGCTGCTCGTCGTCGGGCTGATCGCGCTGTATCAGCGCATCAAGATCGCCCTGCTCCGCAGCAAGCTGGAAAGCTCCATCCACGCCAACGCGCAGACAGGCAGCTACCTGAACATGTTCTCGCGCGGCGTCCGACTGACCGGAAACAAAAGCGAATGGATGAGCGTCACGGCGAAATACCTCTCCGACCTCATCCAGGCCGATTCCGTCTGCGTGTACCTGTACCGAGACGGCGCGTTCTTCCCGTCCGGCATGACCCCGCACTATCCGCTCCAGCTCTCGCGTCCCCTGCCCTGCGACCTGAACGATCCGGAGGCCAGGGACAAAATACAGTCCGCCGCGCCGAAAGACCTCGCCGACCTCATCCTCTCGACAGTTCTCGCGCACGAATCCCTGCTCATCAGCGACCCGCGGCACCCGCTCCTCACGAAGATCACGCACACCGAGACCGTGAAGACGTTCATCGCGGTCCCCATGATCTATGAGAAGAACCTCCTCGGCATCATCTGCGCCTCGAACAGCTCCGCGCCGTACCGCAAAGTCTTCTCGCAGGAACAGGTCAACCGCCTGAACCTCCTCACCGCCCCGGTCGTCCTCGCGCGCAACATCCTGGCCATGTACGACCGCCTCAGCCAGCAGCAGCGCATCTCGCAGGAACTCGAGTTCGCGCGCACGCTCCAGCGCTCTCTGCTCCCGCCCGACTGTCCGCAGTGGGGCGGTTTCTCCATCCAGGCCGTATCCCGCGCCGCGAAGGAGGTCAGCGGCGACTTCTACGATTTCGTCGAGATCGACTCCAACCGCCTGCTCGTGGTGATCGGCGACGCCTGCGGCAAGGGCATCCCGGCGTGCCTCATCATGGCCATGACGCGCAGTTTCATCCGCGCCAACATCCCGCACTTCACCACGCTGAAGGCCATGCTCTTCGAGCTCAACGACAACCTCTTCCGTGACATGGGCGACGGCCGCTACATCACGCTCGCCGTCTGCCTGCTGAATAAGAAGGAGAACACGCTCGAATATGCGCGCGCCGGACACACCGAGCTCATCTTTTACGTCCGCAACCACATCCGCAGCATCAACCCGAACGGCGCGGGCCTCGGCCTCTTCCCGTCCGAGCTCACCGAATACGACACCTTCAACACCCAGTTCGGCCCGGAGATGTCGATCATCATGTTCACAGACGGCATCAACGAGGCGGAAAACGCGGACGGCGAGCAGTTCGGCGTCCAGCGCATCAAGGACTGCTTCATGAAATCCTGCGTCGCGCAGGAATCCCCACGCGAAGCCGTCGCCAAGATCATGGACAGCGTCGACCGGTTCGCCCCCGCCAACGGAGAACAGGACGACCGCACCGTCGTCGTCATCTCGCCCCTCATCTGAAGAAAGGAACCCAAGCTATGACACTCGCCTCGAAATTCGCGCTTCTGATCGTTTCCGCCTGCGCGGTTTCCTTCCTCTCCGCCTCGTCCTGCGCCTCTACCGAGGCGAAAAAACAGCAGCAGATGGCCGAGCTCACGCCCGAGCAGATCGCCAACATGACGCCCGACGAGGTCGCGGAATACTATGCGCAGCGCGCCCGGCTCCGTGCGGAACGGGCTCAAATGCAGGACGAGGACGGGACCGCCAGCAGCGGATTCTCTTATAAGCTCCACAGCATCGAAAAACGCGAACGCCTCGGAAACGTGAACGAACGCCTGCAGGACAACGCGGACAACGCCGTCTTCCCCTGGCAGAGCCACGATCCGCACCGGAGCGAAACCCTCCTCGGACGGGGTTCCCCGATCTACAACTGGTAACAACTCCCATTGGAAAACGATACCGTCATGAGCATCACGAACACCCAATACATTGTCACGGGCGCGGCCGGATTCATCGGCAGCGCCGTCGTCTGGGGGCTCAACCGCAGGGGCATCGACGACATCCTGATCGTCGACCACCTCGGCGAGTCCGAAAAATGGAAAAACCTCCGCGCCCTCCGCTACGCCGACTACATGGAGAAGGACGACTTCTTCCGCGAGCTCGCGGCGAACGGCCTGCCCTCCAATGTGAAGGCGGTCGTCCACCTCGGCGCGTGCTCGTCCACGACCCAGCTCGACGCATCCTACCTCGTCCACAACAATTTCGAGTACACCAAGCTCCTCGCCGCGCTCTGCGCCGCGCGCGGCGTCCGCTTCATCTACGCCTCCAGCGCCGCCACCTACGGCGCGGGCGAACAGGGTTATTCCGACGCGCTCGACGGCATCCCGGAGCTCCGCCCGCTGAACATGTACGGCTACTCCAAGCAGATGTTCGACCTGTGGGCGATCCGCAACGGACTCGTGAACTCCATCGCGGGCATGAAGTTCACCAACGTCTTCGGCCCGAACGAACGCCACAAGGGCCCGATGCGCAGCATGGTCTGCCGCGCCTTCGAGCAGATTCGCGACACGGGGACCGTGAAGCTCTTCAAGTCCTGCCGCCCCGAGTACGCCGACGGCGAACAGAAACGCGATTTCGTGTACGTGAAGGACATCGTGGAGATGATCCTCTTCCTGCTCGACCGCCCGGAGCTCTGCGGCATCTACAACGCCGGAAGCGGCCTCGCCGAGACTTGGAACGAGCTCGTTTCCGCCGTCTTCGACGCCATGGGGAAACCGCGCAGGATCGAATACATCGACATGCCGGAGATCCTCAAAGGCAAGTACCAGTATTACACCTGCGCCGACATGACGAAGCTCCGGTCCGCGGGCTTCACCGGCGGCAGGACCCCGCTCGCCGAAGCCGTCGCGGATTACGTGCGCGGCTATCTGCTCCCGGACAAATATCTCGGCGACGAATCCTCGAACTGAAATCAACCGCATCAGACATAGCGGCAACCGCAAGGAACCCCCTCAATCATGGCTAACGAACCCAAACTGAAAGTCGGCGTCATCGGCACCGGAGTCCTCGGCAAATTCCACACCAACCTGTACCGCACCGCGCCCCACGCGGACCTCGTCGGCATCTACGACGCGGACCCGAAAGTCGCGGCGGACGCCGCCAAGCAGTTCAACGTGCAGGCATTCCAGGACCTCGACGAGCTCGTGGACCGCTGCGAAGCCCTCACGGTCGCCGTTCCCGCCACGCTCCATTACGCCACCGTCATGCCGCTTCTGCAGAAGGGCAAGCACGTGCTCGTGGAGAAGCCCATCGACTCCGAGGTCGGACACGCCCGCGAGATGGTCCGTCTCGCCGACGAGAAGGGCCTCGTGCTCGCCGTCGGACACGTGGAACGCTTCAACCCCGCCATGGATTTCCTCGAGAAGAACCGCAGCAACACGCTCTTCATCGAGGCGCACCGCCTCGCGAAATATCCCCCGCCGCGTCCCGGCCACCTCCGCCGCGGCACCGAGGTCAGCGTCGTGATCGACCTCATGATCCACGACCTCGACCTCGTGCTCACCATGGTCGGACAGGAGATCGAAAAATTCGACGCCGTCGGCGTGCCGATCCTCAGCAACACCGAGGACATCGCGAACGTCCGCATCAAGTTCGTGAACGGCGCGGTGGCGAACATCACCGCCAGCCGCATCAGCGCCGCCCCCATGCGCAAGTTCCGCGTCTTCCAGACCGATTCCTACATCTCCATGGACTACTCGAACAGCACGGGCGTCATCTACCGCAAGGGGTTCCTCGGCGTCGGCAAGAAGGACATCAAGTGCACGAACACCAACGCGCTCGCCGACGAGATCAACAACTTCGTCGACGCCGTGATCGCCACGAAGGCCGCCGGAAAGCTCGTCCCGCCGAAGGTCACCGGCGAACAGGGACTCCGCGCGCTGGAGCTCGCCGACGCCATCTGCCGCGAAATCCACGACTACAACTCCAAGTACGGCCTCTACAAGTTCAAAAAATAAGCCTCGATGAATCAGCGATGCTGACCTGCTCCAAAGTCAATCTCTCGCTCGCCGTCACCGCGAAACGCCCCGACGGCTACCACGACCTGGATTCCCTCTTCTATCCGTTCCGCGATCCGTCCGACGAGATCACCATCGAGGACGCGCCCGATTCGTCCGGCGTGACCATCCGCTGCGACGCGCCAGGCGTCCCGCTCGAACCGGAGAAGAATCTCTGCGGCAAGGCGGTCTGCGCGTACTGCAAAGCCGCCGGGATGGACGTCCCCGGGCTGGTCATCTATCTGGAGAAACATATCCCCGTGGCGGCAGGAATGGGCGGCGGGTCCGCCGACGGCGCGACCGTGCTCAAACTGCTTCAGGAACGCTTCCGCGCGCTTTCGGAATCCCAGCTCGAAAACGCGGCGTTCTCCCTCGGCGCGGACGTCCCATTTTTCCTGACTCCGCGTCCATCCTACGTGACAGGAGCGGGCGAACACCACACGCCCGTCGAGGGGCTGCCGGAACACCTCCCGCTTCTGCTCGCCGCGCCTCAGGTCCCGGTCAGCGCGGCCTGGGCGTACCAGCACATGGACCTCCAACGCGCCATTTTCACGCCGCCGTGCACCAACGAGCTGATCGACGCCCTCCGCCGCCGCGACTTCGAATCCGCCGCGCAGTTCATGCGGAACGACCTGGAACACGCCCTTTTTATTAAGTATCCCCTGCTGGGCCTGCTCCGCACTTTCCTGCTCGAAAACGGCGCGCTCCGCGTCATGGTCAGCGGCAGCGGCCCAACCATCCTCGCGCTGTTCCGCGACGATGCCGCGGCGCAGGCCACACACGCACGCGCCGCCTCGGAATTCGATCCCGCCGTCCGTTTCATTCTCCCTGCGTAAAAATCCCGGACTGAGCGGGAAAAACGCGAAGAATAGTCCGTTTTTCTTCGAATAGTCACAAAAAAAAGAGAATCAATGTTTTATCGCTTGACTTTTCCTATTCGCAGGGTATAGTATCTCTGAAAACGAAATAACACGCCCCCCCTGAGCGCAAGGAAACGAATATGACGAAGCTTTATTCTTATTTCACGGATGCTGCTCTGTTTGCCATTCTCACCGTGATCGGCATCGTCGTCTCGCTCGTGCTGTTCATCCTCTTATACCGGAACCGGAAACAGGACCGGATGACGCGGCGGCGTTTTCTGCTCCCGCTCGCTCTGATGCTGATTCATACGCTTCTGCCTCCGCTGGCGTTCATGCTCGAATCCGACATTCTGTCGCTTCCATGGTTCTTCCTCGTACCGGTCCTGCTCATCGTGCAAATCCTCTATCTGGTCCATTTTCAAAAATGGGACAATCATGATCTTCGGGTCGCCACAGCCGCATTTGCGTTCTACAACGTCTTTCTCTTTTTCCTCACGTTTCTCGCGTTTTTAGTCATGGCATTCCACTGATTGACGCCCGCAAACATAATAATACCGAACAATGAAAGATCATGAAGTCATGCAAAACGAAGCAGCACAAGCGCAGCCAGCGGAACAAGTCCCCCCGCCTCGAAAGAAGCGGAAACGCCTGTCCGTCAAGCTGATCTGCTTTCTCCTGCTGTGCGTCTTTCCCGCGTACTGTTTCTTTGCCGTCGCGCTCCATTTCCTATGCTACTGGCTTGAGATCCACCCGGACACGAACGGCGCGGTCAGCCCGGCGAAGGCGGCGTCCTTCGAACAGCCCGTGCGGGACGCACTCAAACCCGCCCTGACGGAGAAATACGGTCTGAAGGATTTCGACGTGAAATACACCCGCCCCGGATGGTTCATCGGGGAACGGCGCATCTGCTCCATGAGCTGGAATCCCGCCGGGACGATCCGGATCAAGGTCGTGACCGCCGACGGGAAACGGTATTTCGAGATCGCGGAGGACGTCGCCCGCATCAAGCGCGAGACGCCCGGCCTGCCGCAACTCCCCTTCGTGCTGGAGTTCGACCAGCCATTCGGCGACCTGAAGACCGCGGAGGACTGGCGGACGGCATATGATTTTTATAACGAGTCCGGCTTCGTGATCATCGTGATCCCGGACGCCGTGCGCGGCTACGACGGGCGCATCGAATGGCACACGGACGACTTCACGCCCACGGCCGATCCCGACGAAGCAAACACGGTGCAGGAGGTGCAGGAATGAAACAGAATATCGTCGGGTTCGTAGTAAAGCAGATCGGGATCGGCGTCCTGTTCCTGATCCTCATCGCGATCAACCTGGGGTGCGGTTTTCTCTACATGGTGTTCGACGCCATGACGGCCCCGCGCGGGACGATGGCGGCACGCGAGGAAAAGATCCGTGAAAACGTTATCCCGGCGCTGCTCGAACGGAACGGGCTCGACGCCTGCCCCGTGAAATGCCTCCCGAAGGACGACTCCGCCCGCTTCAGGATTGAGGTGGCAGACCCGTCGCGCTACGAGGCGATCGCGGAAGACGTCTTCCGGCTGGAACGGACGATCCGCAGCGTGCGGACGAACCAGGTGTATATTCTGGAGTTCGACCACGATTCGGAAACTCGCGGCCTCACGGTCGGATTCTTCACCCCGGATGCGATCAACGACCCGCCGCAGGCATGGCGCACTCCCGCCCTCTGGAAATAGACGAAAAAAACAAACCCGGCGCGGGTACAGGGCCCGATCATCGGACTGAACGAACTCATGCGCGAGCGCAGCCGCGCACTACCGCAGTGGAGGCTCCGCCTCCTCGACCGTCGCCGTCACGAAGAGCAGCGTGAGGGTGTCCGGCTGGTACGCGGGATTGCTGATCCGCGCCGCCAGGACGGACTTTCCGAGCTCCAGATACAGTGTCTGCCGGAACGCCGTCGTGTCGATCATGGGCAGCTTCACCATGCCGGACAGGATATCCGGTTCGGGATCCCACTGCTGCGGCCGCGCGTAACGGTCCGTCTGGTCCGCATTTCCCGAATCCGGCTCGCCGTAGAACGAATAGGTGTAATTGCGCCAGCCGGTCTGGGTCGCTTTCTCGAACTTGTAATCCAGCAGCACGGTCTTCCCGTCGCCGAGGACGCGTGCGGCGGCCTGCATGGACGTCCCGGTCCAGATCGCGCCTGTATCCAGCGGGATGGCAGGGGCGCCGGGCTCCTGCGCAGGGGCCCATTTCAGCGGCACGAACTGCGTTTTGGCGTTGAGCTGGAGAGAGACGGGCTCCTGCGAAGGGATCAGGCGGAACATCGGGCTGTAGAGGTCGCGCAGCTGGCTGCTGGCGGAAAGCTTCCGAACGAACTCCTCGGACGGGACCGCGGGGCAGCCGTCGGTACTCCCGGCGGCGCAAATCTCGTTCCACTTCGCGCGCACGATGCGGAAATTCAGGCGCACGAGCTTATTTTCGCTGCCGGCCGCAGGCGCGGTGTTTTCCGGCATCGGCTGCGGCTTCGTGAAGAACACGTGCAGGATCCAGGTGGACCCGGACAGCGCTTTCGCGACGATCATCGGCTTGCCTTTGGTCGCGGTGAGCGCACTGGAAAAGGAATTGTCGTCGAAGATGGGGGACTGCCCCGTGCCCCAGTCGCCGTACTCGGTGTTCGAGAAGCCGCTCAGTTTCTTCATACTGGAGTCGATGGAGAAAATGCGCGGAGGCCGGAGGTCGACGAAGAACTCGTTGCCGTAGGACGAAGGATCCCCGAAGAACGGGAAGATGCTCGCGAGGTTGTTGTACGAATTGCCGGAATCGCCGGAGGAATCGTCGTCTTCGGCCTCCTCGTCCCCGCTGTCTTCGCTGTCGCCGTCATCCTCTGCCTCGGCCTCATCGTCCGAACCGCCGGAGATGACGCTGGGGTTATCTTCGCCCTCATCCCCGTCGTCCATGTCGGGCGGCGGGAGCTCCCCGTCCTTGAACTCGCTCTCGTCTTCGGAGCTCTTCGGCAGGATGTAGAACTCCGGGAAATACTCCGAGCGGGACATCTTGAGCTCGACCGGCGCGTCGGCGGCCACATATCCGGAGGAATACCCGATCACGCGGTAGCCGCCCACATGGTAGATCGCGGGCAGGAGCTCGTCCGTCGGCTGGGAATCCTTCGGGAGCTTCATGTACTCCGCGGCCTCCATCAGCACTTTTTTCGTGACCGCGATGACCTGATACTCGAAATACTGGTACGCGCCGGAACGTTCCGCAGCGGAAGTCGCGGCATCCTTCTCCGAAGTGGCCTCTTTCGCCGGGGCGGCATCTTTCGTGGGCGCTGTTTTTTCCGTTGCGGCGGGCACGGCGGCGGGCGCGGCGGTCTGCCCCTGCACAGGCGCGGTCAGGGCGCACAGAAGAATTGCTGAAACGAGAACGATCGACTGGCAGACGGTATGTTTCATGGATTTCGGCTCCCCGGCATATAGATAATGAATACAAAGCGGTTTTCAACTCAAAAAGGTATCACCAGATAGGAAAAAAGTCAACCCGTTTCCGCGAAAAAACGGGAAAAAAGAAAGCCGGCGAAGATGCGTTCGCCGGCTTCCGGGAAAAGCGGATCGGATGGATTCCGTCTTACTTCTTGACGGGCTTCGCATCCTTCACGACGAGCAGGACGGGGTACTTCGCCTCGGTTTCGGGCACGCTGTACATGCAGCCGGTGAGGGTCAGCGGAGAATCGGTCAGCTCGAAGCCCGCGGGCACCGCTACGGCGATGGCTTCGCCCTCGTTCTTGCCGTAGGCGGTCGCGAGGGTGTGCGCCTTGCCGCCGAACATGAGTTCCATCCCGGTCTCGATGGTGCGTCCCGTAATGAGGGACTGGGCGGGAACGGACGCGCTGTTCAAGTCGTAGGCGCGGACGCCGGCGACTTCGAACGTAGCAAGCTTGTTGCAGAATTCGCGGCCGGTCGACTTTTCGACCTTCGCGAAGTTCAGGTCGGCGGGACGGTCCGCCATGGACGGTTCCAGCAGCAGGAGCGTGCCGACGACGATCACGCCGGAAAGCAGCGTGGCGGGCAGGCCGACCGCAAGCCATTTCATGAAGGTGACGTGCGAGGCGGACGGACGTTTCTCGAGCATGCCGAGCGCCACGATGTTCGCCGTGCTGCCGATCATGGTGATGTTGCCGCCGAAGCATGCGCCGAAGAGGAGCGCCCACCACAGCGGGAAGTCCTTCACGCTCAGGGAGAGCTGTTCGATCACGGGGCAGAACGCCGCAACGAAGATCACGTTGTCGACGAACGCGGACCCGACGGCGGAAGTGAAGAAGATGAACGGGACGAGCTCGTAGGGGCTGGTGCCGCAAATCTTGGAGAATCCACTCGCCATGACCTTGTCGACCTCGGTGTATTCCAGCGTGCCGGCGACGGCGAAGAGGAGCATGAAGAAGATGAGCGTCCACCAGTCGACCTCGCGTTCGATGTAGTAGCGGGCGCGGTTCTGCTTGATGATCATCACGATGCCGGAGCAGACGAGCGGCGCCACGATCAGCACGGTGTTCTTCGGCAGGCCGAGGAGCTCTTCGGTCGGGTGGTGGGAGGCGATGGCGCACACGGTGCAGACCAGCAGGATCAGGCCGGGCTTGTACGGCACTTTCACGCGGGGAGCCAGCGAGAGCCCCTGCGCGAGGCGGCTCTGCAGGCTTTCATCGAACTTCTTCAGGTCCTTGCGGAAGATGAAGAGGAGCAGCGCGATCACCGCGAACAGCGAAACGAGCATGATCGGGAACGACCACAGCATGAAGTCGCCGAACGTGAGGCCGCCCTTCGTGCCGATGTAGATGCCGACCGGGTTGCCCATCATGGTGCCGGAGCTGCCGATGTTCGTGGCGAGCACGGCGATCAGGATGTACGGGGTCGGGTTCAGTTTCAGGCGGTCGCACACCTGGAAAATCAGGGTGGAGATGAAGATGATCGAGGTCACCTCGTCGACGGCGCAGGCGAGCAGCGCGGACGCCACGCTCGTGACCGTGATGAACTTCATCCCGGAGAGGTTCGGCATTTCCACGATCAGCTGCACGATCCACGTGAAGAAACCGAGGTCGCGCAGCGCGCCCACGATCACCATCATGCCGACCAGGAACAGGATCACTTCCAGCGAGGACGACTGCACGAAGTGCGGGATGTCCAGCGAGCCGGTGAAGATCAGGACCGCGAGGCCGAGGAACGCCAGCGCCAGACGGAACTTCCAGAAGAACAGCGTGCCCATGATGAGGCCGATGAACACGGCGCAGGCCACGGCCTGGTGCGATTCGAGCGCGTGGGAGAAGAAGCCGCCGAGGCCCACGGTCAGGCTCACGGCCAGCAGGATCATGAAACGCGAAACAAAGTATTTGACGGAAATGGAGGAGGATTCTTCCGACATGTTTTATAACCTTTCTTTAGTTATCTCGTATTCGTTGCGCCGCGGTCATTCCCAGAAGAACTTCGCGCAGAACTCGCGCAGGGAGACCAGACCGGCCAGGCGGCCGTTCGCGTCCGTGATGATGAGCTGCGCCGTCTCCTGAGCCAGGAAGAGCTTCGCCAGCTGGATCGCCGGGACGTCTTCCGAAACCGGCTCGCCGAGCTCCTGCATGATGTCGGAGACGCGCGTGTCGCTGGCGCTCTTCAGCAGGTCGACGAACGGCTGGAAGCGGTAGATCGGGGAAAGGTTCTCCATCCACAGGAGGTGTTCCGGCAGCGTGTAGGTCAGGATGTCCTTCAGCGACAGCACGCCGCGCAGGTCGCCCACGGAGTCGATCACCGGCAGGGACGCGCTCTGGGTGGTGGCGAAAATGTCGATCGCCTCGCGGATGGTGTCCGTCTCGTGAAGCGGGGTGAAATCGGTGCGCATCACGTCCTTCGCGAGCAGGTATTCCGGCATCTTGATCTGGCCGGTGGCAAAGAACGTGGTGACTTCCGCCGGGGTCCGCAGTCCGGCGACCTGGCGGATGTTCGCGGGGTCGGAGAACGACTTCGCCAGCATGGACATCACCTGCAGGTGAAGGTTCGGGTCTTCCAGCGGGGACAGGATCAGTACCATCACGTTGATGAACACATTCATGTTCAGGGAGATGACCTGTGTGGACATATTTTCCTTGCCGCCGTAGGTGATCCCGGTCGGGCTGCACGCGATGGCGATCATCGGCTTCTCAAGCCCGGCGATACGGGCGTGCGGCACGGCGAGGCCGGGGGCGACGATGCACGGGAAGACTTTTTCGCGCTTCTCGATCTCGGCGCGGGCTTCTTCGATGTTGAGCTGGGGGAAATGGCGTTTGAGCATATCCAGCAGCATGCCGATGACTTTTGCGCCGTCGGGCTCCGTCACGCCGCAGGCGATGTTGTTCGCAAACAGGTAATCCGAAAACTCGTTCTTCGTTTCACTCATGGTGGGGATAACCTCCTGGGTCGTTCCATGTGTTTAAAAAAAATGAAATCCTTTTAAAGTAGCACATAATTCAGAATTTACAAGTTCAGAACGCGTTTTTTCCCGGACTTTTTCGCACCGCGTTTTCCGGGCGGAAGCGACGTCTGCGGAAGTCCCGCGACAGAGTTGATCCCCTGCCCCGATCCCGTCCCGCGGCGTTTTTTTCACCGTTTTTTCCTTCGGACGGATTTTTTTCGATAATTCTCTTAAAAAAACATGTTTTTTTACACTTTTTCAGATTTTCACGCGTTATAATTCACAAGTCGGATTCCTGCTTTCGATATCACTCTGTTCCATCTGCAACACCAAGGAGCGCAAACCATGAAACATAACCGATTCAAAACACTATGGGGCGTAGCGCTGGGCTTCGCCCTGCTCGCTGTCGTCCTGTTCGTCGCTTCCGTGCAATCGAGGGCAAACAAAGCACAGGCAGGCGCATCGTCCGTGCCGAAAACGGAGACAAAGGCATCCGCCGCGCTGGATCAGGTTTTCGCACGCCTCGGTTCCGAGCAGAAGACGGAGGCAGAGGATTCCTCCGAAAACAAGGAGATCACACTGACCATAAAAGGGGAAATATCCGGAGGAGAGTTCATATTCGAAGGAAATACGATTCGGTTCAGCAACATGATGATCTATCGCATGCCGGAAGATATCACCGTCGACGGAAAACGCTGGAAAGACCTCACGAAACCGTTTAAGCTCGGTTACACGCCGGATTTCGCCAAGGCGGGGATTCTGGAAACAAGTGTCAGGAGGGACTTTTATGTGGACGCCACGGAAACGTGGTTTTCTCTCAGGATCGCAAATCGCAGCCCGAGAAGCAATCCTGTTCCGTTCCATGTCAAGCTCGCCATGAAAGATCAGCTCCCGCACCTCGATCTCGGGGGATATCGGCCTGCCCCTCCGGTCGGGAAAGATCCTCCCCAAGTCATGACGACCGGTCCCGATCCGTATGTCGCGCAGGCCGAAGCGCAGTGGAATGACAGCATCAAGGACCGCAAGATCGAAATCAAGGCCGTCATCAGGGGACGAGGCGCTTTCGTTTTTGAGGGAAACACGATCTCCTACCGCCACGAGAAGGGAGGCTGCCCGGACAGCGTGAAGATCAACGGAAGACGCTGGACACATCCGGAAACGAAAAGCTTCGAGCTTCCCTTCAAAATCGAAACCGCACACCCTGAATTGGTGCAAAGCGAGGGCGGGAATCTTGTCGGGCTGACGAAGATCGACGACAGGAAATTCGAGGTGATTTTTGACGATTCCGAACGGCCGTCCCGTACGCATTCGCCGGTCTACACCGTGACGATCAGGCCGGGAAACGCCCCGAAGCCCCGAATAGAGTTTGGCGCGATTTATCCCTAACCATAGAATATCTTCGCCGCGCCTCCGATCCGGAAACGGGTTGGAGGCGTTTTTTTGCTTTTTTTTCGTCTTTTCCGCTTCAACCGCTTGAAAAACATGTTGAACAGCAGTATATTAAAAGATTGTTTTTACTGAAAAATCATCCAATTCAGAGGTCTCACTCTTATGATTACGAAAAAGAATCTCGTTCTGCTCGGCCCGCCCGGCGCCGGCAAAGGCACGCTCTCCGATCCCCTGATGGCGCAGGAAAAGCTCGCGCACATCTCCACCGGCGAAATCCTCCGCGGCGAAGTGGCAGCCGGCACCGAACTCGGCAAACAGGCCGAAGCCTGCATGAAGTCCGGCAAGCTCGTCCCCGACCAGGTCGTCGCCGACATGGTCGCCGCCCGCCTCGCCACGGCGGAATGCGCCAACGGATTCATCCTCGACGGCTTCCCGCGCACGGTCGCGCAGGCCGAACTCCTCGAAGAAGCCATGAAGCGCATCGGCATGAAGCTCGACGCCGTGATCCTCTTCGAGGCCCCCGAAGACCTCCTGCTCCAGCGTCTCACCGCCCGCCTCACCTGCAAGAAGTGCGGCGTCGCGTTCAACAAGCTCTTCGCGCCCCCGAAACAGGAAGGCGTCTGCGACCGCTGCGGCGGCGAGCTGATCCAGCGCGCCGACGACTCCCTCGAGACCGCGAAGAACCGTCTGAAAGTCTACCACGAGCAGACCGCCCCCCTCATCCAGTTCTACGAAGGGAAAGGCTGCCTCGCGCGCATCAATTCCTCCCTGCCCGTGAAGGAAGGATTCGCGGCGCTTCTCGCGCTCCTGAAGTGATCCCGCGGATTCCCGTATGCGCCTGATGAAACGCAGAAATTTTGTCATTCACACGCCCGAGGAGATCGTCCGCATCCGCGAGGCCGCGCGCGTTACCGCGCTCGCCCGCGAAGAGATCGCCGCGCTTGCCCATCCGGGCATGACGACGCTCGAACTCGACGAACTCGCCGGGGCCGTGATCCGCGCCACCGGCGGGACCCCGACGTTCCTGAACTACAACGGATTCCCGCGCAACATCTGCATCTCGGTCAACGACGTGGTCGTGCACGGGATCGCCAGCGAGAAGTGCGTACTGAAGGACGGCGACCTCGTCAGCGTGGACGTCGGCGTGACCCTGAACGGCGGCATCGGCGACACGGCAAAGACCGTGCTCGTCGGCAACAAGCCGACCACGAAAGACATCGAACGCCTCCTCGCCGGAACGCAGGAAGCGCTCGAGGCGGGCATCGCCGCCGCCCACCCCGGCGGGCATGTCGGCGACATCTCCCGCGCCGTCGCGGAAGTCGCGAACCGCTACAAGCTCGGCATCGTCCGCGACCTCGTCGGACACGGCTGCGGCACGCGTCTCCACGAGCCGCCCGAAGTACCGAACTTCGTTTCCACGAGCGAGGGCCCGATCCTCGCGCCCGGCATGGTCCTCTGCATCGAACCCATGCTGAACCTCGGCACGGCGCGCGTGTACGTGGAAAACGACAACTGGACGGTCCGCACGGCGGACGGCCTGCCCTCGGCGCATTTTGAACACATGATACTAATAACTGAAACTCATACGGAGGTCTTAACACGTGTCTAAAGACGTTGTCAAAGTAGAAGGCGTCGTCCGCGAACTGCTCCCCAACACCATGTTCCGGGTCGAACTTGAAAACAAACATATCGTCCTTGCCCACATCAGCGGCAAGATGCGGCTCCACTTCATCCGCATTCTTCCGGGCGACACGGTGACGCTTGAGATGTCCCCGTACGACCTCACGAAGGGAAGGATCGTTTTCCGCCAGAAATAACGTCCGCGGCACTTTTTGAGCTCAAAAAACCGCAAATCAGGTCCGAAGCAAAAACTCCGGGCATACCTATACTTTTTGATTTGATTCAACCAAAACCAATAAAAGCCCACTGGGCAGAAAAGGAAAATCAACCATGACGAAACGTGACCTCGTTGTCAAAATCTCCGCTGAAACCGGTCTCATCCAGACCGAAGTCGCCAGCATCGTTCAGAAGACCCTCGACTACATCGCCGACGAACTCGCCGCCGGCCGCGACATCGAACTGCGCAACTTCGGCGTCTTCGAAATCCGCGTCCGCAAGGGCCGCAAGGGCCGCAACCCGAAAGTGCCGCAGATCACCGTGCCGATCCCGGAGCGCAAGGTCGTCAAATTCCGCGCCGGCAAGGAACTCAAGGACCGCGTCGCCAGCCTCAAGATCGACTGATCCCGGAGACCCCCTCCCATGCCGAAAATTGCTCCGCCTCCCGGAGTGAGCGACATCTTCCCGGACGAGGCCACAGCCTGGCTCCAGCTCGAATCCGCCGCCCGCAAGGTCTTCGGACTTTACGGGTTCGGCGAACTCCGCACCCCCATCTTCGAGTTCACCGAGGTCTTCCAGCGCGGACTCGGCGGAGAAACGGAGGTCGTCCAGAAGGAGATGTACACGTTTGAAGACCGCGGCGGCCGGAGCCTCACGCTCCGCCCCGAAGGCACCGCGGGCGTCATGCGCGCCCTCGCCGGAACCGATGCCGCCAACGGCGTCGAACACCGCGTCTTCTATATGGGCCCGATGTTCCGCGGCGAACGTCCCGCGGCGGGCCGCAAGCGCCAGTTCCACCAGGTCGGCGTCGAAAACGTCGGGCGTCCGGCCTCGCCGGGCCTCGACGCGGAGGCCATCGCCATGCTCTGCCATTTCCTCGAGGAAATCGGCATCACGGGCTTCAACCTGCTCATCAACACGCGCGGCGTGGTGTCCGACCGTCCCGCGGCCGAACAGGCCCTCGCGAAGCATTTCCGTCCGCATCTCGCCGAGATGTGCGACGACTGCCGGGCCCGCATCGACCGCAACGTCTGGCGCATCCTGGACTGCAAGCAGGCGTGCTGCCGTCCGTTCATCGAATCCGCGCCCGATCCCGCGCAGTTCTTCAGCGCGGAGTCCCGCGACTACTTCAAGAAGGTCTGCGACCTCCTCACGGAACAGGGCATCCCGTTCACGGTCGATCCGCGTCTCGTGCGCGGCCTCGACTACTACGTGCACACGGTGTTCGAGCTCACGCACTCCGGACTCGGCGCGCAGAACGCCATCGCGGGCGGCGGCCGCTACGAGCTGACGCTCCCCGGCCTCCGCAATCCGATCCCCGGAGTCGGGTTCGCCGCGGGCATGGAGCGCCTCCTCATCGTGCGCGATGCGCTCGGCGTGACGCCGCCTCCGGCCCCCGTGCCGAAAATCTATCTGGCCTCGCTCGGAGACGCCGCGCTGGCGTTCAATACGTCCTTCGCCGCGAAGCTCCGCCATGCGGGCATCTCCGCCGCCATCGACTACGATGCGAAGAGCATGAAGTCCCAGATGCGCGCGGCCGACCGCATGAAGGCCGAATATGTGATCGTGATCGGGGATTCCGAACTCGAAGCGCAGTCCGCCAAGCTCAAGCACATGGCGGACGGACGCGAGATCGAGGTGAAGCTTTCCCTCGACGGCGTGCTTGCCGCACTGGCCGCCGATGCTGAAACGAAGTGATCGGTCCCCTTTTCGACAAACATAAAGCCGCGGGATTCGTCCTGCGGCTTTTTTATGCTCAAATCCTGCCGGGAATACATCCCCCCTGCCCCGGCGTCATTCCTTTTTCTGATCCGCCTGCTTCTGCTTTTCGGATTCCCGGCGGTCGATCTCTTCGGCGTCCTCGTCCGTGAAGGCATCAATGATCATGTTCGGGAACAGCGTGATGAGGTGCTTCGTGTTGTCGGCGAAAAAATGCGAGATGGACTTGCCGTAGGACACCTGCGGATCGAGGATGTTTCCGTTCAGGTAGAACGGCCAGTAGAGCAGCGCGAAACGCGCCATCGTCTCCAGCTCGGCCTCGCCGTCTCCGGCCAGGTCGATCGTCCCGTTCGCGTGATAGCTTTCGATCACGTCGCCTTCCAGATCAAGAGATTTCAGTTCTACGACGCCCTGCCGGACGGACATTTCCACCGTGCCGTATCTGAACTCGACGGGCGCGTCGCCCGAGATCATTTCCATGAGGGCGCCGGCCGTCGTCAGGCGCAGCGCGCGCCGCAGCATCTCACCCGGCACGTAGTCGATCAGACGCGGCATGCTGACCAGCGGCAGCAGGAGGATGTTCAGGAAGAGCGACCGGTCGCGCAGGTACGACCGCAGGGAAACGGCCTCCAGTTCGGCCTTGCAGTCCGCCCGAAGGTTCTTCGCCAGGGCCTCCGTCGTGAAGCCTTTGCCATGCACGGAAGCGTCCAGATGGCTCACATAGCCGTGCAGGCTGTGCGGGATCTCCGGACTGTCGTCCGTGGCCAGGAACGCGGTAAAACACTTATCGAACGGAATATTGGTCAAATCCGCCTCGACGTCGAACGGCCACGCGCCGTCTTTCACATGGATTTCCGCCGAAGCGGTCCCGAAGACGTCGCCGGAAAACACCGCATGTGGCAACAGGATTGCCGGATCGTCGCCGTCGCGCAGCTCCATCAGCCCGACCCCGGAGAAGATCAGCGCGTGTTTTTTCGAGTAGATTCCATGCAAGTCAAGCTCGAACGTCTTGTCGATGAGCGAAATCGCCGTCTTTTCCACGCCGGGGTCGGTATTGTGGTTGTACTGGAAATACGACACGGCAAACGGCAGGTCAAGCGAGCTGGAAATGAACTTCGGCAGCGCGTCCTCCCCGCGCCGGTGTATGAACTGTCCGGAAATATGCTCCTCGCCGTAGGTATCCGCCAGGCGGATCAGGGCGTCGCCGTACATCTCCTTGTCCACCCACGACAAACTGCCTTCGAGCCGGCCTGACAGCTCGGGGAACTGATATTCCTCCGGGGTGTCCGACTGAAGCTTCAGACGGTTGATCTTCAGACCGCCCGTCCAGGTCATATCATTGAAATCATGATCCGCCTGAAACTCGATCTCCCCGGCAGCATCCAGATATTCGAAATAAAAACTGCGCTCCACGCCGTATCCGATCAGATACAGGACTTCCGGCCCGAACCGCACCTCCGGGAACTTCATCCGCGTCCGGTACTCCTCCGCCGGATCGACCGTGCCGGACCCGCTGGCGAACAGCGTCTGCCGAGCCTGACGGTCCTGGATATCCACGTTCAGCTCCGGCAGGATCAGGAATCGCTTTTCCGTGTTGAACTGGAAACTCCCGTTCGCGCCCAGCCGTGCCGCCTCGCGCGGCTTCCCGTCGATCAGGACGGCCAGATCGTTTCCGACGAGCTTCCCCGTCCCGCCGACGACCGTCCCGTCCTCGCTCACAGTGACGTCGAATTCGGAAGTCACGACGCCGCCCGCAAGGCGGAAATCGTCATCGTTCAGGAAGGGTTCCCAGAACGAGACCGGAAGGTCGTTCATCTTCAGCTTGAACTCCATCGGGAAACACGAAAACGCGTCGTTCTCCCAGGTCAGGCCGGATTCGCACTGAACGGACAGGCTTCCGTCTCCGTTGTCGACCTTCGCATACATCCGGTCCAGCGTGATGCTGGAGGTCTCCGGCACGCACCGGAACGCCGCCGATGCCGTGGCATTGGCGAACCGCAGGACCGGCAGATCGGCACGTCCGGGGAAAAATTTGTTTTCCAGCTGGCGCGCCAGCACATCGCTGAGTTTGTCGACATCGATCCTGCCCGAAATCGCCGATTTGCTCCCGCCGGACGCGCTCAGCATGGCGTGGAAATCGGCCTCGGCCTTCAATTCCAGCGAGCAGTCGAGCTGCCAGCCCCAGTCATCCGGCTCCAGCCGGAAATCCGCATCCCCGATCGCGTCCAGCACCAGATTCTTCTGTCCGCTCCCGGTCAACGCGAGGTGCGACAGATGCGATTCCTTATGAAGCGTCGCCGCCATGTTGATCAGGTCGAGTTTAAGCTCGGCCGTGGCGTCGTGCTCGGCGTCGCGCAGATTGGCGTCGTCCAGGAAACTGCACAGATCCGCCAGCGTCCGGTCGCCGTACGTTTCGATCATGCGGTACGGGTAATACTTCAGGTCGCCCTTGAGCGAGGCCGTGCGGACATTGTACGTACCCGCGAGCTGCGCTTTGCAGATTTGCTCCTCGCCGTCGTAAAACGCCATGCCGAAGCGCGACACGTTGAACGAGCCGATCCGGGTGATGCCCTCGGTCTCGAAATCCGCGTCCGCATCGAACAGGCGCTTCCCGCTGACATACTCCCGGACCTCGGCTTTTGCTCCGCCTTGGAGACACTCTTTCTCCGGGTCAAGCTCGACGATGTAATCGAACGACAGCCCTTTGCCCGCCGAAGCGAACGGCAGAACGGGGTCGAACGGCGTCAGGTCGACGGCATTCTCCGTCGCCACGGTCAGCTTCGCCGGATGCGGATCCAGCGTGTACGTCGCGTCCTCGTGCCGCACGAACTCGAACACGCCCGTCGTCCCGAAATTGAGGCGGCCGCTGTTCGGTCCTGTCAGATGTCCCGACACGGAATCCAGCGTCACGCCGCCGTTCACAAGGTCAAATTCCACGTTCCCCTTCGCATCGAACAGAATATCTCCGGGGATGCCGACGTCCCGGCAGACCAGGCCGTTCCCCTGCGTGTCCACCGCGAATTTCAGGCGGAGTTTCTCCCCGGTAAGCGCAAGCGTCCCGAACACATTGAAAACCGTGTTCTCCAAGCTCACGTTCAGCGGCTTGTATTCCCATCTGCTCGAGTTCGTCCATTCCCCGCCGAATCCCAGGTCGGCATTTTCCGGGTCGTACTGCATGACCAGTTCCGTCGACTCAAACGCGGGAAACTCCAGGTGAGAATCCGGCAGGTCGATCAGAAGCGGCTCCTCCGCATCGAGGGACACGATCAGCTTCCCTCCGTCGTCGGATGACAACACGTTGATCCGCCCGCCGCACTCCAGGGACCGCTGCGGATCGTTCAGGCGGTATTTCATCCCGCATTCGATCTCCGGGCGAGTCAGACAGCCGTCCTCGAACTTCGCGAACAGATCGGAGACGATGATCCGGCTCCGCACGGCCCCGGCCTGCCACCCCGCCTCGGCGTCAAGCAATGTCAGGTCCGCCATCCGCACGACAGGTTTCGACGCCCGGTCCCAGACCAAATGCGAAAACATCCGTACTTTCTCGCCGGAATCCGGCTCGTCGCCGCCCCCGGTATCGCGTTCATCCTGTATTTCCGCAAGGCGGGCGAAGTCCAGCGAGACGCGGAGTCCGTCCGCGTGGACATTCGACACTCTTATCTCCTTCAGGGACCAGCCGCTCAGCTTTACCCCGTCCAGCTTCAAACCTAAGGTTCTCGCCTCGATCTCTCCGGCGGGGGTCTTCACCTTCAATCCGGCCACGAGGATTTCGCGGTCCGCGAGCGACACGATCACGCCCGGCTCTCCCTCGACCTCCACGCCCGCGCACCACGCGCCGAACGGCACGATCCACTTATCGATCGTGAAGAGCGCCACGATCGAAGCAAACACCAACAGGAATACAAGGATGCCGGCCGTCCAGAAAACGGCTTTCAGGAATCTGTGCAGCGGCGGCCGCTTTTTTGTTTGTTTCGGTTCAGGCATGAGGTTTCGCCGGAGTGAATTCGGGAGAAAACAGGAAAAGCCGTTATGCTCCAGCCCCGGATTGAATGTGGACAGAAAAATGCTTAAATAAAAATGTACATCCGGCAGGAACTTTTTTCAACCATATATTTTATAGAACAACTCTTTTTTCGCATTTTTCCCGCCGAATCGCTCTGTTCGTGACAAAATACCCCCTCCGTATTTCTTTTTCACCTCAAAACAGTGCCCCCGTACAATTCAAATGAACAGGTCACCTGCCGTTAATTAAAGCAAATTCAACTGCAATCAAATACAAATCAAGTTAAAAACAGAAATGTTTTGACATAAATATTTGATTTTTCTATCATCCGGGTGTATATTATTATTTCAAAAATGGTTTCCCATCCTTCACATAACTTTCAAATTTCAAACTTGTGAGGTATTCATTATGGCAACGAAGAAAACCGTCAAAAAAGAAACCGCTACCGCTAAGAAGACTGCCGCCAAGCCCGCAGCCGTGAAAGCCGCCGCCAAGACCGCGCCGAAGCCCGCGAAGGCTCCGAAGACTGTCAAGATCGTCCCCGCCAATTCCAACGATCCGGAAGAAAATATCAAGCGTTTCGCCAAGACTTCCCTCGCGACGAACTTCGTGAAGGCCCACAACGGCAGCTGGAACCACACCGACTGGCTGAACTTCCTTCGCGACCTCGAGGAAAAGGGCTATTTCCCGATCGACACCGACCGCGTCGGCCTCATCCTCGAAGACAAGAAAAAAGCCTTCTTCGCGAAGTAATTCCGCTTCCATCCGAAGACAGACATGAGACTCCCCCGAATTGCCCTCACGATGGGCGATCCGGCCGGCATCGGTCCCGAAATCGCCGTCCGTCTCGCACGCGCGGTTTCCGCCGGGAAGACTTCTCCCGCGGAAGTCGTGATTTACGGCGCGCCGGACATCATCGAAGAGGCCGTCCGTCGTTTCGCCCCCGGTTTCACGCCGAAGGTCGTCCCCTGCTCCGAGCTCAAGTTTTCGCAGATGCGCCCCGGCAAACTGGATGCGTGCTGCGGCCTGACCGCGCTCGAATGTTTCCGCACGGCCACGCTTGACGCCATCACAGGCAAAGTCGATGCCGTCGTGACCTGCCCGATGAACAAGGCCGCGGTCAATCTGGCCGGGATCCCGTTCACCGGGCACACCGAACTTTTGGCGTCCCTCTGCGGCGTCCGGGATTTCGTGATGATGCAGTCCGCGGGGAATCTCCGCGTCGTCTTCGTCACCACGCACATTTCTCTTGCACAGGTGCCGTCCGCCGTCACGTTCGACCGCATCGTGACCGTCACGCATCTGCTTCGCGACGCCATCGTGGCCGAAGGCATCGTCCACCCGAAGATCGCCGTCGCCGCGCTCAATCCGCACGCGGGCGAGAACGGCAACATGGGCATGGAGGACGAGAACGTCGTGAAGCCCGCGGTCCGGGCGCTTGCGGACGAGGGCATCAATATCCAGGGCCCCTTCCCCCCGGACACGCTTTTCATCGAAAATATCCGGTCCCAGTTCGACGGCATCGTCTCCATGTACCACGACCAGGGACACATCCCGTTCAAGATGCTCGCGTTCGACCGCGGCGTGAACTCCACGCTCGGGCTTCCGGTCATCCGCACCAGCGTCGACCACGGCACGGCGTTCGAGATCGCATGGAAGGGCTCTGCCTCCATCGGCAGCCTGACCGCCGCCTTCGAGCTCGCCCGCAAACGCGCCGTCTCCCGCATCGCAAACGCCTGAAACCAATCACCCATCCCTGAACATGTTCGAACTTGACATCACACGCGATTTCTCCGCCGCCCACAATCTCGTCGGATACAACGGCCTCTGCTCCGCCCTGCACGGGCACAACTGGACCGTGCAGGTCTTCATCCGCGCATCTCAGCTCGACGAGCTCGGCATCGCCGCCGATTTCACCGTCGTCAAGCGCGAACTGACCGCCATTCTCGCGTCGTTCGATCACAAGTATCTGAACGAGCTCCCCGAGTTTCAGGGCATCAACCCGACCAGCGAGAACATCGCCCGCATCCTCTACGAGAAGCTCGCCCCGACGGTCAACATCCCCGGTGTCAAGCTCGACCGCGTCCGCGTCTGCGAATCCCCCACCTCCGGCGCGACCTACATCCCCGACCACGACTGACGTTTCCCCGGCCCTGACTCGACCGGAAATCCTCTGCTTAACGCAAAAAGAAACCCGGGCTCCCCGATTTGAGGAGTCCGGGTATTTTTGTGTGCTTTTCCGAAGCGCGGCTTACTGCTGCACCTCCGCCTGAAGCGCGGCGTCGTCCGCAAGGACTTTGTCGGCCTGCGCCTTGCGGAAATCCTTCAGCTTCGCGGCGAGCGCGGCGTCGGACAGCGCGAGTATCTCGACGCCCAGCAGCGCAGCGTTCTTGCCGCCCGCGGAACCGGCGGTCACGGTCGCGACGGGGATCCCAGGGGGCATCTGCACCATGGCGAGCAGGGAATCCAGCCCGTTGAACGGTGCGGAGGCCATCGGGATGCCGATGACGGGTAGCGTGGTGTGCGCGGCGATCACGCCCGCGAGGTGGGCGGCCATGCCGGCGGCGCAGATGAAGATTTTCGTGCCTTCGGCGGCCGCGTTCTTGGCGAGATCCGCCGCCTCGTCCGGGGTCCGGTGGGCGGAAAGGATCCTGGCGCGGAAGGGCACGCCGAACTGTTTGAGCGTATCGAACGCGCCCTGCAGGGAAGCGAGATCGCTCTTGCTTCCCATGACGATGGTGACGAGAGACATGATGAAAACTCCGTCGAATCTGAAGCGGCGCGGCTTATTCGCCGGGCGTCTTCTTCATGGGTTCGAGCTCGTCCTGATGGGCTTTCTTCAGGGCTTCGAGTTCGTTCAGGATGTCGTTTTCGCCTTCCTTGGCGAATTCCGCCTCAAGTTTGCCTTCGGCGATCTCGAGAAGGGCGATGTCGAGGAAGTTGTCGTCTTTGCAGCGGACCATGGGGCGGGACTTGCCGGAGGCCAGCATGGCGGCGCGTTTGGAGGCGAGGACGATCAGGACTTTCGCGTCCGGGACGACCTGTCTTGCACGGAGAAGATACTCGTTGTTCATGACAAAACCTTTCGAAAAGTTGATCAGTAGGCGATAACCTCTTCATGACGGGCGATGGTGGTGCAGTCGCCGCTCATGATGAGCTCGTAGTTGCGGAGGAAGTCGAACTTCGCGTCGCGGATGTAGCGCTCGGCGATGGCCTCGCGGGAGGCGTCCTTCTGCGCGTCGCGGAGGAGGAGCATGCCGACGAAGATGAACGTTTCGTTCTCAACGAGGGCACGGGCGCGGAGGTTGCGGTAGTCGGGCGCGGTGGCCTTCATGCCGGCCACGAACTCGATCGAGGCGCGGTGCTGTTCGAGCATGCCGGCGACGATCTTCTTGAGTTCGCCGAAGAGGCCTTCGTCCGGGATGCCGGCCATCATCTCGGCGATGCGGCCGTCGAGCGTGCGTCCCATGACGCCGCCGATGGCTGCCACGACCTGGAGCTGGGTGGTGCCTTCGTAGATGTTCGTGATGCGGGCATCGCGGTAGAGGCGCTCGGCGTCGAAGTCGTGCATGTAGCCGGTGCCGCCGTGGATCTGGATGCAGTCGTAGGCGATCTTGTTGGCGGACTCGGTGGAGAGCGCCTTGGACATCGGGGTCAGGACGTCGCACAGGGCGACGTAGAGCTTCGCCTTCTCGCGGACGGCCGGATCCGGCTTCTCCGCGCCTTCGGCGAGGTGGGTGTACGCCTGGCGGAGGTCGACGCAGCGGGTCGTTTCATACAGCAGGGCGCGGGAGGCGGCGAGCTGGGTCTTCATGCGTGCGAGCATGTCGTAGATCGCGGGGAACTTGTCGATGCTCTGCTTGAATTGCTCGCGCTCGGAGGCGTACTTGCGGGCCTCGCGGTAGGCGGCTTCGGCGATGCCGACGGCCTGCGCGCTGATGGAGACGCGGGCGCCGTTCATGAGGGACATGACGTACTTGATGAGGCCGCGCTTGCGCATGCCGCAGAGTTCCGCCGGGACGTGGTTGAACTGGAGTTCGCAGGTGGCGACGCCGTGGATGCCCATCTTGTGCTCGATGCGGCGGACGACCAACTGCGGGCACTTCTCGCAGATGAACATGGAGAGGCCGCGACCGTCGGTGGTGCCTTCCTCGGAACGGGCGAGCACCAGGTGGATCTGGGAGCAGCCGTTCGTGATGAAGCGCTTCATGCCGTCGAGGTACCACTTGCCGTCGGCATCTTGCGTTGCTTTCAGGCGCACGGACTGGAGGTCGGAACCGGAATCCGGCTCGGTGAGATCCATGGAACCGTCTGCTTCGCCGGTGACGAAGCGCGGGATGTATTTCTGGCGCTGTTCCTCGGATCCGAACTCGCAGATGGTGTCGGCGATGTCCTGCAGACCGAAGAGGTTCTGCAAACTGGCGTCGGCGCGGGAGACCATTTCGGTCATCATCGTGTAGACGGAGAGCGGGAAGTTGAGGCCGCCGTACTGGCGGGGCAGGATCACGCCCATGACGCCCGCCGCCTTCAGGTCGTTCAGGTTCTGGACCGTGAGCGGGTGGTAGGTCACGACGCCGTTTTCGAACTTCGGGCCTTCCTCATCGACCTGGCGGGCGCGCGGGGCGATGCGTTCGCCCGCGACGTCGCCGATGACGTCGAGGATGCGGTGGAAGCTGTCGAGGGCGTCCTCGAAGCTTTCCGGTGCGGTGTCGTATTTCTGAGATTCGGTGTAATCCTTCTCAATGAGGCTCATGGCCTCCCGGATCTCGAGGTTGTCGAGGGTAAAGAGCAGATCGGCGTTGTCTGTAAAGAAGTTGGACATGATGGTCTCCTCAGGCTTTCGATTTGTACGCTTTGATCATCATCGGGATGACCTGGTTCAGGTCGCCGATGATCCCGTAATGCGCCACGGAGAAAATCGGCGCCGCCGGATCCGTGTTGATCGCGATGATCTTCTTGCTTTCCGCCATGCCGGCGCGGTGCTGCACGGAGCCGCTGATGCCGCAGGCGATGTAGAGTTTCGGACGGACGGTCACGCCCGTCTGGCCGATCTGGTGGTCGTGGTCGATCCAGCCGGCGTCGACGGCCGCGCGGGAGGCGCCGACCTGTCCGCCGAGCGTCTTGGCGAGCTCGTGGATGAGTTTGAAGTTCGCGGCGGAACCGACGCCGTAGCCGCCGGCCACGATGATCTGCGCGCCCTTCAGGTTCACGGTCTTCTCCTGGCGGACGCGTTCGATGACCTTCACGACCATCTCCTGCGCGGTCAGGGCCGGGGTCACGCGGGTGACGGTCCCGGTGCGGGCCGCGTCGGGTTCGCCCATCTTCATCACGCCTTCGCGGACGGTAACCATCTGCGGATCTTCCCAGGTGTTCACGATGGTGGCGATGATGTTGCCGCCGAACGCGGGACGGATCTGCATGAGTTTATTCTTGTAGTACTTCCCGTGGACTTTGTCGTCGAAATCGTCGATGCGGAGGTCGGTGCAGTCGGCGGTGAGGCCGGCAAGCTTTTCGGAGGCCACGCGCGGGGCCAGTTCGCGGCCCTTCATGGTCGCGCCGAACATGAGGATGTTCGGGCGGTGTTCGCGGATGAGGTCGACGATGACCTTGGCGAACGGCAGGACGGTGAACGGTTCCAGGCGCGGGTCTTCCACGAGGAAGACGTTGTCGCAGCCGTACTGGAAGAGCGTGGCGCAGCAGTGTTCGATCTTGTCTCCGAGGAGCAGAGCCTCGACCTTGACGCCGAGCTGGTCGGCGAGTTCACGGCCTTTGCAGACGAGTTCCAGGCTCACGTCGGCGATCTTGCCGCCTTCCTGTTCGATGAAAACCCAGACGTTTCCGATAGCGGTATTTTCCATTGCGCTCACCCCAGAGTATGATCTTCGATAAGTTCGTGTACGAGATTGCCGACCGCATCCGGCGTCGGCGCGACTTCCTGGAAGTTCCCGGCAGTCAGGACGACGCTCAGGATATGCTTCACGTTGGTCGGGGAACCGGCCTTGCCCAGGCGGTCGAATTCATCCTGCGGCACGCAGTACGCGGCGTTCCATTCCTGGATCAGCAGGCCCTTCGCGGACAGCGCCGCGATCTCCTCGTCCGAGGCAGGCGCGCCCTTG
Source organism: uncultured bacterium (assembly GCA_902762495.1). Classification (GTDB taxonomy): domain Bacteria; phylum Verrucomicrobiota; class Lentisphaeria; order Victivallales; family UBA1829; genus UBA1732. Next base: position 6,609 of record CACWOL010000021.1, on the reverse strand, counting down.
GCGGCCGCGATTTCGGACGGAGTTTTGGCTTTCTTGTACTTGATGATGCGGGAGGCGTTCTGCGGACGGGGCTGGTTGGCGTCGACCACGGTCAGGAGGGCGGGCAGCGGGGCTTCGAGCACTTCGTAGCCGCCTTCGATGGCGCGCTTCGCACGGATCTTGCCGCTGCCGAGGTCCTGCACTTCCTGCACATAGGAGATTTGCGGGATGCCGAGCTTTTCGGCGATCTGCGGGCCGACCTGGGCGGTATCGCCGTCGATGGCCTGACGTCCGCAGAGGACGAGGTCGAAGTTTCCGATCTTCTTCGCCAGGCGGCTCAGCGCGAAGCTGGTGGCCAGCGTATCGGAACCGCCGAGCGCGCGGTCGGTCAGAAGCACGGTTTCGTCGGCGCCGCGGAACAGAGAATCGCGGAGGATGCCGGCGGCGGCGGGAAGCCCCATCGTCGCGACGACGACTTTCGCGCCGTAGCGGTCCTTCAGCTGGAGAGCCAGCTCAAGGGCGTTCAGGTCTTCGGGATTGAAAATGGCGGGAAGCGCCTGACGGTTGATGGTTCCGTCGGGCTTCATGGCGTCGCCCGTGACATTCTTCGTGTCCGGGACTTGCTTCACAAAAACGAGGATTGTGCAGCTCATGACTGTTCCTTCCTAGGTTATTTCAACAGGTCGATAAGATTTTGTAGTAAAATATTAATATAGCATTCTTTTGGCGTTTTTCCAGTCCGTTTCCCGAAAAACACCGTGTTTTCATTGAGGGAATGTGGTCGAAAAGGCTCCCCTGCGGCGTTAAAAAAGTCGTCAACCTCACTGGAACCGTACAAAAACCTGGCCGTCGGCTTCCTTATCCTCAGGATCATCGGGGATCGACTTTTTCACGGAGAGCGCAGGCGGATATGGATAATCGGCAAATCTGGCATCATGGCTGTAAAAGCGATCCGCAGGGAAGAACATCACGACTTTCTTGCCGGGATTTCTATCCAGCAGTTTCTGAACTTCTCTAACATTCTGATTGCGAATGCGGTCTTTCTCCTCAGCCTCTTTGCAGGTCAGACCATAGGTCAGTTCCCCGGGGAAGATCACGTACAGATCGTTCCGATGATAGGCAAAGCAAATGGCGTGCAGGTTCGATCCGTGCGCGATAATAATCGTATCCGGGGTGATCTCATCCCGGCATTCATCCAGAAACTCGTCCATGCCGCGCGCATCGTTGACCGACTGCGGCACCACGAAATACGATGCGATAAAGGCCGGGATGACTGCCGAGAGGAAATACGAAAGCTTGCGTGCCGGCTTTTTCTCCGTGAACGCCGCGACCGCGCCGAACAGGATCAGAACAAGCGCATTGAACAGGATGAATATCTTCCAAGTTTCGCCCTTGTTGTAAAGCGCGACGTCGAAGTATTTCGGCAGGACATAGTGGATGACGACCAGCGCCACGGGTCCCGCAATCACGCCGAGGATGGCAAACACCATCAACGGCACGTTGAACAGCTTGCCCTTCCCGTCCGGGCGTTCCTCGAAATACCGGAAAAGCCCGACAGAGATCATGATCGCAAGCGGAGGGAAGCACGGCAGGATATATGTCGGGAGCTTTCCGCTCGAGGCGGACAGGAACAGGAACGGTCCGGCGAACCAGCAGATCAGGAAACGGAACCATGAATTCCTCTCGCCGCAAACGCCGATCTTTCGAAAACCGTACCCGATGGCGGGCGACAGCAGGAACCATTCCGCCGCGCCCCAGAGCAGCGTCAGCAGGAAATAGAACGGCCCGTGCGGATGCTCCACTTTGGTCTCGCCCATGAAACCGAAACGGCTGAAATGCTCCTCAATCACGAAATAGCGCCAGAAATCCGGCTGCGCCTTGTGAACCAGGATTCCCCATGGCGCGATCACGGCCAGAGCCACGACGAACGGCAGCCACGGCAGCGTGAAGATCGCTTTCGCATACCGGACCGGATCATAAACCTTGTCCGTGTCATTTCCCGACCCCATTTTCTTCCGCATGACGGCTTCTTCGACCATATTCCAGACCAGCCACGGCAGCACCGCCACAACCGGCAGGGCGAAAGCCAGGAAGCCTTTCGTAAGGAACGCGCATCCGGCGGCCGCTCCGGTCGCCGTCAGCCACAGCACGCAGTTCAGAAACTTTTTCTCCAAATACCTCTCCATGGCGCAGTAGAACGACGCCACGGTCGCCGTCACGAACAGTGAAAAGATCGCGTCCAGCGTACAGGTCGTGCCGATGATGAACACCAGCGGCATCAGCAGGAAACACCCCGCCGCATACAAGCCGAGCTCACGTTTCCCGGTCATCTTCATCGCCAGCAGCATTACGATCAGCGCCGCAAGTCCGGTCGAAAGCGCCGGCATGAAACGCCCGGCAAAGGCGTTTTCCCCGAACACCCGGAGCGCTCCGGCGATCAGCCAGTACCCCATGACCGGCTTTTCGAAATACCGGGCGCCGTTTAGGCGCGGCGTCACGAAATCATGGTCGGCGATCATTTCGCGCGGGATTTCGACGTAACGAGCTTCGTCAGGCGAATAGAGCGGACGCACCCAGATCAAGAGCACGTAAAGAACAACAAATATCAGCAACGCGGCCGGGATATTGAATTTCAACTTCATCCGAGAAAGACTCCGTGTGTTTTTCAGTCATTCAGACGCAGGCATGATGCGGGACATCATCGCACGCGAAAAATTAAAAGATTAATATACATCCTTCTTATCAAAATGTCAAACTAACATGAAAAACGATCCGCTTTGTTTTCTTTTCTTCGCCGCCGGGATTGAAAAAAGCCTTCCCGCATGGTATATTACTAAACTGCACTTGTTTAACCCGAACCGGCGGCTCCCTTCTATCTGCACGGGGATGCCGTCCCAACAAATGGAGAAACACAATGAAGTTTACGCACGAAGTGGACCAGATGGTGTGCGTCGCCAAGGGTCCGAAACACGGTCCCGCGCCGATTCCCCAGGAAGGTAAGTGGACGAAAGCAAAAGAGATCAAGGACATCTGCGGTCTGACGCATGGCGTCGGCTGGTGCGCCCCCCAGCAGGGTGCCTGCAAGCTCACGCTGAACGTCAAGGACGGCATCATCCAGGAAGCCCTCGTGGAAACGATCGGTTGCTCCGGCATGACGCACTCCGCCGCCATGGCCGCCGAGATCCTCCCCGGCAAGACGCTCCTCGAAGCCCTCAACACCGACCTCGTCTGCGACGCCATCAACACCGCCATGCGCGAACTCTTCCTCCAGATCGTCTACGGCCGCACCCAGACCGCGTTCTCCGAAGACGGCCTCCCGATCGGCGCCGGCCTCGAAGACCTCAAGCAGCTCCGCTCCATCACCGGCACGATGTACAGCACCGCCGAAAAGGGCGTCCGCTACCTCGAAATGGCCGAAGGCTATGTGACCGGTCTCGCCCTCGACGAGGAAAACAAGGTCATCGGCTACCAGTTCGTCAACCTCGGCAAGATGATGGAATTCGTCAACAAGTCCTCCACGGAAGACCTCGAAAAGATGTCCGTCAAGGATTTCGTCGCCAAGTTCCAGAAATCCTACGGCCGCTTTGGCGACGCCGTCAAAGTCATCAACCCCCGCAAGGCATAAGGAGCGTTCATCATGGCACTTTTTGAAAGCTACGAGCGCAGAATCGCGCAGATCAATAAATTCCTGAACGACAACGGCATTGCCTCCATCGAGGAAGCCGAAAAGATCACCAAGTCCAAAGGCCTCGACATCATCCAGCGCGTCCGCGACATCCAGCCCATCTGCTTCGAAAACGCCTGCTGGGCCTACCTCGTCGGCGCAGCCGTCGCCATCAAGCGCGGCCAGACCGTCGCCAGCGAGATTGCCAAGACCCTCGGCGAAGGCCTTCAGAGCTTCTGCATCCCCGGCTCCGTCGCCGACGACCGCAAAGTCGGCCTCGGCCACGGCAACCTCGCCAGCATGCTTCTCCAGGAGGAGACCCAGTGCTTCGCGTTCTGCGCCGGCCACGAATCCTTCGCCGCCGCCGAAGGCGCGATCGGCCTCGCCAAGTCCGCGAACAAGGTCCGCAAGAATCCGCTCCGCGTGATCCTGAACGGCCTCGGCAAGGATGCCGCCCAGATCATCTCCCGCATCAACGGCTTCACCAGCGTCGAGACCGAGTTCGACTACTACACCGGCGAGCTCAAGATCGTCTCCGAGACCGCCTACTCCAAGGGTGAACGCGCCGCGGTCCGCTGCTACGGCGCCGACGACGTCCGCGAAGGCGTCGCCATCATGTGGAAGGAAGGTGTGGACATCGCCATCACCGGCAACTCCACCAACCCGACCCGGTTCCAGCATCCCGTCATGGGCACCTACAAGAAGGAACGCGTCGCTGCCGGCAAGCCCTTCTTCTCCGTCGCTTCCGGCGGCGGCACCGGCCGCACCCTGCACCCGGACAACATGGCCGCCGGCCCTGCCAGCTACGGCATGACCGACACCATGGGCCGCATGCACTCCGACGCCCAGTTCGCGGGTTCCTCCTCCGTCCCGGCGCACGTCGAGATGATGGGCCTCATCGGCATGGGCAACAACCCGATGGTCGGCGCTTCCGTCGACGTCGCGGTCGCGGTCGCCCAGGCCATGACCGCCTGATCCGGTTCCTGATCTGAACCGATCCGTACGGCGCCCTGCCCTCGCTTGAGCGGGGCGTCGCACAAAATAAAGCGGCATCGTGCGGGAGCGTTCCGGCGGTTCATCCGCCCGGATTGCATGTCCACACGGTGCCGCGAACCATTTTCCCTCCGCTTTGTTTCTGTTTCCGTATGTTGAAAGGAGTTTCCCATGAAAGGCAAACGCATCCCGAAATCCAGACCGCACAGGCAGCCCCGCCGCGATGACGCCGAACCCGTGTCCGCGTCCTTCATCGACTCCTGCGCGCACATGGAGCTCCCCTCCCTCGCCATCGTGGGACGCCCCAACGTCGGCAAATCCTCCCTCTTCAACGCCATCCTCGGACGCCGCCAGGCCATCGTGCACTTCGACTGCGGCGTCACCCGCGACCGCGTAAGCGCGTCCGGCGTCTGGCACGGACGCCGTTTCAACCTCATCGACACCGGCGGGCTCGGCATGTTCGAGAACGAGACGAACTCCGTCGGCAAGTGGGACAAGCTCATCGCCGAACAGGTCGCCGCCGCCATCGAGGACGCCGCGGCCATTCTGTTCGTCGTGGACGTCCAGGCGGGACTTCTCCCGCTCGACCACGGCATCGCCGACCGCCTCCGCGCCTGCGGCAAGCCCGTCTACCTGATCGCGAACAAAGCGGACAACCATGCGGACGCGCTCCTCGCGGACGATTTCCACACGCTCGGATTCGAGCACATCCACCCCGTCTCCTGCCTCCACAAGCGCGGCATCGAAGACGTCCTGGAGGACGCGCTTTCCGGCATCGAGCCGTCCGACGCCGAGCTCGCCGCGCACGTCCTGAAGATCGCCGTACTCGGCCGCCCGAACGTCGGCAAATCCTCCCTCGTGAACCGCCTCATCGGCAAGGACCGCGTGATCGTCAGCGACGTGGCGGGCACCACACGCGACTCCATCGACGTCGAATTCGAGCTGAAATGCTCCGACAGCGAAACCGTCCGAGCCGTCCTCGTCGACACCGCCGGGCTCCGCAAGAAATCCAAGGTCGACGGCGCGGTCGAGCAGTACAGCATGATGCGCGCCCAGCACTCGCTGGACACCTGCGACATCGTGCTCTTCGTGGTCGAAGCCGACAAGGGCGAGGCCACCTCGCAGGACAAGACCATCGCGCGCATGATCGAGGAATCCGGCAAAGGCTGCATCCTCGTCGTCAACAAATGGGACATCCGCCCCGAAAAAGTGCCTCGCGAAGAGCTTATCCGCGAATTCCGCGCATCCCTGCCGAAAATGAGCTACGCCCCGCTCGTCTTCGTCTCCGCCCTCACCGGTGAAAACCTCGCCGTCCTCTTCGACCTTATCGCGCAGGTCCGCGCCCAGCTCTCCGCGCGCATCTCCACAGCCATGCTGAACCGCGTGATCCAGGACGCCACCACGCGCACCGCGCCGCCGGTCGTCGGCCTCAAGCCGCTCAAAATCTACTACGGCACCATGACCGAGACCGCGCCGCCGCATTTCATCCTCTTCATCAACAAGCGCGAATATTGCGCCGACAGCTATAAGGCATATCTCTCCAATTACTTCCGCAATGCCTTCAACCTCGTCGGCGTGCCCATCCGCATCGTGCTTCAGGAACGCGACCGCCGCGACCTTTCCGAGGTCGTGAACCACGCCGGAAGCTCCAAGAACGCGAAGAAGAAGTTCGCCAACGCGAAACAGGCCAAGTCCGCCAAAACGAAGGCGAATTTCAAGAAGAAGGTCGCCGCACAGAACAAACGCCGCGAAGAACGCGGCTGACGCGTCCTCTCCGCCGCCGCACAGGATGCGGCGGTCCACTTCACAATACAGGTTTTTCAAGCCCTGTTGGTCCACCCGGCCGACAGGGCTTTTTCCTGTTCCCCGGGCACAATCAGGACCACCAGCTGAGCTGGTGGTATGCACTGCGCCTAGAAGGCGATAGTACTGGCGGCCCGACACGGGCCCTGAATGGACTGCCAGTCGCATTC
>CACWOL010000020.1 GCA_902762495.1 uncultured bacterium | reverse complement strand
ACATCCGCCATCAACTGGACGAGGATGAGGCGTATGAACAAATGACCTTCAAAGAATACATTGACCCGTTTACGGGTGGCAAGAATAAGTAAGGCAGAATCAGGACCACCAGCTCAGCTGGTGGTCCTGATTTGCATTGTTTTGAAATATTGCTCATAAAAAAAAGTAACAGAAACTCTTGACATTGAGAAAAGGCATGCTATAGTAGTAACATATCAAACATTGAAATACTTCCCTCAGTTCGAATGCCGCTCGCTGTCGTTGAGGGGGCGCAGCCGATGTTTTCCGAATTAAGCACCACCAAGAAAACCATGGAGATTTCCGACATGAAACGATTAGACGCATTGACGCTTCCCGAGTTGAACAAGCTGTACAAGAAATCGAGGCTTTTCCATGAGCTGGGGATTCTGTTCATTCTAGTTTTCCTGCTGACCTCAGTTTTCGTCCTGCTCGGACTGCTGTCGGGCGCACGAATCTCGGGGATGGGGATCACGGTTCGCATGGGACCCCAGACCGTTAAGGTCGGCTTCCCGATCATGCTTCTGCTGCTGCCCGGCCTCGGCCTCGGATTCGGATACATGTTCCTGTCCGCCCGCGACCGGAAGGCGCGCGTATTCTTCTACATCTGGTCGGCGGCCGGCATTCTCCTTACGCTGTTTTCGCTGACGAAGCTCCCGCACAACCCGGTCGTGCTTGTCCTGGATGTCGTCCTTGCGCTGATCTGTCTGGCGGTTTTCATTCAGGTCCTGCTTGCGGCCAGGTCCGATTACCTGTTCGGAGACGGATTCTTTACTCGCAAACAGCTCGCACTGGCGTGCCAAAACAGGCGGAAAAACATCCCGTTTACGGACGACCAGCTCCCGGAAAAGAAGCGGAATCCCGCGCTGGAAACGGTCGGCCTCGTTCTCGCGTACATCTGCGAATTCTTTGTCGTCGTTTCCGTCGTCGTGTTTTTGACGACAGGGGTCGGATCCCGTCAACTCTCCGCGGAGGAGCTCGCGAAGCGCATGGAAGCGGCGGAAAATGGCGACGCCGAGGCGCAATGCGATCTCGCCAATCGTTATTTCCTCGGGGACGGGATCGAGCACGACGAACAAAAAGCCGTCGAGTGGTTCCGGAAATCCGCGGAACAGGGGTACGCCGTCGCGGAATACGCGCTCGGCAACTGTTATTTCTCGGGACGCGGCATCGAAAAGGACGAAGCGGAGGCGTTCCAGTGGTTCCTCAAGTCAGCTGAACACGGCTATGCCGTGGCGCAGTATACGGTCGCCACCTGCTATTTGCTGGGAAGAGGCGTAGCCCTGAATAAAGTGGAAGCCGACCTTTGGCTCCGCAAGGCCGCCGCGCAGGGCGAACCCAACGCGAAAGCGGTGCTCAGAGGTGGGATTTGAGCGCAGGCGTCTGCATGAAGTAACGCTGACCGTGAACGGCAAGGAACCCGTCGCAAGCCCGAATCACAACGAGAATAAGGAACAATTACAATCATGAAATGGTTCGTCATCCTGAATCTTGCTGTCTGGTGTGTTTCGGTTTTCATCTACGTTCGGGCATTGTTCCGGTGGTTCCGAATCAAATGGTATTTCCAGAATACGTTACCCTATTGTGAAAATGAATGTATCAAGGTATTCCCCAGATACCCGCTTGGGTATTACAAAATGCGTTCTACGCCATGGAACGACAGGATCGCGGAGGAGCTCGAAAAACGCAACAAGGTCCTCATGGAATACAACAAGGAAAAGGCGGAACAGCTGATCTCCGCGGAAAAGGAACTGTACTGGTCCTGGGATGCTGGCGCCCTCGCGACCTGGATTTTCGCCGTCTGCCTGGTGATGAGATAACGCTCAGACGTTATTCCCTCGGCAAATTGAAGGCTTCCACGAGGTCCTCGACCTGGGCGTCGGTGATCGGTCGGAGACCGCCGAACGACTGCGCGGCGATGGTCGCCTGCGCGCTGTAATCCGTGACTTCGAGGCGGTCGAACGCCTCCAGCGGGGTGCGTCCGCAGGTCAGCACGGCGTCGTTCTGAACGAGCACGACCGGATGGCGCGCCGAGAGCGTGCGTGCGACCGTTTCGGGCGCGGCGAGGGCGTCGTCGAACGAAAACGCGGGCGTTTCGCGGAGCTGGATGAAGCTTTCCGGGATCACGCGCGGATTGAACTCGGCATGGGAGATCAGGTAAGCCCCGATGGCGGGCGGATTCGCGGCGCAGACGGCGTTCAGCGCGGGCTGGGCGTCGAACACCGCCTTGAAGAACCACGTGCGCGGGTCGGGCGTCTTTCCCGCCTCGAACCTCGTGCCGTCGATGAGTACGAGTTCGTCGGGACGGAGGTTCGCGCGGTCGCAGTCAGCGGGCGTGACCAGAAACTTTTCCCCCTCGATTCGAACCGCGTATGCCCCGGACGCGCCGGTGAAGAGTTTCTGGCGGACGCAGCGGCGGACGAGCGCGGCGGTCGTGGCGCGGAGTTCGAGCTCGGCGCTGGAACGCGGCCCCGGCGTGAACGCGGAGAACGCGGTGTTTTTGTCTTCGGAGCAAGCCTCGATCTGGGCGTCCGTGAGCGGTTTCGCGCCGCCGAGGAGCGTCGCCTGATAGATGGTGCGCGCGCAGAAGTCGAGCATTTCGAACCTCAGATAAGCCTCCAGTAGACTGTTCCCGCCGAGGCAGACGCCGTGGTTTTCCAGCACGACCGTGCGCGGTCCCTGCGCGAAGACGGCGGAAATCTTTTTGCCGAGCGCGTCGCTGCCCGGCACGTCGTACGGGGCGAACCCGACGTCGCCGCAGAGGCGTTTCGTGCGCGGGAAGACGGCGGTGTCCGGGATCATCCCGGCGATGCTGAACGACACGAGCGCCGGGGGATGCGCGTGCAGGATCGCCTTCACGTCGCGGCACATTCTGAAGATGCCGCTGTGGAACGGGTATTCGCAGGAGGGCTTGTGCGGGCCGGTGATGCAGCCGGAGGCGTCCACGCGCATGATGTCGGACGGGCGGAGCGTGCCTTTGTCGATGCCGGACGGGCTGATCCACATGTTGCCGTCGGGGTCGAGGACGGAAAGGTTGCCGCCGCTGGTCGTGGTCATGCCGTTTTCATAGATGCGGTTCATGATGGCGACGATCTGTTCGGCGGGATGCAGGTATTCGAACGGTGTCATGGCGTGCTCCGGTGGTGGAAAAAGGTGAGGTTGGGGGATCAGTCGTCGAAGAGCGGGGCGTCGGTGATGAACCCGGTCATGAGGCTGTGTGCGAGCAGGCGGTCGTCCTCGTCGTACACGTTCACGTCGAAGACGCCTGTGCGGCGGGTCTTCGAAACGAGCGTGGCGCGGGCTGTGAACTTCGCGCCGGGGACGCCTTTTCCGGGCTTCAGGAACGCCGTGGTAGTGTTCATACCGACGGCGCGGAGCCCGAACGAATGGATCGCGGCGGCGAACGCGAAGTCGGAGAGCGTGAAGAGCGCGCCGCCCATGATGATGTTCATGCCGTTGAAATGGCGCTCTGTGGCGGTCAGGACGGCCTCGCTGGTGCCTTCTCCGAGGCGGGTGATGACCATGCCGTTTTCCTTGGCGAAATGGTCGTTGTCGTTGAAGAATTTGAGAATGCGGTCGTACATAAGCATTGTCTCCTTGGTAAAATGCGGTGATTTACCTTAACGCGAAAACGCCGAAAATCAAATCATTTTCCGAAAATACGCCCGAAAAAAGCGGAAACCGGGTTGCATTCTCGCGTTTCCGTATTAAAGTATATTGCGAGAATGTTGACCCACCCCCGAACCGAAGGAGCTTTCCCATGAGATTATCTGTCATATCGATTTTCGCCGCGGCCGTGCTCGCCGCGCCGTTCGTTTCCGCTCAGACCGTGCAGCCCGCCGCCGGCGCTACGCCTCAGCCCGTGTCCGCCGCGACCGGTGCGACCGCCGCCGCTGCGACCCGGACCGCTTCGACCGGAACCCGGCGCGACATTGTGTCCTACGTGGAGGAGCTCGCTGGGAACACGGCGGCACAGCTCCGCGCCGTGCAGGACGAGAACGCCGAGCTTGAAACGCGCATGATCGAGCTGGAACGCAAGCTCGCGGCGCTTCAGGAGACGAACCAGAAGCTCCTGAACGAGGTCGCTGCCGTGAAACGCCAGTCCGCCGCGGACGCCGACGCCCGCGAGGCGCAGATGAAGGCGATCCTCTCCAAGATTGATAAGCTCGCCGCCACGCCGCCCCCGACCGTGACCGTCCCGACGCCCGTTTCGACCGAAGCGGAGTACGACATCTACGAAGTGCAGAAGGGCGCGACGCTGTCCGTGATCGCGAAGGCCTACGAGGTGTCCGTGCAGGACATCAAGAAGGCGAACAACCTGAAGAGCGATATGCTCCAGATCGGACAGAAGCTCAAGATCCCGAGAAAGTGATCTTCCCCTCGAAATAAGCTCGTCCTATGCCGAAACAAACGGAAAAGAAGCCTGCCGCCGCGAAATACGAGTGGCGCAAGACCGAAAAGGCGTTTTATCTGCCGAAGGAAAAAGGCCCGGTCCGGATCGACGTGCCGGAGATGAAATTCTTTGTGGTCGAGGGAGCGGGATCGCCCGCCGACGAGGAGTTTCAGGCGAGGATTGGCCTCCTGTACGCGCTTTCCTACACCATCCGCATGATGCCGAAAAGCGGCTGGACACCCACGGATTACCAGGAATACACGGTGTTCCCGCTGGAGGGCGTGTGGCGGATGGATACGGACGCCTGGCAGGGCGGCGCGCTCGACAAGACAAAACTCCGGTACAAACTGATGATCCGCCAGCCGTGGTTCGTGACGCAGGACGTGGTCGGACGCGCCATGGAGTCCGCCCGGAAAAAAGTCCCCGCCGAACTGCTCGAACGCGCCTCGTTTGAGACGTTCACGGACGGTCCGTCCGTCCAGATGCTGCACGTCGGCCCGTACGACACGGAACCGGAGACGTTTTCGGCCATGAATGCTTTTATGAAGGAGCGCGGGCTGGTCCGGACGGAGCAGATGCACCGTGAAATCTATCTTTCCGACCCCAGACGGGTTTCCCCGGAGAAAAACAGAACGCTTCTCCGGTTTTTCCATTTGAACGCAGCGCCGGGCGCGCAGAACGCCGGACGCTGAGAAAGCCGCACTATGAGTGATTATGTACTGACGGTAGAGAACGTGGTGAAATCGTTCGGGAAGTTCCGCGCGCTGGACGGCGCGTCGCTCTCCATCCCGAAAGGCACCATTTTCGGCATCATCGGCCCGAACGGGGCAGGGAAAAGCACGCTCCTGCGTATCGTGACCTCGCTGGCGCATCCGGATTCGGGGAAGGTGACGGTCAACGGCATCAACGTGGAGGCGTACCCGAAAAAGGCGCTGAAGGGGATCGGGGCGATCGTGGATTCTCCGGCGTTCTATCCCGACTTGACCGCGCGCCAGAACCTCGACATCCTGTCGCGCGGTACGGGCAAACGCTACAAGACGCGCCGCGAGGAGCTGTCGGAATACACCGGCATCGTGGCCTGGCTGAACCATCGTGTGCGCGAGTTCTCGCTCGGCATGAAGCAGCGTCTGGCGATCACGCTGGCGCTGCTTCCGGATTCGCATTTCGTGATCCTGGACGAACCGACTAACGGCCTGGACCCGAACGGCATCGTGGACATACGCACGCTGATCCGCAATCTTGGTTCCGAACTCGGCAAGACCGTGCTGGTCACCAGCCACATGCTCGGCGAGATCGAAAAGATATGCTCGAACATCGCCATCCTGAACCATGGAAAGATCGCCGCGCAGGGTCCCATGGAGGAGATCCTGCGGCGTTCGCCCGTGACGCTCATCCGCGCCACCGAACCCGAGCGCGCCGAAGCGCTCCTGAAAGAGACGTTCGGCCCGCGCATCCTGTCCATACGGCAGCCGGATGACGCGCCCGGCGTGCTTCGCGTGGAAACGGAGTCCGAATGCGCTGCCGAACTGAACGAAACGCTTGTGAAGAAAGGATTCGCGGTCTCCATGCTCGAAAACGAGCCGGACCGTTTGGAACGTCTCTTCCTAGAGCTGACCGGGAAGGAATCCGCCGTGAGAAACGAGGTGAAATCATGATCCTGTCGATCTATCATGAAATCGTGAAGATGGCGTCCCAGAAGAAGCATTACATCATGCTGATCGGGTATGCTTTCCTGATGACTCTTATGGTCTTTGTCTACTGGAAATTCCAGAACAGGTTTTTTGGTGAGGCCGAGAGAATGCTGCAGGGGATGCCGTATATCATGCAGAAGATGATTCCGGATCCGTCCAAGCTCTGCGACGGGCTGATGTTTGCTCGCTTCTCCTGCATGATCCTGTTCTGGGTCGTGATGCCGATCTTCGCGTTCATGTTCGCGGGCGAGGCGATCGCATGCGAGCAGCAGGACGGGACGCTGCGGGCGTATCTCTCTCGCGGGTTTTCGCGCACGCAGTTCGTGGTCGCGAAGTTCATCGCCGTGTTCCTCGTCATCCTGTTCTACTCGATGCTTTTTGCGGCGCTGACGATGCTGATCGGTATCGTGTTCTTCGGTTTCTCGAAAATGCAAATCACGCTGTTCATGAGTTCGGTGGGCGAATTCCCGCCGCCGGGGCTGGTCAGTGCGAAAAAAGCCATCCTATCCTATTATCTTGCCACGCTTTATTCCGCGTTCGCGATGTCCGCGATCAGCTCGGTGTCGTTCATGATCTCGGCCTTCGTGAAACGCATGACCGTGGCGGCGACCGGCGGCCTGGTGTTCTTTTTCGTGAGCCTGATCATGCAGCTCGCATTTTCCGATCTCATCGAGGACATCAAACCTTTCCTTATCACGCGTGTTTTGGACGGTTATTCGCAGATGTTCACCGTCGACGCCGTCAACTGGGACAGCATCATCAAGTCCGTCGCCGTGATGTGCATCTACTGGTCGGTCTGCGTCGCGACCCCTGTGGTGGTGCTGAACATAAAGGAATACTGAGATACCTTCCTGCATTTGCCGAAGTTCCGTTTTTTCGTGGAATTTCTCTGAAAAGACGGAACTTTTTTCCGAAAAAATAGTCTAATCCTCTGTACGGCGGAATGTTTGTCCCTCTTTTTTCGCCGGAACCGAACCCATTCAGGAGAAAGGTTTGACTATGCTGAAATCACTGTTTTGCGGCGGACTCGCGCTCGCCGCATCGTTCTGCGCTGTCCTCTTCACGTCCTGCGGAGTCACCCCGCTGTATTATCCGCCGATCGACGACAAGTCGCCTGAGGAGATGTTCGACACCGAAGCCTGCGCCAAGCTGCTGACCGGGTCGCTCATATCGGACGACGGCAACGTGAGGGTCAGATTCAGCGAATGCAAGGACGACGTGATCCTGATGCCTTCCTCCACCCTGAAAGACGGCTCCGAAAAGCGCGCGGTCCGCGGCTACGTGACCATCATCGACGACGGCGACAAGGAGAAGGCCGAAAAGGAAGAGACCTGGCTGCCGGTCCTGATTGTGCCGTTCCGCAATGCCGGCAAGCTCTATTTCTATCTCGTGGTCGACCAGATGTACCTCGTTGAGAAGTACAAGCTCAATCCCGAGTATATTTTCATGATGCGTCCGTATTCGTACATCCTTTCGGCGGAATGGAAGGGCGACGACGGCTGGGAAGTCGGGTTCGTGCAATTCGCCACGACTGGGCTTGAGGTCAAGAAAGTGGCCGAAAAAGCGCAGATCGACAAGGACGGCACGGTGCTGAATCCGCCCGCCGAAATCCTTGAAATGCTGAAGGATCCGAAGAATTATGAGATCACTTCGAAAACGATGTTCAAGTATGAGACAAAATGAGGCACATCTCTTCTCAATGAGGAACATCCAACCTTTCTGAAAAAGCTATTGAATTGATGTTTTTACGCCCCGTTCAGGTTGATTCCGGACGGGGCGCTTTTTCTGCTTGCAATCCCGGATCGCATTAGACATTTTCAGGCTGTCAAACAAATAAAAAAGCAAAATCGGCAAATTATAGATTTGTTTTCTCCCGTTTTTTTCAAAAAAAGAGGCGCGGGAAGTTGAAAAAAAGGAAAAATGGGCTATAGTATAGGATGTATTCGTGTGCGCGGGTGTATTATGCCTGCGTGTCGGATTGACAAATTGAATTACAACTAATTACATAACAACAACTTGAAACGGAGACCCGGATCATGAAAGATGCACCGAAGCCTGAAAAGAAAAAAGGCTACTATCTTCCCACCATCCTCCTCGGAATTATCGTGGAGGCTATTTTTTTTCTTTCTTTTTTCACCTACCAGGTGCCCGCCACGGAGCGCGCCCTGGTCCTGACCATGGGCAAAATCACGAAGGAGGCCGAGCCGGGGCTTCACCTGCGCCTGCCGCTGCCCTTCCAGCAGGTCATCCGCTACGACATCCGCAAGCGCCCGTTCGACGGCAACATCGGGCATCTTGAGGAGACGACGACGCGCGACCAGAAACAGGTCGTGATCGGCCTGAACGTGATCTACCGGATCAAGGATCTGAAGCGCTTCAAGGAGGCCGCGCCGAAGCTCGAGACCGCGCTGGGCTACCTCGGCGGACGCATGCGCACCGCGAAGGCGGCGGTCGTTGGCAAGTACGATTACGATCAGCTCATCAACACCGATCCCGAGCTGATGAAGATCGAGCAGATGCGCGCCGAGATCCTCGAAATGATCGCGCCCGACGTGATGGAGAAATACGGACTTGAGGTCAGCGACGTGCTGTTCTCGTCCATCGGCGTCCCTGAGAAGACCGCGACCGCCATCGCCAGCCGCATGAAGCAGGAACGCGAGACGGAAGCCGCCCGCAAGCGCGACGAAGGCAAGACGAAGGCGGAGGAGATCCGCACGCTTGCCAATACCGAGAAGAGCAAGATGATCACGCAGGCGCAGGCCAAGGCGAAAGCCCTGATGGCCGAAGGCGACGCCGAAGCAGCGTCCTACTACGCCGTGTTTACGAAGGAACCCGAGCTCGCGACGTTCCTCCGCAAGCTCCAGGCGATGAAAAAGATCCTGTCCTCGAAGTCCACGCTGATCCTCAGCACCGAGTCCGCGCCGTTTGACGTCCTGAACGGCACGTCCGATGCGTTCGCCGCGGAGAAGAAGTAAGGAGTGTCCGGCATGGCAGAAGAACTGAAACATACTGCATCCGGCGGACCGGGGGAAGGCCAGCTCAAGACGGGCGTGGACTTCCTGTCCCGTGCGCTGAAAATGTTTTTCGGCATCCTGGCGGCGTTCATCATCGTGTCGCTGGGATGGTTCCTGGTGTTCGGCGGTTCGTTCATCGTGGATACGACCACGGAGAGCGTGATCGTGCTCCAGTTCGGCAAGTTCAAGCAGGAGTGCAAGGAAGGCTGGCACTGGTTCCTGCCGTCCCCGGTGAACCGCATCGTCCGCATCCCGATCAACAAGCAGGAGATCACCAGCATGGCGTTCATGCCGGTGGATCCTGAGTTCCTGTATTATCAGGGGGTGAAGGCCGACGGATCCCTGCCGTCGTCCTCCAATGAGAAGCTCGTCCCCGGCATCGACGGCTACGTGCTGCTCGGAAACAACTCCATCCTGCATTGCGAGTGGGTGATGACCTACCGCGTGACCGATCCGCAGAAATTTTACCTGACCTGCCTGAGCACGGACGTGACGGAGAATCCCGCGGTGTCCGACACGTCCAAAGGACAGACGGCCTCGCTTGGCACGACGCGCATTATGCTGAAGAACCTGCTCGACGACGTGGTGATCTCCGCCAGCGCCGTGCAGAATCTGGAGACGACCTACTACGACCGCGCGAAGTATGAACAGACGGTGAAGCAGTCGCTCGTGGACCGCATCGCGGCCATGGACATCGGCATCACGCTCGAAAACCTCACGCTCAAGATCGCGGCGCCCCCGATCGTCACGATTCCCTCGTTCCAGGAGCTGCTGCTGTCCGAAACCGACGCCGAGCGCGAGGTCGAAGAGGCGCGGACGTACAGCGTGGAGCAGGAGAACCTGGCGAAGTCCGAATCCGCGAAGATACTCGCGGATGCCGGCGCGTACAAGCTCCGCGTGGTAAAGGAAGTCGCCGCCGACGCGTCGTATTTCGATGAGATTTACGCCCAGTACAGCAAGAACAAAAAGGCGACGCTCGTGTCGCTCTTCTCCGATACCCTGGCCGAAGCCATCGCCCCCGTTCAGGACAAGTTCATCGTGGACGTGAAGGGCGGCGGCCAGTCCGTACTCTGGCTGAAGGTCAACCAGGAACCCCTGCAGCAGCGCGCGGCCAGTGCGCCCGCCGGTGCGGGCGGCGCTCCGGCGAAGGAGGATTGATCATGGCTGACGAACTGAAAATGGAGAATCCCGCCGTGGAAGCACAGAATATTTGCGCGTGCGGTCATCATCACGACCACGATCACCACGATCATGACCACCATCACGACCACGACCATGATTGCGGCTGCGGACACGACCACGATCCCGACGAGCCGACCCGCTGCATTTCCTGCGGCGCGCCCATCGGCGAAGGCGTCGGACACTCCCGTTCCATGGGGCGGGCGTCGTTCGCGTTCGTCGGCGGTTTCCTGATCGTGAACTCGTATCTGCTGTCCTGGCTCTTCCCGGACGAAACGTTCGCCGCGAACCTGAGCGCCGCGATCGGCGCGGTCACGCTGGCGCTCCCGATCGTCGTGACGGCCATCCGAGACCTGATCGAAGGCCGCGTGTATATGAACGAACTCGTTGCGCTGGCGATCCTCGCGGCGTTTGCGTCCGGCGATTTCCGCACGGCGGGCATCGTGGCGTTCTTCCTGCTCATCACGATCATCATCGAATCCCACACCGCCAGCGGCGCGCAGCGTTCCATCGAGGAACTGATCCGCCTGACGCCGCGCACGGCGCACAAGATCGGCGAGGACGGCGAGACGGACGTTTCCGTGAAGGACCTGGCCTTGAACGACATCATCAGCGTGCGTCCCGGCGAGAACTTCCCGGTGGACGGCGTGATCGTCCGCGGCGAAAGCGCCGTGAACCAGGCGTCCATCACCGGCGAATCCATGCCGGAAGACAAGAACGCGGGCGACGAGGTGTACGCCGGCACGCTGAACATCTCCGGCAGCCTCGAAGTGCGCGTGACGCGCCTCGGCAAGGACACCACGCTCGGCAAGGTCGAGCAGATGATCCGGTCCGCGGAACGTAACAAGACGCCGTTCGTGCGCATCATCGACCGTTACGCGGGCTACTACACGCCCACGATCCTGATGCTGGCGATCATCACGTGGTGGCTTCCCGGCGGGAGCATGGACCGCGTGATCTCCCTGCTTGTTATCTCCTGCCCGTGCGCCGTCGTGCTGGCGACTCCGACGACCATCGTGGCCGCCGTGGCGGCAGCCGCGCGTCTGGGCGTGCTCATCAAGAACATCAACCACCTGGAACTCGCCGGAAAGATCCGCACGGTCGTGTTCGACAAGACCGGCACGCTGACCGAAGGCGAGCTCTCCGTGGCGCGCCTGAACCCCGTGGCGGAGGGCGTCGAGCCCGCGGAACTCCTGCTGACCGCGATCTCGCTGGAAGCCCACAGCAACCACCCGACCGCGCAGGCGCTCCAGCGCCTCGCCGCCGAGGTCGGCATCCCGGCGAAACCGGTCTCCGGCTTCCAGGAAGTCCCCGGCAAGGGCGTCATCGCCATGCTGGACGGCAAGCGCGTCCTGGTCGGGCGTGCCGTCTGGCTGGAAAGCGTCGGCGTGACGCTGCCCGCGCTCGATTCGAAGGAAACCGAAACGATGAGCGTGGTGTATGTGGCGGTCAAGGACAAGGTGATCGGCTGGATCGGCTTCAAGGACAAGATCCGTTCCGAAGCCGCCGCCGCCATCAACGAACTCAAATCCATCGGCGTGACCCGCTGCGCCATGGTGACAGGCGACCGCGGCAGCGTGGCCGTCTCCATCGCGGCCCAGCTCAGCATCGACGACATCCGCAGCGACTGCCTGCCGGAAACGAAAGTCGCCTACGTGGAAGAGGTCAAGAAGACTTCGACCGTGGCGGTGGTCGGCGACGGCGTGAACGACGCTCCGGCGCTTGCGGCCGGCGACCTCGGCATCGCCATGGGCGCCATCGGCAGCGACATCGCCATCAACAGCGCCAGCATCGCGCTGATGACCAACGACCTGCGCCGCGTGCCGTTCCTGATCGTCCTCTCCCGCAAGACGAGCGCGATCATGTACCAGAACCTCGCGTTCGGCCTGAGCTTCGTGCTCTGCGGCATCATCCTGTCCGTCTTCGGACGCATGGATCCGATCGCCGCGGCGGCCCTGCACACGGTCAGCACGCTGATCGTCATCTTCAACAGCGCGCGTCTGGTCCGTACGGGCGAAGACCTGACTTCGGACTTCGGCGCGCCGGTGCAGAAATCCACGTCCGGCGGAGAGGAATAAGCCATGGCGGAGGCAGTGAAAACGGCGGAAAAGTCCGCATCCGAACGCCCCGTGGTGGTGAGCGCGGTCGGCCTGACGAAGGTCTTCCGCGATTTCTGGAACCGCCCGAAGGCGAAGGCGGTCAACGACATCGACTTCGAGGTCCGCGAGGGCGAAGTGGTCGGCCTGCTCGGCCCCAACGGGTCCGGCAAGTCCACGACCGTGAAAATGCTCCTCGGCCTGCTGTACCCGACGGGCGGACGCCTGACCGTGTTCGGCAAGTCGCCGCGCGACGTGGAGAACAAGAAACTCATCGGGTATCTGCCTGAGGAAACATACCTTTACAAGTACCTGACCGCGTTCGAAACGCTGGACTTCTTCGCCTCGCTGTTCGGCCTGTCGAAGGAGGAGCGCACCCGCCGGTGCGACCAGCTGCTCGATATGGTCGGCCTGGCGCACGCCCGGAACCGCCCCGTCGGCGAGTTCTCGAAGGGCATGGCGCGCCGCATCGGCCTGGCGCAGGCCATGATTAACGATCCGGCGTTCCTGATCCTCGACGAACCGACGTCCGGCCTGGACCCGCTCGGCTGCCGCGAAGTGAAGGACCTCATCAAGCTCCTGAAGAAACGCGGGAAGACCGTGATCGTGACGAGCCATCTGCTCAGCGACGTGGAGGAGGTCTGCGACCGCATCATCGTGCTGTACGGCGGACGCATCCGCGCGAACGGCGGCATGGAGGACCTGCTCACCATCCGTACGAACGACACCATCACCGTGCCGAGGTTGCCGGAGGACGCGATCGAACGCATCCGGCAGATCGTCCGCGAGAGCGTCCCGGACGGGGAAATGTCCGTGGCGCATCCGCACATGTCGCTGGAGGATTTCTTCGTGGACATCGTGAACGAGGCGAAGAAGGAAAGCCTCGAGACCTCCGGTTCGCGGTCGGGCGGCGCCATTGCCGATTACCTGACCGGGGACAAGGAACACGACGCGAAAGCCGTGCTCGAGTCGCTCACGCGCGAAGAGGAGACTCCGGCGCAGACGCTCGCGAAAAAGATGGAAGAGGACGCGGCGAAGGCCGCCGAAGACGCCGCGAAGAAGCGCCAGGACGAACTGTTCGCCAAGCTTCAGGCGTCGTCTCCCGCCCCGGAGGAGGAGAAATCCCGCCGGGAACAGCAGGAGATCGAGGCGAAGATGTCGGAGGCGAACCGCAAGCTCAAGGATTTGCTGACGAATCCGACGGACAGGAAAGACTGACGCACGATGACCGCGTTTCTTGCCATAGTGAAGCTGACGATCCGGTCCGCAGTCCGGTCGCATATATTCCGGCTGCTCCTGATCCTGCTGCTCCTGAGCATCTTTCTGCTGCCGTTCACGCTGCTGGGCGACGGCACGCCGAAGGGCGAGGTGCAGATATTCCTGCAATACTGTCTCGGGTTCGTCGGGTTCATCCTGTGTCTGTCGTCCGTGTGGCTGGCGTGTTCGGAAGTCAGTTCGGACGTGGAGACGGCGCAGATCCACATGATCGCTGTGAAGCCGGTCCGCCGAGCGGTCGTGCTGGTCGGAAAATACACCGGCGTCGTGCTGATCCATCTCGCGCTCCTGCTGATCGCCGCCGTCGCGGTCTATGCGTTCCTGTCGTTCCGTCTGGCATCCGCCGAGATGTCCGACGTGGACCGCATGATGCTGAACGAACAGGTCCTGACCGCGCGTGCGCTGTACAAGCCCGTGCGGCCCGATTTCAACGCACTGGCGCAGGCGGAGCTCGACCATCGCATCGCGCAGGCGAAGGAACACGGCCAGGATACGTTCCGGGTTCAGGACGACCAGATGCGCCAGCAGGCTTTCCTTGAGATACGCAAGGAGCTGATCGCGACCTACGGCCTTGTGGCCAGGGATGAATCCGTCTACTGGACGTTCGAAGGACTTCCGAAGAATTTGACCGACGATGATGTCCTTTTCCTGCGCTACACCATTTATGTAAACAGATATTACACGCAGGACCAGAACTCCGTCCGCGGGCACTGGGTATTCGGCGTGAACTATACGCGGCCGGACGACAACGGCGGCGAGACGGTCGTTACCGACCTGATGGCTCTGCCGGAGGACGATTTCCTGACCGCGGCCCAGAACGAAATGGTGGTCCCGATCCGGAATTCCTATTTCGTCTACGACGGAACGGCCCAGGTCGGATTCCTGAACAAGGATACGAAGACGAGCGAACTGAACTTCGAGGAGGGCAGGGGGCCGTTCCTGCTGATCCGCGAGGCCGGGTTCTTCTCCAACTACTGCCGCGCGATCCTGGTGCTGGCGATCGGGATCCTCTCGGTCACGCTGCTGGCCTCGGCGGTTGCCGCGTGCATGTCCCTGCCAATCGCGATCTTCTTCTCCGCCGCGTACATGCTCACCGGCGGGCTGGCGAATTACATGGTGACGTCGATCCCGGACTCGATCGATTTTCAATCGGAATACACCGGGTCATTCGGCTATAAGTTCGGCGAACTGATGCTGAACCTGATCGTGCCGCTTCAGGATTTCTTCGTGACGGGCTATCTGGCGAACGGCGAGCTGATCGACTTCCCGTTCATCGGCATGCTGTTCGCGAAAGATTTCGTTTTGAGGATGCTCCCGGTGTTCCTGTTCGGAGCCTGGATCTATACGCGCCGCGAGCTGGCGCTGGTGTCGAAACGCGGATAGGGGCCGGACCATGAAGAACCGTTATGCCTTGTTTTTTACCCTGCTTGCCGGAACGCTTCTCGTGCTCTTCGCGAACGTATTCGTTCAGAAGCGCATGGCGACGATCGTGAAGGAGGACAAGCTGGTCGACGAGAATTTCGCCGCGGAAGGCACGCCGCCGATCGTGGCGTTCTCCACGATGGCGCTGGGCGGATTCCGCGGCCTCATCGCGGATATCCTGTGGATTCGCGCGGGCGACCTGCAGCAGAAGGGCAAATACTACGAACTGGTGCAGCTCTCCGACTGGATCCTGAAGCTCCAGCCGAAATTCTCCGCCGCCGCGTCCCACATGGGCTGGAACATGGCGTACAACGTCTCCGTGGCGTGCAAACGTCCCGAGGACCGCTGGCGCTGGGTTCGGCGCGGCATACAGCTGATGCAGGACGCCATGACCATGAATCCGAACGATCCGCTCGTGTACCAGGAACTCGGCTGGATTTATCAGCATAAGCTCGGCAACGTGCTGGACGACGCGCAGCGCTACTACAAGGAAACCATGGCGCGCGACCTGATATTCCTTTACGGAAAGCATTACCCGGACTGGGAAGCCTGGGCCGCGACGCCCGCCACGGAAGAGGCTTTCCGTGAGATGTTCCCCGCCGACCATCCGGCGTGGCTCGCGATCATGGAATACAATCAGGGCGACTTGGAACGCCTGTTCGGCGAATTCCGTCTGAACGGCGGCCTGCCGAAGGAGCTGAAGTCGAAATTGACGCCGGAAGACGCGGACGTGCTGGATTATTATTTCCGCCGCAAATGGCTGAAGAAGGACTGGAACGTGGAGCCGGAAAAGATTCTGGCCGTGAACGAGGCGTACGGCGAACTCGACTGGCTGCTGCCGGAATCCTACGCCATCTACTGGGCGCACGTCGGAAAGGACCTGACGGAAGGCCGCGATCAGCTGCCCCTCACGCGCATGATCCTCCAGTCGCTCGTGGCGACGTTCAACTACGGCCGCATGCTGCTGCCGAAGGAAAACGAGGTCAGCGACTTCTTCATGCTGGTGCCGAACACGGGCGTGATCGACGCTGCTCGCAAGATTTACAAGGAAGTCATGCAGTCCGACGAATATGCGCATTCTCCGTTCGAGGCTCTGTACGAAAACTTCCTGATCGACTCCATCGTGACCCTTTACACGTACTCGCAGAAAGAAGCGGCGTCGAGGCTCTACCAGGAACTCCGCACCGAGACGAACAACGGCAATTCCCGGACCATGACGCTCGACCAGTTCGTGCTGAACGAGTTTGAAGACGATCTCGCCAGCGGCGATTTCAAGCAGATCGGAAACGAACTGGAAGGTCTGCTGTTCACGGCCTGCATGCTCATCGGTTACGGCGACCGCGACGCCGCTGCGGACCATCTCGCGCTCGCGAAACGTGTCTACGACAGCTACGCGCGGCAACATGCCGACCTCGACCGCGTGGCGCTCCCGCCGTTCTCCGAGATGAAGGCGCGTACCGCGCGCGCCATCATCGAAAACTATCCTCCCGAGATCGCAAACAGGCTCCGAGCCGAGCTGGAGGAGGATTTGAAGAAACAGGAACAGGCCGCCGCGGAAGCGTCCGGTTCCGGGGCGGACCAGGAGGCCGCCGGACAATGATGATCTATCCTCTGTTTCCCGGCGGACTCGAACGCGCCCTGACGTTCAGCTACGACGATGCTCTGGACGAAGACATCCGCCTCGCGGGCATCTTCTCCGACCACGGACTGAAATGCACGTTCAATATCTGCGCGGACAACGGCCCGCATGACGGCTCGTTTCCGTCGTTCGATGTGAACGAAGTCTACCTGAAGCACGGGCATGAGATCGCGGTCCACGGCGCGGAACACGCCTTCGAGGATATGATGCCGACCGAGGCCGTGATCGCCGACATCCTCGAAAACCGGAAGCGTCTGGAAGCCATCACGCACGCTCCGGTCAAGGGCATGGCGTACCCGTACGGCACGTTCACCTCCGACCTGAAACGCCAGCTTCGCGAGCTCGGTATCCTGTATTCGCGCACAGTGAACAGCACGCACGCGTTCCGCCTGCCGGACGATTTCCTGGAGTGGAATCCGACCGCGCACCACCGCGAGAACATCGCCGAGATCGGCGAACGGTTCCTGAACAACCGTTATCCGCGCGGCACGGTCTGCTACATCTGGGGACATTCGTTCGAGTTCTCGCGCAACAACAACTGGGACATCATCGAGCGGTTCGCCGACCGGATGGCCGGCAAGGACTCCGTGTGGTACGCCACGAACATGGAGATCTACGACTACAACCAGGCGTTCCGCATGCTCCGGTTCACCGCCGACTGCTGCTATGTGCAGAATCCCTCCGCGCGCACGGTCTGGATCATGCGCGGGAAGAACGCCTTCGAGATTCCGTCCGGCGATGTCGTCAAAATCGGCTGATCCTGCGACGACGGCGGAGAGCGGACGTCCGTTCGATTTCCGCGCGCCTCTGCGTCTTTCCGCCCGCCTTGCGCTCCCCGGACGCGCCGTCCTGTCTCCGCTCCAAGGCGTCATGACGCGGACCTTCCTGCAGGCCGCCGCGCGTCTTGACCTGATCCCGCTCTGGTTCACGCCGTTTTTCAGCACCGGGGGTGTCTCCGTGCCGAAACGCGCCGCGATCCTGCGGAAACTTGCGCCGTACCGCGTGCGTCCTGATCTCCCGCTCGTTTTTCAGCTGATCGGCCACGATGCCCGTTCCCTCGCGGCGACCGCGGCGGGATTCGGCGAATACGGCGTGAACGGCATCAATCTGAACTTCGCGTGCCCGAGCAAGACCGTTACCGCGAGCGGAAACGGCGCGTATCTGCTGCGTTCGCCGGAAACGGTTTTCGATCTCACACGGGCGGCCGTCGAGGCCGTCCCGGAGGGCGTTTCCGTCTCCGTGAAACTCCGCGCTGGCTGGGATTTGCCGGACCGTATCCGCGAGATCGTCCGCGCCGTGTGCGACGCCGGAGCTGACTGGATCGTATTTCATTACCGGACCGCGGCGGAGGCGTATCGGCCCGTCGATGCGTCCGAGCGCGTCCGGCGGATCGCCTGTGCCGTGGAAGCCGCCGGTTCCGTTCCGGTCTTCGGCAACGGCGACATTGTCAGTTCCGCGGACGCCGAATCTCTTGTTCGTTCGACCGGATGCGCGGGCGTGGCCGTGGGACGCGGTTTCCTGTCCGACCCCTGGCTGGTGCGCCGCATCCTGTCCGGCGACGAGAATCCCGCGTCCGAGGAGGAGAAACACACCTTTCTGCGCCTGTTGCTGGCTGGCACGGACTCCACGAAACGCGGCCGCAACTGGTTTCTGGAATGCGTCAAGATGACGTATGGCGCGGATTCCACCGAGTTCAAGGAAGCCCGCGAAAGCGCCTGGGATGCGCTCCGCACCCGCTGGAGCTGATCGCGAAAAAATAAAAGAAAAACAGGAGTTTGTCCGATTCCGGCTTGTTTTTCCTGCCGGGATGTGATATATTTTTTTTACAATGAATCATAATCATTTCGCGCTTTTTCTAAACTTCCAGATGGAGGATTCTGAACCATGAACAAGCACTCCACATCCGGCCGCTCTACGCGCAGATATTTTAACCTGATCGAACTGCTGGTCGTCATAGCCGTCATCCTGATCCTGGCGGGATTGACGATCCCGGCGATCCGTTCCGCCCGCGAGACCGCGAAACGCGCGACCTGCATCAACAATCAGAAGACCTTCGGGGAATATATCCACCAGTTCGCGACGGAGAACAGCGGCAGCATCAACGGCATCCTCGGCAACTGGAAAAACTGGCTGGCAAACGTGGCGAAGACCGCGGGCAGCAATTATGAGTACAACACCGCCGATTTCGCCCGGTTCGAATCGAACAAGATCGATGCCATCGCACGAGAGATCCTGAAGATCGCGCGCTGCCCGAGCGACATCACGAAAGGCGAACAAAGCTACGGACGCAACGACCCGTACGGACTCTGGACCATGCGCGACCACAGCAAACGCGTCGTCCAGAGCCGCATCCCGGACATCAATGCGCCCTCCGACCTGATCATCCTCGGTGAACGCTGGAGCAACTTCAAGTCCGTGGCGAAGAACAGCGACCAGCAGTATGAAATCTGCGCGCCCTTCCACCTGCGCGGCAACCGTACCGATCAGGACGCCGCGGGCGAGGACTGGAACACCATTCACAAAGGCATCATCCCTCTGCTGTATCTGGACGGCCATGTGAAGCACGGATACATCCTCGAAACCGTCCGCGCGCACAATATGAACTCCATGCACGCGTTCAACGAACATGCAAACGGCGGCAGCTGGTCCGATGACCGCGACCTGAAAAAATGATCTCCGCATCTTGATTTGCGGCGGTTTCATGCTATATTGAATGAACTCTGGATTTCCTGCATAAAACGATTCAAACAGAAAGGTCCTTCCCATGCCCCTGCTTGCCCTTCTCATCATCCCCGTTGCCATTATCATATTCGTCATCGCCGTCTACAACAGCCTCGCGGCGAAAAAAGCGAACGTGCAGAACGCGTTTGCCGGGATTGATGTGCAGCTGAAGAAGCGCTGCGACCTGGTCCCGAACCTCGTTTCGAGCGTGAAGGCGTACATGAAGCATGAAGCGGGCACGCTGGAAAAACTGACCGAGCTCCGCACCCGTGCGGCGGCCGCGACCGATCCCGCCGAACGCATCAGCCTCGATAAAGAACTTTCCGGCGCGTTGAAGAACGTGTTTGTGCAGGTCGAGGCGTATCCAGACCTGAAGGCGTCCGCGAACGTGGAACAGCTCCAGCGTTCCCTGAATGAGATCGAGGAGCAGATCTCCGCCTCGCGTCGTGCGTACAATTCCGCCGTTACGGATTATAACCTTGCGATCCGCATCTTCCCGAACAACCTCCTCGCGGGCATGTTCGGCTTTACGGAGACCACGCTGTTCGAGGCCGCGCCGGAAGAGCGCACGAACCCGAACGTGGGCGACCTCTTCAATAAGTAATCGTTCCGAGCCGAGATGAAAGATCCCGAACCCGACCGAAGTACAGACGGCCGTTCGCGCCCCATCATAGCGGGCCTGAACGAGTCGCTTGCCGAATTGCGCGAACTCCGCGACAGGACGCTGAAAAGCGCTCTCTCCATATCCTCCGTCATCGTCGCCGTGACCGTCCTGCTGTCCCTTGGTGCGGTTGTCGTCAGCGGGGATTATCTGGCGTTCGTGCTTGTGCCCGGCATCATTCTCGCCGTGGCCGTTTATACGACCATGATGCGCGAGGTGAAGCTCAAGTACAAGAAGCTCGTGATCCCCGCCATGCTGAAGGAGATCGACCCGGGGCTGGCCTACAATCCGGACGGGTACATCCCGAAAGAGGATTTCCGCAGGTCGAAGATCTTTTCGCAGAGCGCAGATTCCTACCATGGCGAAGACCTGGTCTGCGGTTCGTACAAGGGCATTCCCGTCCGTTTCAGCGAACTCAAGGTTCAGGAAAAGCATTCCGACGGGAAGAACACGAGCTATCATACGTTTTTCGACGGCGTCTTCATGATCGCCGACTTCAACAAGGATTTCAAGTACAGCCACTGGGTTCTGCCCGATTCCGCCGAGGCGGCGTTCGGACAGGTCTTCGGCAACTTTCTCCAGAAACTCAGTCTCCCCGGACGCGGCCACATGACCCGCATGGAGGACCCGTCGTTCGAGAAGAAATTCGTGGTGTACACGGAGGACGACGTGGAGGCGCGGTACATCCTGACGCCGAAACTCATGCACACGATGCTGAAACTGTCGGAACGCTTCCGCAAGGGCGCATCCAGGATCGGATTCGCGTTTATGAATTCGAACGTCTACATCGCGATCCCGATCGAAGGCGGACGCGATCTTTTCGAGATGCCGTCGCGAGGCGACATGGGCGAGGAAACGGCACGGAAGACGATGGAGGAACTGAAAGAGATCCTGAGTGTGTTCGACGTGATGGAGCTGGATTTGCGCCTGTGGAGCAAGGAGCACCCGTATTCGGGCCGGAGATGACCTCGCATTCCGGGTCGCCTGTTTGCGTTTTTTTGAGCTTGAAAAGCCTCATTCTTTAGAAAGTAAGGAAAGAAAAGCCTAAAAAGTGTTTTTTTTATGGATTTCGGGGTTGATTTTTGCTTCCATGCGGTGTATGTTTTAGTCAATTATTTTTAAACACAACTTTCTCCCAACATACAAAAAACTAAGAAAGGACCAGAAACAAATGGTTAACACCCTCAACTGGATTCTCATGGCGCAGGCCGAGATCACCGATGCGGTGAACTCCGCTGTGGAATCCAACCCGCAGGTTGCCGAAGCCGTCTCCAAAGCGACCGCCTCGACCTCCGTCTCCCTCAACGCCATCGACTGGGTCGTGATCATCGGCTACTTCGTGATTATTGCCGGCGTGGCGATCTGGTCGTCCAGAGGCCAGAACACCTCCTCCGACTTCTTCCTCGGCGGCCGCAATATCGGCTGGTTCGCCATCGGCGGCAGTCTGTTCGCCAGTAACGTCGGTTCCGAGCACATCGTCGGTCTCGCCGGTTCCGGCGCGAACACCGGTCTCTCCCTCGCGCACTGGGAACTCCACGCATGGGTGCTCCTCATGCTCGGCTGGGTCTTCGTCCCGTACTACTACACCTCCAAGGTCTTCACGATGCCTGAATTCCTTGAGAAGCGCTTCAGCCCGACCGCCCGCTGGATCCTCTCCATCATCTCCCTCGCGGCCTACGTGCTGACGAAGGTGTCCGTGACCGTGTATGCCGGCGCCCTCGTGTTCAACGTCCTCTTCCCGGACTTCCACATGGGCAGCCTCGACGCCTTCTGGTGCGGCGCGCTCCTGACCATCATCCTGACCGGTCTCTACTCCGTGTTCGGCGGTCTCCGCGCGGTCCTCTACACCGACGCCTGCCAGGCCATCATCCTGCTGCTCGGTTCCATCTTCATCCTCTACTTCGGCCTCTCCAAGCTCGACGGCGGCTGGAGCGGACTCCGTGACTTCACCGCCACGCACGCCTCCCAGTACGCTCTCTGGCATCCGCTGTCCGACAAGGACTTCCCGTGGCTCGCCATCTGCATCGCTTCCCCGATCATCGGTATCTGGTACTGGTGCACCGACCAGTACATCGTGCAGCGCACGCTGGCTGCCAAGAACCTGACGATCGCCCGCCGCGGCACGATCTGGGGCGCGGCTCTTAAAGTCATGCCCGTCATGATCTTCCTCATCCCCGGCCTCATCGGCGCCGCCCTCCATCAACAGGGCGTCATCCAGCTCCCGATCAAGGGCACCGGCATCGACGGCGACAGAGTGTTCCCGACCCTCGTGACCCAGCTGCTTCCTCCCGGCCTCCGCGGTCTCGTTATCGCCGGCCTGCTCGCAGCCCTCATGAGCTCTCTCTCCTCCCTCTTCAACTCCTCCGCGGCCCTCTTCACGGTTGACATCTATCAGAAACTGAAAAAGGGTGCTTCCGAGAAGGAACTGGTCTTCGTCGGCAAGATCGCGACCACCGTGGTCGTCGTCTGCGGCCTCATCTGGATCCCGATCATGAAGCAGGTCGCCCAGGGCGGCGGCGGTCTCTACGACTACCTGCAGAACGTCCAGAGCTTCCTCGCTCCGGCCATCACCGCCACGTTCCTGCTGGGCATCTTCTGGTCCCGCATCAACGCCAAGGGCGCGGTCTGGGGCCTCACGGTCGGCTTCATCCTCGGTATGGGCAAGCTCACCATCCAGACCTTCTTCAGCCTTACGGATCCGAAGAAGATCGCTGATCCGGCCATCCTCGCAAAGATCGGCGACTTCAACGCCTACTATGCTTGCGGCGTGCTCTTCCTCGCCACCGCGATCGTCCTGATCGTCGTCTCCCTGATGACCAAGGCACAGGATCCCGAACAGATCAAGGGCCTCACCTTCTCCTCCATCAACAAGGAAGAAGTCCGCGCCTCCATCCACCCGGTCGACATCGTCACTACGCTTATCGTGGTCGCCGCGATCCTGACCATCTACCTCTACTTCTCGTTCTGGACCTGCGGCCACGAACCCGCGGCCGCCCAGGCTGCCAAGGACCTCGCCGATCAGGCGGGCCAGTTCCTGCAGTAATCCGGCTGAACCGAAAGTATTTGGTTCATCCGCCGCCGTCCGAGTTTTCGGGCGGCGGCTTTTTCGTTGTCGAAAGATTAATAGGATTTATAGGACCTATAAGACCTATAAAAAAAGCTCCCCCGGAAACCCGGAGAAGCATAAAAGAAAACAGGTAAGGAGAAAAGGGTAGGGGCTAATTTGTCAGAGCGTCACGCCGTCCTTGAAGATGGCGATCTCCCGCGCGTCGTTCTTTTCATTGTTCGTGACGATTTCGCCGGAAGCGGTCTTCAGGACGAATTCGACGAACGCGTCGGTATCGGGCTGTCCCTGGGCATCCCAGTCGATCCAGTGCGGCTTGGATTTCACCAGACGGGTGTTCGTGGCGACTTTCACGGTCGGGACCACGGTGCCGAACGGCGTGCCGCGTCCGGTGGTGAACAGCACGAGCTGGCAGCCTGCGGCGGCGAGCACGGACGATGCGACGAGATCGTTGCCGGGTCCCGCGAGAAGGTTTAGGCCGGGCTTGCAGAGGCGCTGGCCGTATTCGAGAACATCGACGACGGGCGACGAGCCGCCTTTTTGGACGCATCCGAGGGACTTGTCCTCGAGCGTGGAGATGCCGCCCGCCTTGTTGCCGGGAGACGGATTTTCGTCGATGGGCTGGCCGTGGCGTTCGTAGTAGCTCTTGAACCCGTTGATCATGGCGACGCATTTGTCGAAGACCTCGCGGGAGACGCAGCGGTTCATGAGGAGCGTTTCCGCGCCGAACATCTCCGGGACTTCGGTCAGCACGGTCGTACCGCCCTGCGCCGCCAGCCAGTCGGAGAAACGCCCGACGAGCGGGTTCGCGGTGAGGCCGGAGAGGCCGTCGGAGCCGCCGCACTTGAGGCCGATTCGGAGCGCGGAGACGGGGATGTCGGTGCGTTCTTTGACGCACGCGGCATCGAGCTCGGCGAGGAGTTCCAGCCCGCGGGCGTATTCGTCGCCGTCGTCCTGCGCGCGCAGGAATCGGATGTTGAGTTTGGAAATGTCGCCGAGGCGTTCCTTGAAGCTGTCGAGCGTGTTGTTCTCGCAGCCGAGCCCGACGATCAGCACGCCGCCGGCGTTCGGGTGGTGCGCGAATGCCGCCAGCAGGTTCGCCGTGCATTCGTGGTCGCCGCCGAGCTGGGAGCAGCCGTAGGGATGCGTGAGCGCGATGCCGCCGACGGCGTCCGCGAGACGCCGCGCGAGGTCGTTCACGCATCCGACGGTCGGGATTACCCACAGGTCGTTGCGGACGCCCGCCTGTCCGTCGGGACGGAGGTATCCGGCGAAGGTGCGCGTGGTTTTGATCGTAAGAGGCTTGAAATCGGGCTTGTAGGTGTATTCGAGGAGTCCGGCGAGGTTGGACGCCAGATTGTGCGTGTGGACGTGCTCGCCTGGGTTGATCTGAACTTTCGCGTGTCCGATGGGCATGCCGTATTTGATCACGTTCTCGCCCGGCGCAATGGGACGGATGGCGTACTTGTGGCCGTCGTCGCGGACCTCCACGTTGTCGAGCGGATGGATGATCATGGCTGCTTGGTGACTCCCTGTTCCACGGCGGCGGTGAAGCCGGGGATGGTGTTCAGGTCCATGCCCCAGAATTCAGCCTTGCCGAGGATGGTCTTCACGTCGGGTTTCCCGGCGAAGAACGCCTTCACCTCCGGCGCGTCGTTGATCTCGCAGGAACGGTAGAAGTCGATGAGGTATGCCATGGACTGCGTGAGGCAGGCCGGGAGCTTGCCGGTGAGCTTGAGATAGTCCAGGAGCGTCGGGAGGACGCGGACTTTCCACTTGGAGACGGAGTTCAGCGCGATGGAGAGCAGTCTGTGCTGGGCGTACGGGTTCGCGAAGCGTTCCAGCACGGATTCCGCATAGGCTTTCTTTTCCGCCTCGGGCAGGTTCACGGTCGGCATGACCTCCTCGAAGAGGACGGTCCGCAGGAACTTGCCGAACTTCTCGTCACGGACCATCTCGTCCACGAACGTGAAGCCTGCCATGTGTGCGCCGAGCACGCTGGCAGTGTGAGCGCCGTTCAGGAAACGGACCTTGCGCGTGCGATAGGGGGTCTGGTCGTCTGTGAAGAGGACGTTGAGCCCGGCGGCCTTCGCCGGGAGTTCCTTTTCGACCTCGGCGGGGCCTTCGATCACGAAGAAGAAGAACGGTTCGCCGCAGTCGAGGAGCTTGTCCTCGATCCCGAGCTTTTCGCAGTATTTTGCGGCGTCGGTGCGCGGATAGCCCGCCACGATGCGGTCGACGAGCGTGCTGCAGAAAATGCACTTATCCTCGACGTAACGGACGACTTCGGGATCGGTGATATACTTCAGGACGCATTCGCGGAGCTTCTGTCCGTTGTGCTCGATCAGCTCGCAGGGGATGAAAATGAGGCCGCCGAGACCGGCTTTCGCGCGGGCTGTGACGAGCTTCGCGACCTTCGAGGGGAACGTGTCGGCGTCGGGACGGTATTCGATGCCCGCCTCGGTCGTGTTCGAGAAGACGAAACGCAGGTCGGGGTTCAGGGCCGCTTCAACGACCTGATCCCACTGCGTGGCGGGATTGAGGCAGCCATTCACGCAGTCGATCTGTTCGATCTGCTCGACCACCTGGCCGTCTTTCACGCCGCGCAGGATCACGTGGTACAGTCCGCCCTGCTCGTTGATGACGTCGCACATGCCCTGCGGGAGCGGCTGGACGATCTGCACGGCGGAATCGAACACGCCGGCTTTGTTCATGCGGTCGACCATCCAGTCGACGAACGCGCGGAGGAAATTGCCCTCGCCGAACTGGAGGACGCGGACGGGGCGGGTCAGAGGTGTTTCACGGGTCAGCTGTTTCATATCATGTACTCCTTTCAATCAAGCGAGACGAGGTAGCGGCAGACTTTCGCGGGGGCGTCGTGCCAGTCCTGAAGCGCCTGTCCGGCCTGGTCGAAGCCGTAGACGCGGGAGATCATCTTGCTGATCGGGAAGAGCCCGCGGGCGGCGAAGTCGATCACGCGGCGGAAGTTGCACGGCATGGCGTTGCGTGAGCCGCGGATGTCGAGTTCCTTCTGCACGAAGAGCTTGGTCTCGTACTCGACAGGCGCTTTCGCGTAGCCGATGTAGGTGACGCATCCGGCGAAGGCGACTTCGTCGACGGCGGCGCGGAAGGTCTGCGGGAGCCCGACTGCCTCGATCACGACGTTCGGGCCGCGGCCGCCGGTGAGGTCGGCAAGCGCCTTGTGGAGGTCGGTCTTCGAGGAATCGATGGTGTCGGTCGCGCCGAATTCGCGTGCGAGCGCGAGCTTTTCGGGATCGACGTCGATGGCGATCATCTTGCGGACGCCCTTGCGTGCAAGTCCGAGCACCGCGCCGAGCCCGACGGCTCCGCAGCCGATCACGGCGGCGATGCTGTCCTCGGTCGCGCCGGAACGGTCGGACGCGTGTCCGCCGACAGTCAGCGGCTCAATGAGTGCGATTTCTTCCTGTTTCATGGCGTCGGCGTCGAAGAGCTTGGTCCACGGCACGACGATGTACTTCGTGAGCGCGCCGTCGCGCTGCACACCGAGCGTCTGGTTGAACTGGCAGCAGTTCGGGCGTTCGGCGAGGCAACTGGGGCAGACGCCGCAGTTGGTGTACGGGGAGACGGTCACTTTCTGGCCGACGCGCCAGCAGTCCGGGACGCCGGGTCCCTTCGCCTCGATGACGGCGCTGATCTCGTGGCCGGGAATGCGGGGCAGGGTGATGAGCGGGTTTTTGCCGCGGAAGGTGTTGAGGTCGCTGCCGCAGAGGCCGACGAACTTGACGGCGAGCAGGACGCTGCCGGGCGTGAGTTCGGGTTCGGGGATCTCCTGATAGCCGGTTTCGAATGGCGCGGTGATGGAAAATGCACGCATGATGAATTATCCTCCAAAATATGCTTTCAGGGCGGTTTCGCCCATGATTTGAGCTTGTTCATTTTCGCTGAGGCGCGAGATGAACTCCCCGACGAGGCCGCGCCAGGCGGAATAGTTCGTGGCGCAGGTGCAGACGGGCCAGTCGGAGCCGAACATGACGCGCGCGGGCCCGAAGGCGCCCAGCACGGTCTCGACGTACGGGCGGAGCTGGTCTGGCGTCCAGTTGCGGATATCGGCTTCGGTCACGAGGCCGGAGAGCTTGCAGTAGACGTTCGGGAACGCCGCGAGCTTGCGGAGATTGTCCGCCCACGGCTGCATCTCCCCGGCGGCGATCTTCGGCTTCGCGATATGGTCGAGCACGAAGACCTGTTCCGGAGAGTGGTTTTTCACGAATTCGATTGCGTACGGCAGATGGCGCTCGAAGATCAGGATGTCGTACACGAGATGCGCGGAGAGCAGACGGTCGATGCCTCGGTTGAACGCCTCGCCGAGAATGAACCGGTCGTCCGGTTCGTCCTGCACCACGTGGCGGATCGCGCGGAGTTTCGGGTTCGCGGCGTATTTTTCGAGCAGGGCGGGGAAGTCCGGCGAGGCGATCGGGAGCCAGCCGACGACGCCCGCGATGAAGTCGTTTTCCTCCGCGAGCTTCAGGAGCCATTCCGTCTCCTCAATGCACTGGCGCGCCTGCACGGAGACCACGCGGTCGATCCCGGCGCGGTCGAGTTCGGGCTTGAGGTCGGCGGGGAGAAAATCGCGGCGAAGCACGGCCATCTCGTCGGAGATCCATCCGTAGTCCTGCGTGTTGTAGTGCCAGAAATGATGGTGCGCGTCAATTTTCATCGTCGATGACCTTTCTGCGGATGAGCTCGGCCCAGAATTCCGCGGGCGCTTGGTGCTGTGCGTAGGAGGCGTTCACGGAGATACGGGCGGGGTCGGAGGTGTTCAGCGAGACGGCGACGACGCCGGGCTGGCGGAATCCGTATTCGACGGCAGCCGCCGCCGGGTCGACGGAAAACTCTTTGCAGACGGCGAGGTAATCGGCGCGTTTTTCGAAGAGCGCGGCGTCGCGGTCGGGATCGGCCTTGCGGTAGTCGAGCATGGAGCCGCCAGTAAGGAATCCGCCGTTGAACAGCGCGGAGTCGATGATGCCGACCCGGTCGGCCTCGAGCATGTGCATGAATTCGCGGAGTTCATGCGGATGTCGCAGGATGGTCGGGGCGCAGGCGAACATGACCCAGTCGAAGGGGATGCTCCGATAAAGACCACGGATCACGTGCCAGTCCTTCGCGCCGATGCCGACGCCGCGGACGCGTCCGGCTTTCTTCAGCTCGAAGAGCGCGTGGTATGCGCCGAGGATGTCCTCGACCGTGCCGCCGCCCGCCAGGAATTCGTCGGGATCGTGGACGGAAACGAGGTCGATGCCGCAGGCGCCGCCGAGCAGTTCGACCGCCTCGTCGTAACAGCGCATGATGCCGTGGTAGGAGATGTCCTGTTCGGCATCGTATTCAAGGCCGGCCCACACGCCCGGCTCGAACGTCGGTTCCGGCGTCGTGAGCGGTTTGCGCCGCCAGCCGAGCTTCACGCTGACCGTGATGCCGTCCGGGGAGATCGCGAGGTCGCGGATGGCGCGTCCGATGGATTCGAGCGCGAGGCCCGCGCCGTATTTTCCGGCGGAGTCGATCGTGGGCTTCGCGGCGGTGCGGAACCACGCCCGGGCGAGCTCGAGTTTCGTTTCGTATGGCAGGACGCGGTAGAGATTGCCGAGGCAACTGGTTCCGAAAATGACCGGCGTGATCTCGACCCCGTCTCTTGTCAGATAGGTTGTCATAGGTTTGTTGTTCCCGCTAGTTGGGGGCAGATGAAAAAGGCGTCGATAGAAAATATTATATATGCGGAACGCGAAAAAAACAAACCAGAGTTAAAAATTAACGTG
This sequence comes from uncultured bacterium, assembly GCA_902762495.1. Lineage (GTDB taxonomy): Bacteria > Verrucomicrobiota > Lentisphaeria > Victivallales > UBA1829 > UBA1732. The sequence continues at coordinate 8,560 of CACWOL010000020.1, read as the reverse complement.
AACTTAACGTGAAACGGGAGAAAAAGAACACCTATCTGATAGTTTTGCATTGTTTTTTTCCGGTGAGTCTTGAAATCGTATCAAGACATGATATATTATCCAAATAAAGCAAAAGAGCTTTGAATCATGTCTCCCTAAAAAAGTGCCGAAAAAGGCACAGAAAGGAAATTGTGATGAAGGAACAAACGCTTGTTTCTATTGCACTGAAAGAATTAGCCCGTGCAACGGGGGATGGGTATTTGCCAATGGAGTTGCCTTTGGTAGAGTATTTTTCGGAGGGTTGGCGAATCGTTTCTTATCAACTGGTCGGAGAAGGCGCTCGTGGCTATTGCTATGCCGTTGTTCTCTTTGAGAGAGAAGCGAAATAACCTACGACGACAGGGAATACTTTCGCTTGGAGTCCGCACTGATATTGTGCGAACCTGCGCTCACACGCAACAAGCTGCCGATACCGTGCATGGCTGATAACCATGCACGCGTTTTTTACTCCGGCAGCTCGGGGAATTCGCCTTCGCACGCGGATTCATAGTTGGCGATCAGGGCGCGGATCCCGTCGCCGAGCGGGATCTTCGTCTTCGCCTCGAAATCGTAGCGTACCACGACGTCCTCGGAGAACGCGCACATCGTGCCCTTGTCGTCGAACAGGGCGTGTTCCAGGACGATGCTCGTGCCGCCCGTCTTTTTGATGCGCGTGAGGATGCGGACATTACCGGGGAAAAAGAGCTGGGCGGTGAACTGCACGCGCGACGCTGCCAGGATCGGTCCGGTCGTCATACCCTGATAGACCTTCATCCCGATGTGGCCGCAATACTCAACGCGCGCGGCCTGAAAGAACCTTGAAAACGCGATGTTGTTCACGTGCCCGAGCAGGTCGAGGTCGCTCCAGTCGATGCGTGCGGTAAAAACTTGTGCGCGTGCCATAATTCAAATTCTCCTTACTTGAAAAGTCCCCCGCCGGATTGCAGACCGGACGGGGGAAGCAAAGCCTCCACTGCAGTAGTGCCGGGCTGCGCTCCGGCACCATTCCAGCGGACCCTTTTATCTGTTTGTCAAGTCTTACCTGGCCTTCTTCGCCACCTTCTTTGCCGGGGTTTTCTTTGCCGGGGCTTTCTTTTCGGCGGCCTTCTTCGCGCCGTCCGCTTTCGCGGCGGCCTTGGAATCGGTCTTCTTGGAAGACTTCTTCGCCGCCTTCTTCGAGGCTTTCTTTTCCTCCTCGTGGCAGCAGCAGTCGTCCTCGCAGCCGCATTCGTCGTCGTCCACGATGCCGAGCATCTCGATCACGTCGTTGTCGTTGTTGAGCGGGATCTGCTCGACTTCGGCGGCGGTCCAGTATTCGGAGTGCGTGACCTCGTCGCCGGGTTCGAGGATGGCGAGCGGGCCGAGCGTTTCGAGTTCGAGGTAGCCGCCCTCGGTGTAGACTTCGATGGAGCTGCCGAGGTCCGGATACTCGTTTTCATCGTAATACTCGAACTGCTTGATGAACGCGGTGTTCTTGTTGATGTACGCGCACCAGCCTTCGCCGGAGTTGAGGCCGATCTTGGTGGGCGCGCCCTTGGCGGTCTGCTTCACGAGCACGAAGCGGTCGCCGTACACGAAACGGGAATCGTCCGGCTTGGCATAGGGCCAGAAGTTGACGGAGCGGTTCGGGACGAGGCCTTCGGGGCCGCGGTTCTGCGGCAGGATGGCGGTCCCGCCGGGCATGAGCTGGGTGATGCCCCACGCGGCGGCCTCGATGTCCCAGAGGCCCTCGTTGCGGATCTGGTGCTCGATGCGGAAGGAGTTGTTGCCTTCGGGATAGACGTTGATGGTCTTCACGATGCCGGTGAGCTCCTCGCGCGGAGCCATGAACGCCACGCCGCCGTCGCGGAGTTCGGCCATGACGACCTTGCGGCTGTCCGGACAGTAGGAACGCACGCTGTCTTCCGGTGCGTGCCAGATGCGGTGTCCGCCGTAGTTCGTCCAGACTTTCTGGTTGGACGTGCCGAGCAGCTTCTTGTCGAGGTAAAGGAGGTTTTCGCCCTTCCCGAGGAAGGCGCCGACGATGCGCGGGCCGATCTCCGTGGTGACGACGATGCGGAAATCGCCGTTGGTCAGTTCGATGCAGTTTTTCCATCCCTGGAACGTGATCTTTTTCATCTTCATACTGGTTTGACTCCTTTACGTGTTTTGGGGGTTGTTATACGGAACGGACTAACATTTGTTCGACGAGGGTGGCGAGCATGCCGCGCCACGGGTTGTCCGGGAGCGGCAGCAGCGATTTCTTCGCGCAGTCGGAGAGTGCGGCGATGCTGTCGCGGACGGCTCCGGCGGCTCCGCAGTCGGTGAGAATCGCGCGGATGGCGGCGATGTCGGATTCTGTGTAGTGCGGCAGGCGGAGGTAGGAATCGAGCTTGGAGCGGCCTTCCGCGTCCATGTGGTGGATCGCTTCGAGGTAGAGCATCGTGGGCTTGGCCTCCTGGAAATCGGAGCAAATCGGCTTGCCGAGGACCTTTTCGTCTCCGAAGACTCCGAGCATGTCGTCCTGGAGCTGGAACGCTGCCGCGAGGTTCACGGCGTAGCGGGAGAGCGCTACGAAATCGGGCGATTTCGGCTCGTACGCGCCCTTCGCGATCGCCGCGCCGCAGTGGAGCGCGAACTCCATGATCGCGCCGGTCTTGCCGTTGATCATGCTCATCACGTCCGGGATGGAGACCGCCGACGGATCGAGCAGTTCGAACTCCACGTCCCGAGCCTCGCCGGAGATCAGTTCGCGATTCAGCTTCGTCTGCATGGCGCGGACCAGCGTCAGCGCGAGCGCAGGATCGACGCCGCGGTCGGCTACGGATGCGAGGCGTTCCACCGCCCATCCCTGCTGGACGTCGCCTGCGAGGATCGCGAAGGATTCGCCGAAGAACGCCGCCTGTTCGGGCGCGGCGTTGAGCTTTGACGAGGCGTAGTCGCGGACCGTGACGTGCGTCGACGGCTTGCCCCGGCGGAGTTCGTCGCGGTCGATGATGTCGTCATGCACGAGCGTCCAGTTATGGTAGATTTCGACCGCGACAGCAGCGGGAATCGCCTGTTCGCGGTCGCCGCCGAAGAGTTCGCACGCCCACAGCACGAGCGCCGGACGGATGCGTTTTCCGCCGCGTCCGGGATAATCGCGCACGGCATCACCGAGGGCAGGGGGGCGGACGGTTTCCGGGAACGGGTCGTTTTTGATGATTTCCCCGATTTGTTCGCCCACGCGGCGCAGTTCGTCTTTGAATGCTTCCATGCTGTCTCCGGGACCGGCGGCGCGCCGGCTGTAAAAAAAGGTGAAACGGACACAAAATCGAACTTATCCTGCGTCCGCGGTTTTATTGTCCCTATATTTTACCCTCGAATATGCGTAAAATCAAGCGAAAACACAAGGTTTTTCGAGGAAAAATCCGTTTTTTTCGAAAAAAACAGGAATAGCCAATTCCCCCCGATGGGGCGTCAATTGTTTATTCCGAGCTCCTTCAGGGCTTCTTTCGCGTCATAGTTTTTCTGTTCCGCCGCCAGACGGTACCATTTCACGGCTTCCGCCATGTCCTTTTCGACGCCTTTCCCCTCGTGATAGCATTTCCCGAGCTCATATTGCGCGCAATCGAAGCCCTGATCCGCTGCCTTGCGGTACCAGTTCACAGCCTCGGCGATATCCGGCTCGACGCCGATGCCGTCTTCATAGCACTTGCCGACCAAGTATTGTCCGTTTCTATTGTCCTGATCCGCCGCCTTGCGGCTCCAGTAAAAAGCCCTTTCCTCATCCTTCGGGATGCTGCTGCCGTCCCGATAGTGGATGCTCAAATAGATCTGCGCTTTTGCATGGCCCCGTTCCGCCGCCTGGTGGAGCCAGTAGAGCGCCTGGTCCATATCCCGCTTCACGCTGACATCAGAGGAATAGCAGAAATAAAGTTCGTACATCGCCTCAATGTGCCCCTGTTCCGCCGCCTTGCCGTACCATTTGAAAATCTCCTTCCCATCCCATTTGACGCCATCGCTGGTTGCAATGCACCGGGCGTATTCGTACTGGGCGTCCGCGTTGCCCTGTTTCGCGGCTCTCCTGAACCATTTTGCGGCATCCTTGTCGCTTTTCTTCACGCCTCGGCCGTCCCGGTAGAAAACGGCAAGATAGTACTGCGCAAGGTCGTCGCCCTGTTGGGCGGCCTTGCGCATCCACTCGAACGCCGCCTTGTCGTCCTGTTCGATGCCGCGTCCCAGGCCGTAAGCAGCAGCGAGCTGCATTTGACCTTGCGCATCGCCCTGTTCGGCGGCTTTTTTGTACCATTCCACCGCCTCGGCATAATCCTGTTCCACGCCGAAACCGCATTCATAGCAGAGCCCGAGCTCCGACTGTGCCGCGCCGAAGCCCTGTTCGGCGGCGGGACGAAGCCATTTCAGCGCCTCGGCATAGTCCTGTTCGACGCCCATGCCCTTCCGGTAGAAGATGCCGACCAGCGTCCGCGCCTTCAGATTGCCCTGATCCGCCGCCAGTTTGTAGTGCTCGACCGCCGATTTGTAGTTTCCATCCCTGTAAGCGGCCTTGCCCGCCTTGAATTCCGCATGGCCGGGCTCCTCGAGCACTTTGTATGCGACGAATGCCGCGCCAGCCAGAAGGACCGCGACGACCGCGAGGATGATGTTTCTTTTCGTTTTCGTGCTCGACATGTTTTCGGGTCCTTTCACTGTTTTTCGTTCTGTCTGATTTTCTCAAGAAACTGTGCCGGAGTGACGATGAACGGCTTGACAGGAAAATGTTTCAGGTTTCCCGTGACAAGATAGGTCCTGTCGTTTCCGTGCGCCAGAGTCACGGCATAAAACGGCACGTCGTTCATGTCGGGTAACATGATGCCAGTCTGTCCAGGCTCAAGAAGAATGCCTCTCTGCGCCACTTCCTGAAGAAACGCGTTGACTGTGGCCGGATTAAATCCGAACTTGGCCCGGTGCAGTACTTCAGAGTATTCTTCAAGAATCGCCTTGCTGAAAACAGGGACCACGGTAGAGTCAAAAAGCTTTTCCACGATCGTTACCGTGGGGGAGTCCTCATGTTTCGCCAGCAGGGCGGACACAAACACATTCGTGTCGATCACGGCATAAAACTTCATTTGCCCCTGCGGTTCCTTGTTTTGGTGATTTCCGCGTTGATTTCAGCCAGGGACATGCCCTGAAGACCGTTCGATTTCGCCTGACGGCGCAGGCTTTGAAATGCCCTCAGCCCCGCGTCGGACGGAGCGGCGGTGATTTCAAACGGGATCCGGCGTTCGCGGACCACTGCGCGGGCGAAAAGATTGATCGCGGTGGACGTGTTCATCCCGAACTGGGCGCAAAGGTCATCGAGTTCCGTCTTGAGTTGTTCGTCCATGCGGACGCTGAATGTTGATGTCGGCATAACAAACCTCCTGTGTTCTGTTTCGCATCAAATATAACACATCCGGTTGCGAAAGTCAAGTGCCGGAAAAAGGAAAGGAGATGCATTTTTTCTGTTCAACTTGATTTTCTGATTATCTGGGATTCCTTCCACTAAACATTCGAACGCACATTCCAAATTAGAAAAATAGCCGAAAAAGCGTTAAAAGTGAAAGAACCGTCTTGTATTTTCCCGCGTGTAGATATATATTGACAGAAACATAACGGCACGATGAGGTGAATCCGCCTCAAAATGTCCGGAAAACGTTCCCGAAACCAACCAATTCAACCAACCCAACATAACCAATCAATCCAACCAAACAGGAAGAACTCTTATGAAAAAGATGACTCTTCTCCTCACGGCAGCGGTCGCCGCTCTGCTCGCGCTTCCGAGCGCGTACGCAGAAAAGCTCTCCTGCCACAACGTCTTCCAGAACAACATGTGCCTCCAGCGGCGTGCCCCGATCAAGATATCCGGCAAGGCCGATCCCGGCAAGACCGTGACGGTCACGATCGAAGGCACGCAGGCGAAGCCCGCCACCGCCAAGGTCGACGCCAGCGGCGAATGGGAAGCCAAGGTCGAACCGCTTGAAGCGGGCGGCCCGTACAAGGTGAAAGTGACCGACGGCGCCGACACGATCACGTTCGACAACGTGCTGATCGGCGAAGTCTGGATCTGCGCCGGCCAGTCCAACATGGAACTGCCCGTCTCCACCGGCAACACCATGATCCAGATCAAGAACCACCAGCAGGAGGCTGCGGCGGCCAACTATCCGCGCATCCGCCTGTTCGAAGTGCCGAAGACCAAGGCCCCGGGCGACGAGTTCGAGGAAATCGTCGGTGCCGGCAGAAACACCGGCATTTGGATGGAATGCAGCCCGCAGACCGTCCCGAACTTCTCCGCCGCTGGCTATTTCTTCGCCCGTCAGCTCCAGAAGGACCTCGACATCCCGGTCGGCCTCATCATGACCGCCTGGGGCGGCGTCAAGATCGAGCCGTTCATCCCCGACAGCGAATTCGCGAAGCACAACCGCAATGAGGCCAAGCAGATCGAAGACGCTCTGCTCGCAGGCGCGGCGAATCCGACGACCGGACAGGCCCGCGGCGGCCAGTTCTCCAGCGAGAGTTTCCCTGCTACGATGTGGGGCGCCATGGTCCATCCCTGGACCAAGTACACCGTCGGCGGCGTCCTCTTCTACCAGGGCGAATCCAACACCGGCAACAAGGATTATTACGCGCTCCACAAAATGCTCATCGAAGGCTGGCGCGAGAAGTTTAAAGATCCGAAGCAGCCGTGGGTGATCTGCCAGCTCGCCGGTTTCGAGCAGTGGACCCCGATGAACCGTCTCCCCGAGGACCAGTGGAAGAGCAAAGGTCCGATGGACCGCGTCGAAGGCTGGCCGCTCACCCGCGAGATCCAGGACGAAATGTCCTATATCTATGAGAACGTCAGCAGCGTCCCGCTGATGGACATCGGCGACCAGTCCGACATCCACCCGCGCGACAAGCAGACCCTCGGCTACCGTCTGGCGAAGCTCGTGGAATGGAAGTACTTCGGTGGCGAACTCGGCGTCGGCCCGGTTTACGACCACATGGACATCAAGGGCAACAAGTGCATCATCCATTTCAAGAACGTCGGTAAGGGCCTGACCACCTCCGACGGCCAGGCTCCCGGCGCGTTCGCCATCGCGGGCGCGGACGGCAAGTTCGTTTGGGGCGACGCCAAGATCGTCGGCGACACAGTCGAAGTCTCCTCCGACAAGGTCGCGGAACCCAAGACCGTGCGTTTCGCCTATGTCATGTACCGCGGCGACGTCAACCTCATGAACAAGGACGGTTTCCCGGCCTATCCGTTCCGCACGGACAAGGTCAAAAACGAGTACGAGCCGAAATGATGACGCTCTGAAATATGGATTCGCCGCCGGGCGACTGATCTCCCGCGGCGTTTCCCTCAAAAAGCTATTTCCCCGGTTTCGCTTCACGGCGGGCCGGGGTTCTTTTTCGTGTAAGGGGGAGGGGGGATAAATCGGAATGGGGAAGAATCCCGGAATTTGAGCGTAAAAATGGCGGAGAGAGGGGGATTCGAACCCCCGGTAGAGTTTGACCCCTACGACGGTTTAGCAAACCGTTCCTTTCGGCCACTCAGGCATCTCTCCGCTACAGTTCAGAATGTATTTTATACTATACTCCGTTTTCGGGTAAAATCAAGGCGGATTCTCAAAAAAACTCAAAAAACGGGGAGGCGAAGCCTCCTCTTGGATTGTGCTCTGCTGCGCGAGAGCACATTGCAGGCGGTGCTGTTATAGAGTCCGGCTTCGCTTAAGCACGGGGCGGGAGGACAAGTCCTCCACTTGGATTGTGCTCTGCTGCGCGAGAGCACATTGCAGGCGGTGCTGTTATAGAGTCCGGCTTCGCTTGAGCACGGGGCGGGGAAGCAGTAAAAAGCCTCCGCAGTCTTTGCGACTACGGAGGCGTACCTTGCAAGCAGTGATGATATAGTGCCGGGCTTGCGCTCCGGCACAAGGAGTGACTGACGGGGTTATGCGATGACGGTCCAGTTCATATCGACGCCCCTGCCCATTTCGACCCAGCCGGCATCCGAGGTGTCGCAGGCATTGTAATAGCCGAGCATACCGGTGGATTTCTGACGGACCAGCAGGTCGTCCTTCTGATCACCGTTGTAGTCGCCCGCGCCGACCACGAACCAGTCGGTCGGGTCAAGCTGACCGATGGACTGGTAGTTGTCGGCGTTGCCGTCGACCAGCATAGTCATCGCGCCGAGGGTGCCGTGGAACAGAACGATGTCGTCCTTGCCGTCGCCGGAGAAGTCGCCGATCGCGCGGAGATCCCAACCGGACCAGTTGGCGGAACCGAGGCTCTTGGGCTCGCTGTCGCCGATGCCGACGGTGTAGAGGAACTGACCGCCGTTATAGCTCATAACCACGGTGTCCTTGCCGTCGCCGGAGAAGTCGCCGATGCCGGCCAGCGTCCAGCCTTCCATGAACGCGCCATTGAGCTGGACCCAGTTTTCCGTGCCGTCTGTCCAGACGCCGATGGAACCGAGTTCCGGAGCATACCAGGCGATGGAGTTCACGCCGGATTCGCTGCCGGTCATGTTGCCGACCTTGTTCTGCCAGGCGATACCGGCGGCGTT
>CACWOL010000019.1 GCA_902762495.1 uncultured bacterium | reverse complement strand
TGTCGATGATGACGGTGATGTCGTCATTGACGACCCGCGGAGAACCGCCGTTGGCGATGACGGAGAAGTTCGTCGGGCCCTGGGCCACGATGCTGGCGGGCTTGCCGGGAGCGATGTTCGGAGCCTGCGTGCCCGCGGTACCCCAGTTGGAGACGAACAGCGTGCCGCCGACGACGAGGGCGTTGTAAGCCGCGGTGTCGGTGTTGAACGCGTTGACGCCGTAGATCAGGGTGTCGCCGTTCGCGGCGGTCGTGCCGGTGATGGCTTCCGTGTAGGTCGTGTCGAGGTAGATATGGCTCTTGTCCAGCAGGAACAGGTCGTTGTTCTGGTAGAACGCATAGACGCCGCCTTCGACGACGATCTTGTTGATATCGATGCCGCCGATGCCGGTGACCGTGTCGACGACCTTGTGCAGGTTGCCGAATTCAGCCTCGAACGCGCTGCCCTTGATGGTGATCGTGCCGCCGTCGACCATGTCGAGGTGGTCGGTCACGAGGGTGTCGTCCGCGGTGATCGTAAAGCTCGTGAGATCCTCGATACCGTCGGTCACGACAGCGTAGCCTTCGACAGTGAGGGAGGATGCACCGGTGCCGCCGGCGATGGAGCCGAGGACGCCGCCCTTCATGACGAGACTGGCACCGTCAAGCGTGATATCGTCGGTGAATTCGCCGCCGGTCATGATGACGCTGTAGCCTTCGCCGAGCTTGGCAGCCGCGGCTTCGAACGTATTGAACGCATTGAAGCCGAATTCCAGGTAGACGCCGTCATAGAGCGTGCCGGTGGTGGCTTCGGAGTAGGAGCTGTTCAGATAGACGTCGGTCGGTTTCGTGGTGAGCAGGGACAGAGTGCCGTCGCTGTAAGCAACGCTGAAGCCCGTGCCGCCGACGATCTGGACCTTGGAAGCGGCATAGTCGGTGATGCCGTCCGCGGTAACGACCAGACCGCGCGGACCGCCTTCGTAGCCGGTGACGTCGATCGTGATGACGGAGTCGCCCAGGGTGACGGAGTCGGCATAGATGAGGTTTTCAGCGGTGAGCGTCAGGCCGGAGTTGGTCAGTTTTCCGAACGTGACTTCCGCGCCCTTGGCAATCGCGATATCATCGAAGCCGGTGACATCGCCGAAGTCGGCATCAGCCTTGACGTCGAGCTTGGCAATACCGGTGACGCTGTCTTTCACGCCGTCGATGTCGGTCGCGACAACGCCGAGACCGTTGACCGTAACGGTGAGATCGCCCGCGACCGCGCCGGCAGCGGCAACGATCGCATCGACGGAGGTCTTGGCATCGATCGTGATGGAGACGTCGCCATCGCTGCCGGCACCGGTCAGGGTGTCGAGGACGGCACCGCCCGAGACGGTCACGACGGAGGCGAAAGCAACGTCTTCGAACGTACCGCCTGTGACGACCAGTGCGCCGCCCCATTCGGTGACGAGAGCGGAAGCCGCTTCCGCATCGCTCTGGGCGTTGTACTCATAGTATAGGACCTGGCTGCCGATGCTCGTGTTGGAGGTACTGGAGTTGTAGGAGCTGTTCAGGTAGATGGTGTCAGCCTTGTCGAAGACACCGACCCACTTCGCGTTGTCGCCGTTATTCTGAATGGCAAGCTCGTAACGACCGGCCTTCGTGGAATCTTCGCCGATGAGTTCGAAGTTGGAATGTTCAGCATTGGTGTAGATGTTGCCGTTCGCGGCAATGACCTGCTTGGTGCCGCCTTCGTAACCGGCCAGGTTGATCTTGAAGTTCTGCAGAGCACCGTCGCCCTGTCTGCCGGAGTTCGGGAGACGGGCATCGTTCACGTCGCCGGACTGGAACTGGATGTCGTTGTTGGCATACAGTTCGGCGTCGGCGTCGACGATGATGGTGTTCCATTCCATGATCCAGTTGGCAGTCGTTCTGGCACTCTTTTCGCCCTTCACGATGTGCAGGGTGGTCGGAATGTTGAAGTTCTGCAGGGCGTTGCGGCTGTGCATCAGGGAGTCGCCGCCGTGGATCTGGTTGAGGCCGGAAACGCCGCCGAGGGTCACGGTGATGCTGCCGGAGTTGTAGGCCGAGTAGCGTAGCGTGACGTTGGCGTCGCCGCGCCAGTCGCCGGTGAACAGCGCGTAGATCGGGCCGTTGACGACGGAGTCGAGGACCGTGATGTTCAGGTTCGCGTTGATCACGGGCTTGACGTTGGCGTCTTCGCTCAGACGGAAGCCGCGGAGCTCGTTGAGGATCGTGGATCCGGTGATCGTCACGTTCACGTCGATCGGATTATCCTCGTCAAGACCGAAGCTGCCGTTGCCGATCTGGAAGTAATGGAGCGTGCTTCCGGTGATCTCGGCATTGATATCGCCCGTCATCACACTGTTCACGTTGTTGCCGGTAACCCAGAAATCGTTGCCGGTATGGAGCGATTTGTTGACGATGAGGGTGAAATCGCCGGACATTTCGTACCGGCGGGCCACGCCGTAGTTATTATTGGCGGAATTGGTCGCGCCGTTGAGGATCACGGTGTGGGCCTTGTCGGTCTTGTAAGTGTCGTTACCGTCCTGGAGACCAACGATGGCGGAACTGCCGGAGGCGTACGCGGTGCTGACCTCGAACATGGTGGTAACGTCTTTTTCGCCGACCGCAGCGGCGCTCATGCCGTCGACGAGCACGAAGACGCCGTTGGCATCCTTCGCGGTGGTGACAGCAGTCTCTCTGTCGAGGAAGACGTTCACGTTATTGAACAGAGCATCGCCGGACGCCTTGTCGAAGTCGCCGTCGACAAACGTCGCGATCTTGTTGCCGGTCTTCTGCTTGACCATAATGGGATTGCCATCATCGTCGAACTGAGGAACACCGTCCACTTCAGACTGGACTTCGATTTCTTCGTCCACGTACCAGACGGGAGCGTAGAAAGCGTGGTCCTGAGAAATAAGATAAAGGTCGCCCGCGTGCGCGCTTTCACCACCAAGGACGAGAGCGGAGTAGCTGTCCTTGCCGATGATCGTGACCTTGGCCGGGTCAAGCGTGACCTTCGTGCTGTCGACGTCGAGGACCAGGCGTGCGCCGGAGCCCTTGGAGGCGTCGATCGTGATCGGGAGGGTGGTCGGGATCGTTTCGGTGACGGAGAGGACCGCACCGGCTTCGACCGTGAGACCCGCGGCGGAAGCAATGCTGTTGGCCGTGCTGTCGCTGGTGACGATGACGTTCTTCGAAGTCGTGACGTTGCCGACGGTGGAGCCGTCGAGAACGAGGTCGAAGGCACCGGCATTGATGTCCGCGCCGTTCGTTTCGCCGACGACGACGATCTGCGCGCCGGTCTTGGCGGCCGCGACGGCGTCCGCGACGCTGGAGAACGCGTTCTTGCCGTAGATGAGCTTGTGGCCGTCGACGTAGATGTCGGAATCGGCATTGAAGCCGGAGTTGACGAAGAGCTGACCGACCGAGTAGACGACGATGGAAGTCGCGCTCTTGGTGAGTTCGTAGTCGCCCTTGTTCGCGCCGCTGAGCGTGATCGTCCAGGACTCGGAATCCAGGCCGCCGTTGGCTCTGACGACTTCGTTGGAGCCGATCAGGCCGCCGTCGACGTCGATGGTGATGGAGGTGCCGTCGAAGGAGTCACCGCCCACGCTGAGGGTGGAGGTGGCGTCGATCTTGACGTTGCCGTTGAAGGAGAGGCCGCCCTGGAAAGCGACGTCGGCATTGGCAGTGACGGTCAGGCCGCCTTCGATGGAGACGGATTCGGCCACGAACAGCGAGGAGGTCGTGATGGCGTTCACGCCCTCGAGCTTGGTGGCATAGATCGTGCCGGTGTTGGTCAGATCCGCGCCGCCCAGGCTGATGCCGCCGTTTTCATCGTTCGAAGCATAGATGATACCGGAGTTCGTGAGGAAACCGCCGACGGTAATGGCCTTGACTGTGACCGTATTGCTGTTCGTGAACGTGCCGTTGGCCGAGATATTCTCGGCAATGACGTAACCGGAGTTGTCGAACGTCGTAGAGGCAGTGACACCTTCCTTGGTGGAGATGACGCCGCTGTTCTTGACACTGGCTGCGGTGATGGAGCCGGTGGCGTAGATGGTGCGACGGTTGGTGAGCGCCGCTTCCCCTTCGATGGTGCCGACGTTCAGGGTACCGCCCGTGACGTCGATCTTATCGAATCCGGAGATCGTGCTGGCCTTGGCGTGGCCGGTGACAGAGAGATTGGAGGAACCGGTGGTCTTGTCGGCGCCGCCGTTGATCTCGCCAACCTGCGCGCCGTAAACGATACCGGTGAAGGTGCCGTTGCCAGGAGCCGCGATACCGACCGGGCCGTTCAGTTCGACATTGACATTGCCGGTGATCTCGTCGTTTTTACCGCCGACCGTCACGTTCTGGATGCCGGAGCCGGAGAACTTGGCGTTCACGGAACCGATCGTGTTCTTTTCCACGCCGCCGAGGACGAGAGTGCTGACATTGCCGGACGCAGTGAAATCGATGGAAGCGACTTCGCCGCCGTCCTTGAGGCCGGCATAGTAGTTCGTGATGGTCGCGTTGCCGACGGAAATGGCCTTTCCTTCGGCATAGAGGTTCGTGACCGCAGCGTCCTTGCCAAGGCTCACGGCGAGCTTGCCGTCGCCGGCAGGACTGTTGTAGATATTCTCGACCGAGCCGGAGGCGATTTCCAGTTTGCCGTCCATCGATTTGGCCGAGGGAAGATAAACGTCCTTGACGGTAAGGTTGGAGAAGGAGATCTCGGCGTCGCCGATGGCGCCGTCGCGGAGATCGAGCGTCTCTGCTTCAACGCCGGTGCCGGAAACAAACAGAGCGTCAAGATCGCCGAAAGCGATCGTGCCGACGCTGCTGAGGCCCGTGATGATGATCGTGGCGCCATCATACTTCGTGGTGAGATCGCCGATGATGAAATCATAGCCTTCCATGCTGATCGGAGAATCAGCAGTGCCCTGGACGATCACGCCGTAGTTCTTGGTGACGATGTCGGCGTCGATGGTACCGCCATCGACCGGGACGACCGTGATAAGATACTTGTCGGCGGAGAAGGAAGACTGCGCTTCCGCGACGGTCTTATATCCTTTAAATACTTGTTCGTTATAGGTGACGTCCGCACCGCCGCCGGGGAACGTGCTGTTCACCAGAACGGTTTCGCCCTGGTGGAGGACCAGCTTGTCGCCGACGAGGGAGTACTGTCCGGGCATGAAGCCGTATTCGAGTTCCACGCCGTTCAGCTGGACAGACTTGATGTCGCTGCCGACGGAGAAGCTGGTGAGGCCGCTGACGAGCGTGTTGCTCACGGCGGTGTATTCACCGAGGACGTTCAGGACGTCAACGCTGGAGAAGGTTCCAACGGAGAGGGTCGCGCCCTGGGCCAGGGTCACGAGGGAAACATTGCCGATGCTTTCGGCCTGAACACTGGCGCCGGCATCGACCGTCATGGTGTTCCAGTAGCCGATCGCACCGACGGTGCTCTGCGTCTCGGACGCATGGAAAGCCAGGTCGAACGTGGCTTCGGCCTGCGATGCGCCGTTAACGACAGACAGGATGTCTCCGGCTGTGGAGCCGGTGATATCGAGGGTCTGCTTGCCGTAGAGGCGGTCGGCAACGCCAACCGTGGCGCCGCCGGAACCGTCGAGTCCGGTCAGGAAGGTGAATTTGCCGATCGTGGCATCCGTAACCGTGATGGCGGAGTCGGCATAGACCTTGCTGGTCTTGTCCGCACGGAGTTCGTACGCGACGAAGTTTCCGACGACGGAGCCGTTGTTGATCTTGCCGACGACCGTGCGCTGGGTTTCGGCTTTGCCGAGAGAGCCCTTGTTGATGAAGGACACGCCGGTGGTCGATCCGGAGATTTCGAAGTCGAAGTTGCCGTCGACCCAGCCGGTACGCTGCCAGCCAGTGCCGCTGCGGCCTGCGCCGATGACGAGGCCGTTCATGGTCGAACCGGTGACTTTCAGCTTGACATCGCCGTGGATGGTCAGTTCGCCGTTCACTTCGCGAGTGGCGGAGGACTGGTTCGGGTACATCATGAACGCGCCGCTGAAGGACGATCCGGAGATCGTGATGTCGACATCGTTCCAGCTGTTGAAGCTGTTGCCGCTGCTGTCAACGCCGTTGAACAGGATATGGAAGTTGTTGCCGAAGATGGAGTTCTCAACGAGGCCAACGACTTTGGCCTTCTCGTCCGCGCTGCCGATAGAGCCGCGGGCGACGCCGCCCACGCTGGTAACGGTGAAGTTGGAGAGCGTGAAGTTGACATCGCCGTTGATGAGGGCAAAACGATGGTTTGCCGCATCACCGTTGTCAACGCCATAAGCACTGCCCGTGGCAACGGCCAGATACTGCATGGTGGAGTTTTTGATGGTGACGTCGTAATTGCCGGCGAAGTTGGCGCCGGTGGTGGCGCCGAAGCCGTGATAGCCGCCGCTGGCGATCGTTACGTCTTCGACGTAGACGTTCAGCGTGCCGGTATCAGGCGTGTATTCGCCAGCCGCTCTCGGCATGACATAGATGTCGCCGGACTTAACGTTGGAAACGTACACGTCATACAGAGTGGTCTTCTCCGGGCGGCCGTTGTACAATCTGCTCGTACCAAGATCGACATTGGTGATGAACATGGCCGAGCCGTTTGCGGGAACGGCGGAGGCGGTGCCACCCGGGAGGGTAGTGAAGGCATTTACACCGAACTCGAGCGCTTCACCGGTGATCGGATCGGTCGCCGGCGTAGTCTCGGCAGTGTACGAGTTGTCGACATAAATATTGCCGACAGTCGCAAAGCCTTTTAGATCTTCAAGAGTTGCCATAGCTTTTTCTCCTTGGTTGTTAAGCTAGGGTTTCGGTTTCTTGCGAAATTGTTACTTGGTTTTTAGTTTGTTTGCCTTTCTTTTCCTGGGTTGTGTTTGGGGTTTCCTTTCGGGTTGTTGGTTGAGTTTGAATGCGGGATGAGAAAAAAATCGTTCTGGTTAAGCTTGAATCCGTGGAATCCGCCTCCGTCTGCACGGATGTGGCGTCCGCCGAGACGGTTTCCCGGCACACGGCGTCCTGTTTCCAGCGAAGCGCCCGGACGAGGCGACTCTCCGGCCAGGCATGAACACAGAAAGCCGCGCTCAGGGCATTCGCCCCTGCGCCGCTCGCCGTTTCCGTCCGTTTCCAGCTCGTCGTCATCGTTTGTCTCCTGCGGTTTCCCGCGGTTGTTCCGGTTGCTTCTTCAACTCCGGGGTTCGGCTCCCGGAGCTGCTTCTCCGGGCCGTCTGTTCAACAGCCCTTCGATCGGGTTCAAGTCAGTGAAAATCATGTTCGGCCTGAGCTTATGTTCAGGCGCCGCGCCTGCGGCTTCCGTCGTTCCGTCCGGCTTCGTTTTCACCCGCCTCCGCCCTGCCCTGTCCCGGCGCCCGCCAAGTTCAGTTCAAGTTCGGATGGCCGGCTTCCGCCGTCCGCGATCCCGGTCTACCACCCGGTCCTGGCCTCCTGTTCCGCTCGTTTGCTGTTCGTTTCGTTCATGGTTCGTATCTCAGGTTCGTTTTGTTGTTCCGTTCAATTCAGCCTGTTTCAGTTCCGTTCGTCTTGCCCTGTTCGCTTCCGCTCGTTTTCCTTCGTTTCAGTCTCGTTTCGTCGTATTGTTTTTGAGCTCATTTTCACGCGTTGTGCCCGCTCACAGGCGATTTAATATATATTTCTCGCGTATATTATACACTACTGGGGGTGATTTTCAAATGTATTTTTTATCAGAAAACATGTTCTTTTTAAGAATAGTGCAGGATATTGACATAAATTTCGAGATTCCTAAACGGATGGACACTGTTTTTTTCACGATTCCCGAAACGACGCAGAAATCGCAAAGAAAAGGAGCTTTTCCTGTTTTACCGAAAGGCGACCGGCCAAGACAAAAAAACGACATCGAGCCATGACAAAAGTCAATGAACAACAATCAAACAAGAAAGTTGATATGATTAAAGATCATAAAGACAAGTGTTTTTTTGATTTGTTTCAACAGTTATTCCGTTTCATATTAGCTGTTTTTATTTTTGCGGAACATATATCCTGTTTGACAATAAAACATATTACTTTCGGTAGGCTATGCCCTTTTTCACTTTATCAAACATAAAACAACACAAAAAACAAAGACACGACCTATATGACCTATAAGACTTGTATTTACACGCTTTACTCTCCATTATTTTTGCACAATCTATCACTTTCTATCTTTTCTTATTTATTCTTTCGCGATTCCATTTTTTGAAACCAAAAAGCATCTCCAGCAAACAAATACTACACAAAATTAATCAAATGATACATTCTATTTTTGCCGTGCGATGGTATATTATTGATTTGAGTAGTAAAACAGCCGGGCTCCGCCTCGGAACGGAGCTGTGGAACAGACGCAAAACAATCCTCCCATAACACAAAAACCCCCAACAGGAGACAACATCATGAAGTTCTTCCGTATGATGAAGGGCCTTATGCCGATCCTCGCGGCGGCCGCCATGACCGCCTGCGCACAGACGAACGCGGAATCGCAGTTCGACCCGAACGTCGTCAAGATCCCCGCCGACAAGCAGAAATTCCACATCTTCCTGCTGACCGGCCAGTCCAACATGGAAGGCGCGGGCTACCCCGTCCTGCCGGAATACCTGACCGGCACGACGCAGGTGCTCGAGCTGAACGACAAGATGGAATGGGTGAAGAACGTCGCTCCGTACGGACGCGGCTACGGCCCGGGCGAATCCTTCGCGCTGCACTATGCGAAACTGCACCCGGACGTGACGGTCGGCCTGATCCATGCGGCCCGCGGCGGACGCAGCATGCGTGAACTGAGCAAGGGCGGCCGCGACAATACCGACCGCGCGCCGAACTACGACAACCTCATCAAGAAGATCAAATTCGCGCAGAAACAGGGCGAGGTGAAGGCAATGCTCTGGCATCAGGGCGAATCCGACACCGGCAACCGCAACTACATCAACGAACTGAACAAGCTCGTGACCGACGTCCGCACGGACATCGGGATCGCCGACCTGCCGCTCTTCGTGGGCGAGCTCGGCCGCTACGTGAACTGGACGGACGGCTTCAACCGCATGATCCAGGACGTCGAGTCCAAGATCGAGAACTGCAAGCTCATCAGCTCGAAGGGCCTGATGCACCGCGGCGACGAACTCCACATTTCCGGCTATTCCGTCAACACCTTCGGCTGCCGTTATCTCGACGCCTATCTGAAGATGCGCGAGCCCGAGACCGCGAAGAAGTTCGCGCCGCTCCTCGCCGAAGTCGAAAAGAAGATGGCGGAATACGACGCCCGCTGGATCACCGTCGAAAACGGCGACATGACGATGGGCGAAGACCGTCCGCTCGGCTGGGAAGCCCGCCGCTGGGATCCCATCCGCATCAATCCCCACCGCGACACCGAAGTTTACGCCTCCGCACCGGCCTCGCTGCGTATTGAAAACCTTGATCCGGCGACCGCCCTTCCCTCGGTCCAGGAAATTTCGACGGCTCCCGGCGCGGACGGCATCGGCACATGGATCCGCGACGTGGCAGGCACGCACGTGAAAGTCTCCTGCAAGGTGAAGAATGAAGGCTACAGCAAGGTCACGATCCGCATCCGCGGCGAAAACTCCGGATTCCAGCGCTGCCTTGATCTCGTCCTCTTCGACGCCACCAACGCCAAGGATTGGACCACCTTCTCCGGCGAATTCGACATCCCGCGCGACGCCATCCGCGACCGCATCGGCATCCTGGTCGAGGGCAAAGGCAAGGCCTGGCTCGACGACGTCGTGATCGAAAAGGTCAAGAACGGACAGACCATCCCCGACACCAAGATCGACGTCGAGTATGAAAAGAAGATGAACGAAAGCTTCTCCAAGCTTTAATGGAGGCTGTGCCTCCACTGCAACAGCAGTGCCGGACTCCGCTCCGGTACACTGCAAGCAGTGACGAGAGAGTGCCCGGCTCCGCTCGGGCACAAGAAACAAAGCACATTCCAGGCCGCGGACGTTTCAAAAACGTTTGCGGCCTTTCCTTTTCAAAAATACATCTTCCCCATGAATCCCGACCGATCCGACAGCATCCCCACGAAGAAAAAGAAACGCACACTCGTCCGCAGGCTCCTGCTGTTTTTCGCCGGAATCATGCTATTGTGTTCCCTCGCCCTTCTTGCCGCCGACTGTCGTGTCGAACACTTCGCCGACGGACGCGTCTACAACGACGTCGAGGACATCCCCGCCCGCGAATACGGTCTGGTGCCCGGCACGTCGCGATTGGTCCATGGGAAGTATCTCAACACCTATTTCTTCAACCGGATCCATGCCGCGGTCGAACTCTACCGCGCGGGAAAAATCCGCAAGATCATCGTGTCGGGCGACAACGCCCGTTCGGACTACAATGAGACGGGCGACATGGCGCGCGAACTGATCGCGGAGGGCGTGGCGCCGGAGGACGTGTTGTCCGACTACGCCGGATTCCGCACACTGGATTCGGTCGTCCGTGCCCGCAACCTTTTCGGCGCGACCGAAATCACGGTTATCTCGCAGCAGTTCCACTGCGAACGCGCGATCTATCTCGCCGCGCAGCACGGCATCGACGCGGTCGGATTCGAGGCGGACGAACATGCGCCGCGGGCGATCCGGGTAAAACTGGCCGTGCGGGAGGCGCTCGCGCGCGTCCTGGCGATCCTTGATGCCGAACTGCTGAACACAAAGCCCCATTTCGAGTATTAATTTCCGCGAAAAGATCGTTTTCGAGCTTGAAAACCGAAAAAAAGGTGGTATAGTTAGCCTGAAAAAAACACACCTGAAAGAATCGTCAAACAGAAAGATCGTGAAACGATGAAAACGGACCAGAACGAACCGACGGCGGAACCCGCCGCAAAAGGATACAGCTTCAACACATTCAGCGGGGTCTTCCTGCCGTCCATCCTGACCATCCTCGGCGTGGTGATGTTCATGCGTCTGGGGACGATCGTGGGCAACCTCGGCGTCGCGGGCGCGTTCGGCATCCTGCTGGTCGCGGAAAGCATCGCGGTCGCCACCGGACTCTCCATCTCGGCGATCTCCACGAACACGCCGGTGAAGAGCGGCGGCCCGTACTTCCTGATCTCGCGCTCGCTGGGGCCGGGCTTCGGCGCGTCCATCGGGCTGACCTACTACGTGTCGCAGTCGCTTTCCGTGCCGTTCTACGTGATCGGCTTCTCGGAAGCGTTCGTGACGGTGTTCCCGTCGTTCGCGCCCCAGCTGCTGTGGGTCGGGCTGATCCCGCTGGCGGTCCTTTTCACCATTGCGATGATCGGCGCGAACTGGGCGATCCGCACGCAGTACTTGATTATGGCGATCCTGGCGCTGTCCATCGTGGCGATCCTGGGCGGCGCGGCGGCGAGCAGGCCGACATTAGACACGCTCCGCACCAACTTCCACGCGGTCAAGGGCATTAAAGTCGACATCCTGATCCTCGCGACGAATTTCGCCGTATTCTTCCCCGCCGTGACCGGATTCCTCGCGGGCGTCAACATGTCCGGCGACCTGCAGGACGCCCGTAAATCCATCCCGCGCGGCACGATCCTGGCGATCGGCGTCGGGTTCGTGATCTACGCCGTGGAGATCATTCTCTTCGGCGCGGCGTGGAACCGGACGGACCTCATCGAAAACACCTACGGCACGCTCGTGAAAAACGCCGTCTTCCACACCGGATTCCTCGTGTTCGCGGGCATGGCGGCCGCCACGCTCTCCAGCGCGCTCGGCACACTGATCGGCGCGCCGCGCATTCTGCAGGCTTTCGCCGCGGACAGGATATTCCATCCTCTGAACTTCTTCGCCTGGGGACGAGGCAAGAACAACGAACCGATTCCGGCAATGTGCCTGACGCTCCTGATTTCGGCGGGCATCCTGTTCTGGGGCAGCCGCCAGAGCGGAGGCGGCACCGCGCTGAACGCCGTCGCCGAGCTCGTGACCATGTTCACGCTGTTCACGTACGCGATCATCAACATCGCGGCCGCGGTCGAACATTTCGCCGCGAACCCGTCCTTCCGCCCGAAATTCCGCATGTTCCACTGGGCGGTCGGCTGCTACGGGGCCGTGGCGTGCTTCGCCGTGGCGCTCTTCATCAACGCCGGACTGCTGATCGTGGCGTTCTTCATCGTGGGCATCCTCTTCCTCATCGCGCGCAAAAATTCGCTCGAAAGCACGTTCGGCGACGCCCGCCGCGGCTACTACTTCGAACGCATCCGCCGCTGCCTCATCCATCTGGCGACCATGCCCTCCGACGCGAAAAACTGGCGTCCGCAGATCCTCATCCTCGCCGGGCCGAACAAAAAACACCTCGCGCTCATCCGGTACGGATCGCTGCTGAACAACGAACGCGGCATCATGTCCGTGGCGCGGTTCCTGAATCCCGGCCCCGATCCGGCCGCCGCGGAAAAACAGCGCAGACAGGAGGAGGCGCGGCTCCGCGAGATCGCGGAGGAATCCGGCACGAATTTCTTCCCCGTCGCCGTCACGACCTCCGAAGAAACCGATTTCGACGAAGCACTGAACGTCTTTCTTCAGTCGCATTCGCTCGGCCCGCTCGCGCCGAACATCGTCCTCTCCGGCTGGCCCGTCAACGCCGACCGCGTCGGGGCGTTCTTCCGGCACCTCCAGACCATCCGCCTGCTCCGCATGAATACGCTCGTCCTCATCAATCCCGAACGCGCCGCGGAGGAGCCGGGCGAAGGCCCCATCGACATCTGGTGGCGCGGACGACAGAACGGCTCCCTCATGCTTATCCTCGCGCATCTGCTGACCTGCAACCGCGGATGGCACAAGACGAAAATCCGGCTGCTGCGTCTCGCGGACCCGGAACACCGTCCCGAGGCGGAAAAGGAGCTCGCGCAGCTCGCCTACGATTCACGCATCGAGGCGCAGCACCTCGTGCTTTCGCAAGAGGCGGATTTCGAAACGGCGTTCCGTGCATATTCCTCGCACGCGTCCCTCGTCTTTCTCGGATTCATCCCGCCGCAGGCCGAGGACTGCCGTTCCTTCTACGAACGCGTCAGCGCCCAGCTCGAAGGGATGCCGACCACCTTCCTCGCGGCTTCCGCCGGCGACACCGACCTGGATTCGTAAAATGGAGTTTCCCCAATGGCCGCCGAAGAAAAAGAAACAGAAAAACAGAAAAGAAAGTTCTTTTCTCGCGGGAAAATCTTTTTTCTTGCCGTTGTCCTTTTTTATGGTCTGCTGTTCTGGATGTGCTTTCCGATGGTTCAGGGCCTTCGCATGAAAGGGCTGGAAGCCGACAGACGGAGTGAGATCTCCTCGGCAATCACGAGCCCGATCGAAGGACAATACGAGATCAGTGCATGGTACATCGGGCTCCCCGTGAACGGCGCGGTCACATTCGAGATCATACTCGAAGACGCCGGACAGGCATTCGACATCGTGCGGGAAATCGCGGAACGGAAACGCCTGTCGCCCTACTTGGACAAAGAGTTTTTTGAGATAACGGTCAAAATCAAGGACGATACGGGGTTCCGCGTCCAGCTGCCGGGCGCATCGGGGTACACACCGAAACGGAACATGAAAATGTACTGGGAAATGCACAAGAAATGGCAGAAAATACTCCTGGAGCGGGAAAAAACGGCTTCCGGCGAGGCGAAACCATGAAAAAATCCGGAAAGATTCTTTCGAGGGGAACGATCTTCAACCTCGTTGCCGTTTTCATATTCGCCCTTGGTATCTATTTCTGTTATTGCCTTTACAGAACGGCGGATAATATTGTTCCAACGAACAACAGGATCGCCGAAACGCTTTACACGATCTGCCACCCGATCAAAGAACAATACGACATAAAAGATTACAAAGTCACACCATTCAGCGACGGCTCAATGGGAGTTGAATATAGTATCAACAATCCGGAACAGGCGTTCGACATCGTGCGCGAGATCGACTCGCTGAGGAAGGATTCGATCTATTTGAGCAAGGCGTTGATCCATATCCACATCAGAAGCGCCCAGCCCGACGGCATCGACTTCCGCGTCGATCTGCCGGGCGAACTCGGCTACAAATCGAAACGGGACGACGAGCTGTACCGGAAACTGAATATCGACCGGTTCGAGCGGAAGGAGTTTCAGAAGGGAATCTGGGAAAAACACCCGGAATCCATAGAATCTGACGCTGACACCGCCGCCGACACTGCCGCCCTCCCCCTCGACACAAAAGAAACCGAGGATTAAAAACTCTTTCTAGTCTCCCCCCCCCCTCGTACTCGCGTACAGGCGGAAGCTGCCCGGCGGTAGTGCGAGGCTACATAAAAGCATAAAATCCGTGCGCTCGCGCAGCAGCGCACTACCCGCCCCCCTTGGGGGTGTCACTTGCGGAAGATGAAGAAGACAGCGCCGCAGAGGCAAAGCGCCGCCCAGATGAAGTCGAGGCGGAATTTCTCGCCCATGTAGAGCAGAGAGAACGGCACGAAGACGGAGAGCGTGATGACTTCCTGCATGATCTTCAGCTGGGCGAGCGTGAGCGGGTGCGGCCCGGAATAGCCGATGCGGTTCGCCGGCACCTGCAGCAGATATTCGAACAGCGCGATCCCCCAACTGACGATGGCGGCGATCCACCAGGGCTTTTCCTTCAGGTTCTTCAGGTGCCCGTACCAGGCGAACGTCATGAAGCAGTTCGAGCAGATGAGGAGGAAGATCGTACGGTAGATGGCGGGGATGGAAACGATGGTTTCGATGATTTTCTGCATGGTAATGCGGTCCTGTGGGGGTTGCTCCAGAGATCGGAATAAGAATCGGCGGCGCATCGGGGAGGTCCGTTGTGCGCCGCCTGTTTGTTATTGAAGAGGGATTCGTGTTCTGTCGGTTTATCTGCTCTTGTCAAGCTGTTCTGTGACTTTCCGCAGGGACTCGTGTTTGTCCACGAAATCGTAGTAGAGCGTCTGGGACGGTTCCTTCGTGAGGCGGAGCTGGAGCGCTTTTGTCAGCTCGGGTTCGCCGGTGAAGACGTAGCACTGCGCCGTGGAGGTCTGTCCGAGGTCGGACGAGGAGACTTTCACGACCACGCCGACGAAGAAGCCTTCCTTCGAGAGCACGATGTCGCCGACATCCGCCTTAAGCTCGCTGGAAGAACGGTTCGGGTTGCGGATGTAGAGGTAATTGTCGCCCTGCTCCATGCTCACGGAGCAGCGGCCCGTGATGTCGGCGGAATCCTTCGAGAACGTCGCGGACTTGAAGAGCGTGAGGTTGTCGAGGCCGCGTTCGCGGAGCGCGCCGAACGTGATCACGCGGACCGGCTCGGTCTTGTCCGCATCGACGGGGAAGAGGCAAACACGGGCGTCTTCGGCGAGGCAGAGCGCCGGGCCGTTGACGGCGGACCATTGATCCTTGCTCTGCGGACGGCGCACCTTGTATTGCAGCTCGGTGACCTTGGTGTAGCCGGAATGCAGATTCAGGCCGGTGGTGTCGCGGAATGCGGAGACGAGCCACGTCTTGCCGCCGAGCGTGACGGCGGGCAGGAAGAACGACTTGTCGATGACGATATTGTTGAAGAGGCGGTCGTTGACGAGGTGGAAGGAAAGCTCGAGTGCGGAGGCGTTGTAGCTGGTGAGGACGTCGTTGTTGAGCATCTTTTCCAGTTCGTCGGCTTTCTTCTTGGTCTCGTTCAGATCGCGGTCTTTGTCCTCGATCACCTTGTCCTTCTGGGTCAGGATCGTTTCGGTCTGCGCGATCGTCCGGTCCTTCTCGCTCATGAGGCGTTCGTTCTGGGCGATCGTCTCCTTCGAGACGGCAAGCGATTGTTCGGATTTGTCAAGTTCATTTTTCGTCTTGACCAGGTCCGAATTGACATCCGCCAGCACGCGCACCATGCCGTTCAGCTGAGTCTGCGTGGACGTGAGTTTGGACTTCGTTTCCACGAGCTCGACTTCGGCGGCGTGGAATTTCGCGAGCGCCTCTTCGGCGCGTGCGCGGTCGAGGCGGGCCTGTTCGCGGAGCGCTTCAAGCTCTGCCTTCGTCAGTTCGAGCTGGCCGGAAGTCCGGGAGAGCAACCTTTCGCTCTGCTGGAGCTTTTCGGTCGCGGCGGCCTTTTCCTGCGTGACGCGCGCCAGGGAGCGTTCGCTCGTTTCGAGGAGGCTTTCGCTGTCGCGGATGACCTTGTCGCGTTCGATGAGCTCCTGCGCGGAGATCTTCAGTTCGCTTTCCTTCTGCTCGATGACGGCGGCGGACCGTCTCAGCGCGGCTTCGCGTTCGTCAAGATCCTTTTTCGTTTTCGCGAGCTCGGCGGCACTCTTCGCAAGCTCCTGTGCGGACTTCGTCTTTTCGGAGGCAAATTCGTCCTTGGTCTTCGTGAGGGCGGCGAGCGTTTCGGCGAGCTTGGCCTGCGCCTGTTTGATCTCCTCGTCCTGGGACGCGATCTGCTTTTCGTCCTTCAGCGCGAGCGCACGAAATTCTTCAAGGCGCTGCGCCAGCTCGTCTTTCTGCTGCTTCACTTCCTCGTGGCGCGCCAGTTCCTCGTCGATCATCTCGACCAGACGGGTCGCGGGGGACGAGATCTTCGCGGCCCCGGCGGGGTCTCCGACCTCGTTCATCCCGATCGACAGGGACATTGCCGCCAGGACCAGGAAGTCGCATGTGACAATGAGAATGGAGCGGTTCACTGTTTGGGTTCCTTTCCGTTGGGTTCGGCGGCGGTGATGAGCGCCTGTTTGAGCGGGTACTGGAAGACCAGGCGCAGGATCACGCTGAAGATGATGCCGACGAGCGTGGAGGAGTAGGCGATCAGGCGGCTGATGTTCGGATTGAACGACATCACGATGAAGCTGGCGACGGTGCCGAGCAGACCGAAGTACAGCGGCAGGTCGAGGAAGAGATCGGCGTTTTCAAGCTTTTTCAGGCGGATCGAAACCGCTTCGGTGCTGCGTTTCAGCCCGGCGAAGACTTTCGCCGCGGTCATGAACGCGACCGCCTGGAGGATCAGGATGAACACAAGAATGAAGAACGAAAGATGTGCGGCGGTCCTGTTGATGCTTTCCACGTTCTTCGCCGCCTCGCGGATGTCGTTCTCGCTCGCGATCTGCGTCGGCGCGGTCACGTTGCCTTCGAAAAGCGAACGGAAGAAATCATTCTTTCTGTAGAGGAAAGACAGGATGAGAATGATGACGATTGAGAGCGCGATGATAACGATGTTGTAGATGAGGCCGGAATGTCCGGCGCCGGATTCGGGAGTCTGAGTTGTTTTATTCACGGTTTGCCTCCTGACTGTGTGATATTTTTAGAATTTATGGTTGTTTCATTGAGCGCCGATTAGGCAAATTAGTACAGCTATTAACATAATACCGAACTATCAAAAAATCAAGTCGCAAAACGAAAAAAGCGGATGCAAAAACATCCGCAGAAAGCCGCTGAAAAAAAGACAAAAAAACAGAAGCAGGGTTTCATATACCGCTCCAACTTGATAGTAGGTGCAATAAGGCCTTGCGGCCCCGATATATTCTTTGTTCAGAGGAATGAACCGCTGCTTCCTGATGTTTAATTTAGACGTGATTTCCGAAAATGCAAGCTTTCCGTTGCGTTTTTTTCAAAAAAAGTCATTTCTTCTCCGCAATGTCGCGATCGGAGCTGAAAATCTCGTTTTTTTGGGCGATTCGACTGGAAAAATACGTTTTTTGAGCTATCTTATATGGATTAATGTTTGCGCCCCCGAATCAGAAAGGACCTTTTTCCATGAAAATCATTGACTGCACCGATGCCGATTACAAGCAGACGCTTCAATCGCTTTATACCCGGCCGGCGTGCCCTCCCGAGATCGAGGAGCGGGCACAGGCGATCGTGGACGAGGTCCGCGAGCACGGCGACGCGGCGGTGTGCGCGCAGATCGCAAAGTTCGACCGCGTGATCCTGACCTCTCCGGAGCTGAAGGTCTCCGACGGGGAGATCGCCGCCGCGAAGAAAGCCGTTTCCCGCAAAACGAAAGCCACGATCAAGCTCGCGCTCGACAATATCACCGCGTTCGCGAAAATGCAGATCCCGCGTTCGTGGACCTCGCATCCGCGTCCCGGCGTCACGCTCGGCGAACAGTTCAAGCCGATGGACCGCGTGGCATGCTACGTGCCGGGCGGCACGGCCCCGCTGGTCTCCAGCGCGCTCCACACGGTCGCGATCGCGAAAGCCGCCGGGGTCCGCGAGATCATTGCCGCCACGCCTCCGCGCAAGGACGGCAGCATCAACCCCGCCACGCTGTATGCGCTGGTCGCCGCGGGCGCCACGTCCGTCTACAAGATGGGCGGCGCCACGGCAATCGCCGCGCTCGCCTACGGAACGGAGACGATCCCATCCGTCGAGAAGATCGTCGGACCCGGCAACGCCTACGTCGCCGCCGCAAAACGCTATGTCTACGGGCGCGTCGCCATCGACATGGTCGCCGGGCCATCCGAGGTCATGGTGGTCGCAGACGGCAGCGTGAACCCGGCCTGGACCGCCGCCGACATCCTGTCGCAGGCGGAACACGGCTCCGGTCTGGAACAGGCCGTGCTGGTCACGGATTCGAAGAAGGTGCTCGCCGACGTTCAGGCGCAGATCCTCGAACAGGCTAAAACGCTCACGCGTCAGGGGCCGCTTCAGAAGGTGCTCGCGAACGGCATCTTCCTGATCCGCTGCGCCTCCATGGACGAGGCGGCGGAGATCGCCGGAAAATTCGCGCCGGAACACCTCGAACTCCACTGCGCCCAGCCCGCAAAATTCGCGAAACGCATCCACGCCGCGGGCGCGATCTTCCTCGGTCCGTGGACCCCGGAACCCGCGGGCGATTTCACCGCCGGCCCAAGCCACGTGCTGCCGACCGCCGGGACCGCCCGGTTCTTCCACGGCATCACCGCGGGCGATTTCTTCTGCCGCAGCAGCATCCTGTCGTTCACGGAGAACGCGCTGATGCGCGAGGTGGACGCGATCGAACACTTCGCCGAACTCGAGGGGCTGGACGCCCACGGGCGCAGCGCATCCATCCGCAGAACCGGACGGAAATAACGCGAAAGGCAACACGAAATGACTTCCGAACGCTACACCTCCTATTTCCGCAAGGATATCGACCGGATGGACGGCTACGCACCCGGCGAACAGCTCAATATCCCCGAGCTTATCAAGCTCAACACCAACGAAAACCCGTTCCCGCCCTGCCCCGGCGTATTTCAGGCGCTTTCTTCCATCGACCCGGAACGCCTCCGCCTGTACCCAAATCCGACTTCCGATCCCGTCCGCGACGAAATTGCAAAGATGTTCGGCCTGACCCGCGACCACGTGATCGCGTGCAACGGCTCGGACGATACGCTGAGCATCACGGTGCGGTGTTTCTCCTCGGCCGACCTGCCGATCGCCTGTCTGCGCCCTTCCTACACGCTGTACCCCACGCTGGCGGCGCTCCACGGCGCACCGGTGCGCTATATC
The DNA here is from genome assembly GCA_902762495.1 of uncultured bacterium. Classification (GTDB taxonomy): domain Bacteria; phylum Verrucomicrobiota; class Lentisphaeria; order Victivallales; family UBA1829; genus UBA1732. The sequence goes on along the minus strand of CACWOL010000019.1, from coordinate 33,301 downwards.
GACCTTACGGACGATTTCGGGCTGCCGGACGACATTCTGGAACAGCTCAAGGGCACCAACCTCTTCCTCATCGCACGCCCGAACGCTCCGACCGGGAACAGTTTCCCGCGCGCCATGATGGAATACATCTGCGAAAACTACAAGGGCATGGTCCTGATCGACGAGGCCTACGCCGACTTCGCGTCCGACAACTGCGCGGATTTCGTGACCCGCTTCCCGAACGTGATCGTGTCCCGCACGTTCTCGAAATCGCGTTCGCTCGCCGGACTCCGGTTCGGGTTCGCCCTGGCGCATCCGCGCACGATCGCCGGCATGATGAAAATGAAGGACTCGTACAACGTCTCCTACCTCACGCAGATGCTCGCCGTCGCCGCGCTCCAGGACAGGAAGTATTTCGAGGACTGCGTCGAGAAGATCCGTCTGGCGCGCGAAATGCTCCTCACCGGACTGCTTGACCTCGGGTTCGAGGTCGTCCCGTCCGAAACGAACTTCCTTTTCGCCTCACCGCCCGACCGCGACGGCGAACGGTGTTTCCGCGAGCTCCGCGCCCGCAACATCCTCGTACGGTATTTCCCGTATCCTCGCACGAAACGCTACGTGCGGATATCCATCGGCACATCCGTCCAGATCGTGAAAGTCTGGGCCGTCCTCTCCAAAATCTACGGAGCAAAAGCATGAAATCCCCAGCCGCCCCGAAAAAAACGTTCCGTCTCCTCGTACTCGCTGCTACCTTGCTGGCCGCGCCCTGCGGACTGCATGCGGACGTTTTCTCCATCTGGCCGTTCGGCGGCGGATCGGCGGGGAAAGGCGGCGTTTCGGACGACCTGTCCGCGGAATCCGCAGAAGACACGCTGGCGACGATGCTCGACGCCACGCAATTCTGGTCCGAAAAAGTCACGGTCAACGGCCGGAACATGACGATGAAGATCTCCATGTCCGACCAGCCGCTTTCGCTCGTCCGGGCGTCCGTGCTGAAGCTCTTCCCCTCCGCCCAGGTCGCGGGCAACGAATCCTCCCTCCTTATGAAACGCCCGCTGGACGACGGGACCACCCAGCGCATTTTCCTGCTTCAGCTCCGCGGTATGAATCCGCTTCTCCAGTTCACCACGGTCCTGCCGAAGGACATGCCCAAGGAATGCCCCGCGGCGCTCTGGCCCGCGGATTTCCCGGTCGTCTCCGGCGCCGCGAATTTCTCGCTCATGAATTTCCCGAACCGCGGCTCGTATTTCGGCACGTACGCGGTGGCGAACTCCGAGATTGCGCCCGTCATGGACGACCTGGCCGCGAAGATCAAGAGCGCGGGTTGGGGACCGGCCACCATGGAGCACGCCGACCTTTTCGAAGGCGCGGGCGAAGTCTTCATGAAAAAAGACCCGGACGCGCTTCTGCTGTTCGGCATCGTGCGCGACGCCGCCGGATCCGTACAGGTATCGTTCTACACTCGCAAACTCAAATAACCATTCTCAGGAAGCCCCATCCATGGCAAGCACAGTGATCGCAATCGACGGACCCGCCGCGTCCGGCAAGAGCACGGCCGCGCGGAATCTCGCCGTCCGTCTCGGCATCCCGTACATCAATACCGGCTCCCTCTATCGCGCCATCGCGTGGAAAGCCGGACAGAAGGGCATTTCCACGCGCGACGAAGCCGCGCTCCGCGCCATGCTCGCGGACACGGTCATCCGCTACGCGGTCCCCGCGGACGGCGGCAACCCGGACATCGAGATCGACGGCGTTTTCCCCGGTCAGGCGCTCCGCGCGCCCGAGATCGCCCAAGGAGCGTCGAACGTCGCAGCCATCCCGTTCGTCCGCGCTTTCACGCTCCAGATCCAACGCGACGCCGCGAAGAACCAGCTCGTCGTGATGGAGGGGCGCGACATCGGCACCGCGGTCTTCCCCGACGCAAAGTACAAATTCTTCCTGACCGCTTCCCCGCGCGTCCGGGCGCTCCGCCGTCTGGCGCAGGGCGGCGAGACCCCCGACAATGCCACGGTCGACTCCGTGGCCGCCGAGATCGCCGAGCGAGACAAGCAGGACATGAACCGGTCCGTCGCCCCGCTCAAGCAGGCCGACGACGCCGTTTTTATCGACAGCAGCGGCATGACCGCCGAAGACGTGCTGGACGCCATGGTCCTGTGCATCCGGGAGGGAGGCGACGCATGATCGCGGCCTCCATCGACTACCGCGTGCCGTACGCCGACACCGACCAGATGACGTTCGTCTACTACGCGAACTACCTCATTTATTTCGAGATGGCCCGCGAGGAGCTTATGCGCGCCATCGGGCTGCCCTACAGCAAGCTCGAAGAGCTCGGATGCGCCCTCCCCGTCCTCGAGGCGGTCTGCCACTACAAGAAGCCCGCCAAGTTCGAGGACATCCTCACCATCACCGCCACCCTCGCCGAGATGAAAGGCGTCCGCGTGAAGATCGCCTGCACCGTCAAGCGCGGCGAGGAACTGCTCGCCGAAGGCTGGACCGTTCACGCTTTCATGAACCGCGACGGCCGCCCGCAGAAGCCCCCGCAGGTCTTCCTCGACACCATTAATTCCGCACCTTCAACACCCGAATCATAAAGGTTTTTTCTTAAATGAGCAACAACACCAACCCCGATCTCTGCCCCTGCGGTTCCGGCGAACACTTCGCCGACTGCTGCGAACCCGTCATCCTCGGCGCCCGCAAGGCGAAAACCCCCGAAGAACTCATGCGTGCGCGTTACTCCGCCTACGCCACCTGCCACGTCGATTTCATCCTCGACTCCACCCACCCCGAACAGCGCGCCACCTGCGACCGCCAGGAAGTCAAGAACTGGGCGGAACAGTCCGAATGGGAAGGCATCAATATCCTCCGCACCGAACGCGGCGGCGAGAAGGATTCCGACGGCATCGTCGAGTTTGTCGCGCGCTACAAAAACCGCAACATGCAGATGGAGCACCACGAGATCTCCGAGTTCCGCCGCCGCGGCGGCGAGTGGTTCTTCTACGACGGCGCGATCGTCGGCCCGAAGCCCTACGTCCGCACCGCGCCGAAGGTCGGCCCGAACGATCCCTGCCCCTGCGGCTCCGGCAAGAAGTACAAGAAGTGCTGCGGCAAGTAATGCCGCCGACGTTTTCTTGTCCGTACATTCCGTATGACAGTCCGCTTCCCGATGCAATAAAACGCCGTCGGGAAGCGTTATAGTATTCGATATATTGTTTCCGCGCCGTTTTGCCTGAGGCGGAACATCCTTTCCCTTTTTCGCGCACACTCAAATCCGAGGTCTTTCATGCAGAAAAAAACGAAAAAGCGCCTGAAACACGTCCTGATCCTGACTCCCGTCGCGCTTGTCCTAATCCTCGCCGTCGTTGCGCTCGGCGCGTGGTGCAAGTTCGGCACGTTCGTCGTGGCGGCGCGGAGCATCTACAAGCTGCAGGACGGTCTGTACGTCATGGAGTACCGCGGCGACTACGGATTTGACGCGTTTCTCGCGCGTGGCGGCGCGGCGGACGACTCCGCCGTGGCGGACTACCTGATCGGATTCCTGTCCGGCGGTTTTTACAGGAAGGCGGACAACGAACTCAAGCCCGGCGATTACGGCTGCACCACGGTCTGCGTGAAAGATCAAAACGGCGCCGTGTACTTCGGCAGGAATTTCGACTGGGCGAAGGGCCGCGCCATGATCGTCCACACCGTGCCGGATCACGGCTACGAATCCCTGTCCACCTGCTGCCTGGATTTCCTCGGATTCGGGGACGATTACCAGCCAGACGGCTCCATGCCGGAGCGCATCCAGACGCTTGCGGCGATCTACGTCCCGCTCGACGGCATGAACGAGAAGGGTCTGATCATCGCCGACCTCATGGCCGGAGACGACGAGGAGACGCACCAGAAGACGGACAAGCCCGACCTCACGACCACGACCGCGATCCGGCTGCTGCTGGACCGCGCGGCGAACGTGGACGAAGCGATCGAACTCCTCAAGCAGTACGACATGAACTCGTCCATCGGCGCGGCGCATCACTTCGCCATCGCGGACAAGAGCGGGAAAAGCGTGGTCGTGGAGTACGTGAACGGCGAAATGCTCGTCGCGGAAACGAATATCGTCACGAACCATTATCTCGCCGACAGCCCGAAAAAGGGCGTCGGGGACGAGGAGTCCCATGCGCGATTCGACCGCGTGTCCGAATTCATCGGCCCGGATTTCGTTCTCGCTGGCGGGTTCGGCGCTCATGGCAATTGGATCGTCCAACTACCGTTCCAGGAAGTCCGGTCCTGTATTGCGCGCGTTCAGCAGTCGCAAAAAAAGTTCTGGTATCCGCAGGGGGGCGGCGGCGACGATGCCGTGACCCTGTGGAGCATCGTGTACGCACCGGGGAAACAGTGGGCCGACTTCTATTTCCGGGAAGAAGATTACCGTCACGGCCACCGGCTTTTCCTCCACCCCGCGCTGGTTGATCCATTTGTGCGCGAGATCAACAAAAAAAACAAATTCGTATCCGATACCCCCGTCATTTTCATTGACTGACCCGGCACCAGGAGGCTACCCATGATTTACGATCACATCGACAATATCGGGCTGTACCGTTTCGGCGCGGCGGCCATGAAAGCGTTCGAGTTTCTGAAGACGCTCACGCCGGACACCCCGGACGCCACGTACGAGATCATCGGACGCGACCTGTACGTGATGGTGCAGTCCTACGACACCGAGGCGGAACCGTCGCCGATCCTTGAGGCGCACCGGAAGTACATCGACATCCAGTATTGCATCGCAAATGCGGAATACATCGCCGTCGCGCCGCTGGATGAATCCACGGTCAAAACGCCCTACGATGCCGAAAAAGACGTGGCGTTCTACCGCGCCCAAAAGATGATGACGCTCTGCGCCATGACGCCGGGGCGCTTCGTGCTGCTCTTCCCCACGGACGAGCATTTCGCGAAGTTCGCCGCGGAGGCGCCCTGCCGCATCAAGAAGGCGGTCATCAAGCTCCGCGCCGATCTCTTCTGAGCTCGCACGCACCCCGGAATCCGCTCGTTTTTTCGCCTTTTTTCGCGTTTGAACTTGATTTTTTGCGGAATCCGGGGTATTGTATTGAATACTGTTCGTACATGACGTAAGGTCGTTTCCCATACGGACAGCACTTGCCGGAGTGGCGAAATGGCAGACGCACTAGACTCAAAATCTGGCGCCAGTGATGGCATGAGGGTTCGAGTCCCTCCTCCGGCACCATTCTTTTTCAACAGGTTATAAGCCGTTTGAAATCTTAGTCAATTCACTCTTCTTGAGCGAAAAAACGAGCGGGAAAAGAGCATAAAAAAACCGGAAGCGGTTCGGGCTTCCGGTTTTTTTTGTCTGTTACGGGGTTGGGTATGGAATCAGTGGTCCATCGCTTCGACTTCGTCGGCGAGCTTCGCGCGGAGTTTCGCGAGCGCCTGATTCTGAAGCTGGCGGACGCGTTCGCGCGTACGGTGGATCATCTGGCTGACCTCTTCCAGCGTCTTCGGACGGCGGCCGTCAAGACCGAAGCGCAGCTGAATGATCTGACGTTCGCGCGTGTCAAGCTCGCCGAGGAGCGAGAAGAGGCGCTGGACGGATTCCTCATCGCCGACAATGCGGTCCGGCATCATGGCGTTCCGGTCGGAGATAACGTCCTCGAAACTGCCGTCCTCGCCCTGCTGGATGGGAGCGTGGAGCGAGATCGTCTTGAGGTCGGAGAGACGGAGCGCGGCCACGGTGCGTTCGCTGAGGGAGAGATTGTCGGCGAGCTCGTTGTCCGTGGGGGCGCGGCCGAGCTGTTCGGTCAGCTTCATGTTGGCGAGCTTGATTTTGTTGATCTTGCCCGCGGACTGGACCGGGATGCGGATCACGCTCGCCTGATTGGCCAGCGCGCGGCGCATGGACTGTTTGATCCACCACGCGGCGTAGGAACTGAACTTCGCGCCCTTGGCCGGATCGAATTTCTCGACCGCACGTACGAGTCCGAGGTTGCCTTCGGAAATCAGGTCGCAGAGCGGGAGACCGAATCCCTTGAAATCGTGCGCGATCTTCACGACCAGGCGTAGGTTCGCCTTGATAAGCGTGGCGCAGGCTTCATCGTGCAGGGCGCGGTTTTCGCCGTGGATCTGCGCCGCCAGCACTTTTTCCTGTTCCGGCGAGATCAGCGGGATCTGTCCGACTTCGTTCATGTACAGCTTCATGGAGTCGGTCTTCGCGATGAAGCCCTGTTTCGCCGCGACCTTGGCGTTCTTCTTGTCGAGCTTCGGGTCCCGGGTCTCTCCGGTCATGTACTTGCTGAGGTCGATCGCGGAAACGTCCTCCTCGTCCTCCTGATTCGCGGATGCCTCCTTCACCTTGAGGTTGGAGGTCGGCACGTCGAACGTGACCTTCAGCACGGTCTTCTTGACCGCGCTGAACACGGATTTCCGGCGCAAAGCGGACGGCTGCTTTTCCCTGGCGGCGGAGGCCGGAGCAAGGACAGGCGCCGCGGCCGGAGATTCCGAAGCGGTCGTGATCGTGACCTTGAAGGCGGGCATGGCGGACGGGGCAAACGATTTTGCAGTTTTTTTCATATTCATCTCATGTATGGTTGATGCATCTTTTTCGGGATGCACAGGATGTTCCTCGGATGGATGGAAGAAGTCTTTTTCAGCCCGCCCGGCGATAACGTTTACGCAACATTCCGCGGCAAGGATAAAAAACATCTCTTCATATATAGGGGATTTTTCGGATCAAAAGCATAAAAAAGTAGATCTTTTTCACATGTTACGCAAGAAAACACTTCTTTATATTTCATGTTCTATAAAAATATTTCATTGATTGCAAAAAGGATACAAAGAAAAATAAAAACAGATCATCAAAAATGAAATATTAGAAAGATGTAATCCTGTTCTGTCCGGGATAAAAACAATCCCGCGTTGACGGACTTGATTCCATCGCGGCGGGATTTTAAAGAAGATTGATGCCCCGTTATTGATGAATTATGCGAGGATGATCCAGTTCGCGGATGCGCCGCCGGATTCAAGCCACTGCGAGGCATCGCCGACCATGCAGAGCCCGGCGGCTTCGGCGGGGATTGCGCCAACGGAGACTGGATCGTCCGTCACGAACTGATCCAGCGAATCCCATTTGCTCAGATCGCTGTCCCCCAGCAGGACCATGATGCCGGTCTGCGAATGGGAGAGGAGCAGATCGTCCACACCGTCGCCCTGGAAATCGCCGATCGCGCGGATGTCCCAGCCGTCCCAGTTCTGGGCGCCCATGTCCATCGACGCGTCATCCAGCCAGAACCCGACCTCGCGCAGGGAATCCAGTTCCACCTGGAACACGTCACACACGGGGGGGCCAATCAGAGGATCCACGACGTGACCATCGATCGGCTTTGGGACGGGGAGCAAATGATTTAGGATGGACTCGTCGGTCGCAAGAATTGCCGGATCAGTCGTCGCGACGTTGTTGGAAGAGGCGGGCGTAATCAGCGTTCCGGGATCGTCGCCCGAAACAGCGGGAACGTCTTCCTTTGTCAGAGCGATCGCCTTCTGGATGCCGTTGAAATCGTCGATCGTGATCGAGAGTCCGACCGCCAGGTCGTTCACCGTGAGATAATCGCCATACGGCTTGAGCGCGGCTTGGAGGGAATCGATGTCGGTGCTGAGCACGACGCCCTGCGTGCCGTTGGAGTTCACGTAGATGTCCTCGCCCGGCAGGATGGAGTTCAGCACGGACATCGTCTGCATCATGTTCCAGGTATCGTCGCTGATCTGGATGATAGTGCCGGTCGAGCTCGACACATCCTGTCCGCCGTTCAGCGCCGCCTCCTCGGAAATGAGGTTGACAAGCCCGATGATGTTGTAGGAGGAATTCGAGGTCGTCGTGTCCGGAGCAGTGGCGGAAGCCGAGGCTGCGCCGCCTGTCAGGGCGGAGAGGATCGAAGTGAGGTCGAGGCCGCCGGAGGACGCAGTTGTGCCATCCACAGTCAGCGTCGTACCGCCGAGGAGGCCGCTCAAAAGCGAGCTGAGGCCGTTGCCGCCGAGGAGCCCGGACAGACCGGACAGCAGATCGGCGGAGCCGGTGGAGGCTGTGGTACCGTCCACGCTGATCCCCGCGCCGTTGTAAAGGTCGGTCAGGGAATCAAGCAGCTCGAAACCGTCGAGATCGCCGCTGCCGATGCCGTTCATGATGCCGATATAGCCGCTGAACAGATTTCCAATGCCGCCGAGGTTGCCGAGGAGACCGGACAGGATATTGGTCGAGCCGGTCGAGGCGGTCGTGCCATCCACGCTGATCGTGGTGCCGCCGGTCAGACCGCCGAGGAGCGAGCTGAGGGCGGAGAGGTCAAGGCCGCTTGTCGAGGTTGTGCCGCCGGTCAGCCCGCCGAGCAATCCGGTCAGGGCGGAAAGGTCAAGGCCGCTTGTCGAGGTTGTGCCGCCCGTCAGACCGCCGAGCAATCCGGTCAGGGCGGAAAGGTCAAGGCCGCTTGTCGAGGTTGTGCCGCCGGTTAGCCCGCCAAGCAGAGAGCTGAGGCCGTTGCCGCCGAGCAGACCGGACAGGCCGGACAGAAGATCGGCGGATCCGGGCGAGGCGGTCGTGCCGTCGACGCTGATCCCCGCGCCGTTGTAAAGATTCGTGAGGGAATCCAGAAGTTCGAAACCATCGAGGTCGCCGCTGCCGATCCCGCCCAGAATGCCCGTCAGGCCGCCGAACAGGTCTCCAAGGCCGGAAAGTCCGCTCAGGCCGGAGAGCAGATCGGAGGTCCCATCAACACTCAAGGTCGTATCGCTTCCGAGCAGCCCGGAAAGCAGTGAGCTGAAGTCAAGGCCGCTGCCGCCGAGGAGACCGGAGAGCAAATCGGAGGTCCCGTCGACGCTCAACGTCGTACCTCCTCCGAGCAAACCGGAAAGCAGTGAGCTGAAGTCAAGACCACTGCCGCCGAACAGACCGGAGAGAATGTCGGAAAGTCCGGACAAATCGCCGAGTTCGCCGTCCACGCTCAAAACCGTGTCTCCGCCGAGCAGACCAGCGAGAAGATCGGAGAGACCGGACAGGTCGCCGAGTTCGCCGTCAATGCTCAAAGTCGTGTCACCGCCGAGGAGACCGGCGAGGATATCACTCAGCCCGGACAGGTCTCCAAGCTCACCGTCCACGCTCAAGGTCGTATCCCCACCGAGCAGACCGGCAAGAAGTTCGGAGAGGCCCGACAGGTCGCCGAGGTCGCCGTCCACGCTCAACGTCGTGTCGCCGCCCAGCAGACCGGCGAGGATATCGCTCAGACCCGACAGGTCGCCAAACTCGCCATCCACGCTCAAAGTCGTGTCTCCGCCGAGAAGGCCGGAAAGCAGTTCGGAGAGGCCCGACAGGTCGCCGAGGTCGCCGTCCACGCTCAAAGTCGTGTCTCCGCCGAGAAGGCCAGAAAGAATGTCGCTCAGCCCCGACAGGTCACCGAGGTCCCCATCCACGCTCAAAGTCGTGTCACCGCCGAGAAGGCCGGAAAGAAGTTCGGAGAGCCTGGACAGGTCGCCGACCTCGCCGTCAAAGCTCAACACAGTATCACTGCCGAGCAGGCCCGCGAGGATATCGCTCAGACCCGACAAATCGCCGAGATCACCATCCACGCTCAACGCAGTTTCACTGCCGAGAAGGCCGGAAAGCAGTTCGGAGAGGCCCGGCAGGTCGCCGAGGTCGCCGTCCACGCTCAACGTCGTGTCTCCGCCGAGAAGGCCGGAAAGCAGATCGGAGAGGCCCGACAGGTCGCCGAGGTCGCCGTCCACGCTCAACGTCGTGTCTCCGCCGAGAAGGCCGGAAAGCAGATCGGAGAGGCCCGACAGGTCGCCTTCCCCGCCCAGAAGACCGGAGATCAGCCCATTGACATCGATTTCATCGTCGAGGCCGTTCATAATGTCGGTTCCGACCTGGATCACATCGTCAACATCGCCGCTAATCTCGTAGTCGTCGTAGGAATAATCGTTGAAGGAATAATCGTCATAGTTGCCGTAATCCCCGAAGAGATAGCCGAGGTCATCGAAGAGACCGCCAAACAGACCGCCGAGTTCGCCCACGCTGAAACTCAGGTCGTAGTCGTCGTAATAGCCGTAGTCATTGTAGCCGTAATCATAGTAGCCGTAATCGCCGCCGAACAGCGACCCGAGTCCGCCGAACAGTCCGCCGAATCCGTCTACGCTCAGGAATGAATCCATATTGACCTCGCTTTCCCCGTTTTTGAGGAGAAAATGGTTGAAAAGTTTATTGCAATAAAATACTATGCTAAATATAGCACGCACGCGCACGTTGTCAAGCGCCAAAAAAACTATTTTTGCATTTTTTTGCCCCCGTGGTTTCGGACGCCCACGAAACGACAACGGAATACGCATGATGTCGACCCCTCCGAATCTTTTCCATCCCCGCTTGCAATATCTCCGGTGACGGTGTATAGTTAGTAACAACTTGACAAAGCCTTCCATTTTTCAGCAATACACGAAAGGACCTGAGCCATGCCGAATACGAAAATGAGCAGAAACATCTTCCTCGCGGTCATTGCGGGATTGCTGGCCGTTGGTTCCTTCACCGGGTGCGGCTCGACAGGGGAGCCGGAGTTTCGCCTTGCTCTTGACACGAAATATGTCCAAATCGGGTGTTGCTGGGGGTACGCTGAATATCTCGGGGAACATAAGTCGAGAGAAAGGGAGAATCGGCCATGGCTGCGAATCGGTTTCCCCTTCTGGGTGGATTTCGGCGACTCGGAATCGCCCGGTCGCGATGGCGGTGTAAACGGTCTTCTTTTATCCGTTCATGACGTCAGCGGCGGCGTAAACGGGGTTGCAGTCGCTCCGGTTTGCGGCGGAATAAAATGCAATGGTCTCGTTCTTTCCCCTCTTTTGTCGTTCTCGGGCGAACTGAACGGATTGAGCGTCGCGCCCGCCAATGTATGTTTTGACGGGAATAGCGTTCAACTCGGCGTCGTGAACTGGCGCGGAGCCTGGGGACGGATCTATTCCGGTCAGAAGGACAACGGCATCGCGCAAATCGGCGTTTTCAACAGAGCGCTTGAAACGAACCGGTTTCAGATCGGTGTTTTCAATGACAGCAGACGGGAAGGAGACAAGGTGAAAAGCGATCCGTATCTGCAATTCGGCCTGATCAATCTGTCCGACAACGCAAAAGAGGAACGATCCGCGGCCGAGACGGAAAAGAGTTTTTCCCTGCAACTCGGCCTGTGGAATTACAATGGCCGCCGGTGGGGATTCCCCCTCCTGAATGCAACTTGGTAATATTGTTTGTATCATCTCCGGACGTTCAGCGCCGCACACCGCTTTTCCGCCTTTTTTTCCTGTTTTTTTGTAAGAAACGACTTGCTTTTTCCAATGTGAAAGGCTATATTGTTTCGTGATTAATATTTAATTCAGCTCAAACCATAAAGTTTTGCACGGGCAGCGGGACATCCCCCGCCCCGAAAAACACCACAAAAGACACAGGACTCCCGACATGACAACCGCTCTGAAACACTGCATCTGCATTTCGACCGCGCTCGCGTCCGCCATCCCGTTCACGTTCGGCGCGCCCCCGGCCGTCCCGTTCAAGCTCAACGAGGTCGAGCTCCTTGAAAGCCCGTTCCTCGCGAACAAGAAGCGCAACGCGGATTTCCTGCTCACGCTGAGCCCGGACCGCCTGATGGCGCGCATGTACGAGTATTGCGGCGAGACGCCGAAAGCCCCGGTCTACGGCGGCTGGGAAAGCAGCGACCTTTCCGGCCACACGCTCGGGCACTACCTGACGGCGCTTTCGCTGGAGTACGCCAGCACGGGCGACACGCGGTTCAAGGAGCGCGTGGACTACATCATCGGCGAAATGGCGCGCTGCCAGAAGCTGTACGGCGACTCCGGCTACATCGGCTGCATGTCGCGGAACGCACGCCGCGCGCTCGAGGTGCTGAAGGACGGCGACGTGGAGACGATCAACCACACGTGGGCACCCTGGTACACGCAGCACAAGATCGCCGAGGGGCTTTACGACGCGTGGAAGATCGCCGGAAACGAACAGGCGAAGGACGTGCTCGTGAACTTCGCGCGCTGGGTGGACGGCCTCACGAAGGGCCTGGACGAGAAGAAGTGCCAGCGCATGCTCGACATGGAGTTCGGCGGCATCGGCGAAGTCTTCTGGAAACTCTACGCGGAAACGAAGGATGAAACGCACAAGGCGCTCGCCCTGCGGTTCCGTCACCACTGGCTTGTGGACGACCTCGCGGCGGGCAAGGACAACCTCGCCGGCAAGCATGCGAACACGCAGGTGCCGAAGGTCATCGCCGAGGCGGTGAACTACGAGATCACCGGCGACGATTTCGCGCGCAAGGTCAGCAAGAACTTCTTCGACATCGTCGTGAAGAACCACACCTACGTCACCGGCGGCAACAGCGACCGCGAACATTTCTACCGCCCGAACGAGGCCGACCGGCACCTCTCCCCGGCGTCCGTCGAGTGCTGCAACGTCTACAACATGATCCGCCTCGCCGAGCATCTCCAGATGCAGGAACCGACGAACACCGTCTTCGGCGACTACCGCGAACGCGCACTGCTGAACCAGATCCTGCCATCGCAGGACCCCGAGCGCTCCATGTTCACCTACTTCGTCTCGCTGAAGCCCGGCCAGTTCCGCGTGTACAGCTCGCCGGACGTCTCCTTCTGGTGCTGCTTCGGCACCGGCATCGAGAACCATACGAAGTACAACCACGCCATCTATTTCCACGACGACGACAACGTCTTCGTCACGCTCTTCACCCCGTCGAAGCTGAAGTGGGCGGAGCGCGGCCTCGTGCTCACCATGAACACCGAGTACCCGAAGAACGGCAAGGTCACGCTCACGTTCGACAAGGCCCCGAACAAAAAGCTCGCGCTGAACGTGCGCTGCCCCGGCTGGGCCGACAAACCCGTGACCTTCTCGCTCAACGGCAAGCAGATCGCGACCGGAAAGCCCGGTGAAAACGCCGTCCTGAACGCCGACTGGAAGACCGGCGACAAGGTCGAGATCGACATCCCGATGTCGCTCCGCACGGAACACCTCCACGGCGGCCACACCGAGCAGAACGCCTTCTTCTACGGCCCGACGCTCCTCGCGGGCGACCTCGGCGAAGTCGAGAACTACCAGAAACGCATCTATCTGCGCGACCAGCTCGACCTCCAGAACGCCGCCTGCAAGCCCGTGCCGATCCTCCTCGGCGAGAACGCCGCGCAGCTCGTCGCCACCGCGAAACCCGTCTCCGGTTCCGACCGTGCGTACAACCTGCCCGCGACCGACGGCACCACCGTCCTCATCCGCCCGTTCAACCAGATGCCGTACCAGCACTACAACGTCTACTGGAAGAACATGAACGAGGCGCAGTGGGCCGCCGAAAAGGCGCGGATCGAGGCGGAGGAAGCCCGCCAGCGCGAACGCTCCGCGCGCACCGTCGACGAGATGAACTTCGGCGAACAGCAGCCCGAGACCGACCACGCCGTGAAGTCGCAGAACACCCATTCCGGACGCTTCAACGGACGCGGCTACCGCGGCGCGCATCAGGGCGGCTGGATCGAATTCCGCATGAAGGTCAGCCCGGACAAGAAGAACATCCTCGCATGCACCTACTGGGGCGGCGACAACTGGACCGAGACGGCGATCCTCGCCGACGGACAGCAGATCGCCGTGCAGAAGCTCTCCGCGGAGCATCCGAACCAGTTCTTCGAGGTCGAATACGAGATCCCGGAATCCATCACGAAGGGCAAGGACCACATCGTGATCCGTCACCAGCCCGCGGGCGAACGCGGCGGCATCGGCTCCGTCTACCACGCCGCTATCCTCACCGCGCCGGAAGGCTGAGTCTTCACTGCGGATGTGTCCGGCTGCGCTCGGACACGGGGAATCAGAAAAGCATAAGCCTCCGTTCGCATCGTTGCGGCGGAGGCTTTCTTTATCGTGCGATTTGAGGGAGGATTCAGCTCAGAAAAGATTCTGGGAAAGGCAGTGCAGCGCGCCGCCCTCCAGGATGATGTCCGCGCAGTCGATGGAAACGACTTCGCGTCCGGGGAAAGCCTCGCCGATGATCGCGGCGGCGCGGACGTCGTTGCGCGGCTGACGATAAGACGGCACCAGCACGGCGCCGTTCACGAGCAGGTAATTCGCGTAGGACGCCGGAAGCGTCTCCTCGCGCCAGCAGTCGGGCGGCGCCACGGGGTCGGGCAGAGGCAGCGGGATCACGTCGAGCGGCTTTCCGAGGCGCGTGCGGTATTCGCGCAGACGGCGCAGGTTCTCGTTCAACATCGGGGCGTTCGGCGAACCTTCGGGCGCGACGCAGGCGAGCACGGCATTGGGACGCACGAAGCGAGCGAGCGTGTCAATATGGCCGTCCGTGTCGTCGCAGAATAGCCCGCCTTTCAGCCATAATATCTCATCCATGCCGAGCGACTGCATCAGCGTGTCGCCGATCTGCGCCCGCGTCATGGAGGGATTCCGGTTCGGGTTCAGCATCACGGATTCGGTCGTCATGAGGAGGCCCGCGCCGTTCGATTCCAGCGCACCGCCCTCGCAGATCATCGGGACGGCATTCCGTTCGTAGCCGAGCAGCGCGGCGGCGTGTTCCGGCACGGCGGCGTCGAGGTTCCACGGCGGAAACTTCCCGCCCCAGGCGTTGTATTGGAAATGGTCCAGCAGACGCGCCCCGGTCGCGCGGTTCACGAGGCAGACCGGGCCGTGGTCGCGGCACCAGGCGTCGTTCGTCGGCACATCGAGCAGTTCGATGCGGGCGGCGTCGGCTCCGGCTTCGGAAAGCAATTTGAGGATTCGGGGCTGTTCGGCACGTACGCAGTTGATCTTCACGTCCTCGAAACGCGAAATCGCCCCCGCGAATCCGGCACAAGTCGCTTCAAGCTCACTCCGGCGGTCCTCCCAGGTCGCGGGATTCAGCGGCCACGACAGCAGGATCGCGCGCTGATCCTCCCACTCCGCGGGCATCGTGAAGCCGCGTTCGGCGGCGCAGGTCGGCTCCGGCATAGCTCAGTCTCCGAACCGCTTCAGGATCGGCCCGTAGGCATCAATGCGGCGGTCGCGGAAGAACGGCCACATGCGGCGGTGTTCCTCCATCGCGGCGAGGTCGCAGTCGGCATACACGATCTCCGCTTTATCACGCGAAGCGATCGCGAGGTCTTCGCCGTAGAAATCCGACACGAACGACGAGCCCCAGAACCGCGTGCCGTGTTCCGTGCCGACACGGTTCACGGCCGCAAAGAAACACCCGTTCGCCACGGCGTGTCCGTGCTGGACCGTGAGCCAGGCGTGGCGCTGTTTCAGCATCAGGTCGTCCGGCTCGGATTCGATCGTGCCGATCGCGGTCGGCGCGAAGATAATGGATGCGCCGTCGAGCGCGGTCAGGCGGGCGGCCTCCGGATACCACTGGTCCCAGCAGATCACCACGCCGATGCGTCCGAACGCGGTGTCCCAGGCGCGGAACGGCCCGTCGCCGGGCGCGAAATAGAATTTCTCCTCGAATCCGGGGTCCTGCGGGATGTGCATCTTGCGGTAGGTCCCGGCGATGCTTCCGTCGGCATCGAAGATGACAGCGGTGTTATGGCAGAGTCCGGGCGCGCGCTTCTCGAAGAACGAGGCGACGATCACCACGCCGTACCGTTTCGCGAGGGCGGCGTAGAAATCCGTCCCCTTCCCCGGGATCGGCTCGGCGAGTTCGAAGAAATCGGGGTCCTGTTTCCAGCAGAAATACTCCGTCTGGAACAGTTCCTGCGTGCAGACGATGTTCGCCCCCTGCCCCGCGGCTTCCGCGACTTTCGCGGCGAAACGTTTGCGCGCTTCTTCGATGGATACAGGCGCAAAATCCTGCACCAGCGCCGCACGGACAGACTTTATCGTTTTCTTGCTCATCGCGAGGTGTCCTCCTGTTCGTTCGGACGGTTCAGGCTCGTGCGTGCGTCGAGCGCCAGTGCGATCGTGGCGGAATCGGCGTAGGTCAGGTCGGAGCCGGCGGGCAGGCCGCGCGCCGGACGCGTGATGGCGAATCCGCGTCCCTGGAACCGGTTGGCGAGGTAGACGGCGGTCGCCTGCCCTTCGATGTCCTGACTCAGCGCCAGGATCATTTCGCGGATGCCGCCCGCGGCGACGCGCGCTTCGAGACGCGGGATGGAGAGCGATTCGGGGAACTTCCCCTCCAGCGGAGCGATGCGGCCGCCGAGCACGTGGTAAACGCCTTTGAAGACGCCGGCGGATTCCAACGAATGGATCTGCGCCACGTCCTCCACCACGCAGATGATGGACTTGTCCCGCACCGGGGACGAGCAGATGCCGCACGGGCCGTTGTCAGGCGCGTCGGACAAATTGCCGCATTCCGGGCACGCATGAATGCGCGTGTGAAGCGAGGCCAGGTTTCCGGCCAGCGCCTCAAGTTTCGCCGGGTCCCACAGGTACAGAGACAGCGCCATGCGTTCGGCGGAGCGTTTCCCTACGCCCGGCAGGTTCTTCAGCATTTCGATCAGTTCGGCCAGGGGTTCCGGCCACGGCTGCGCAAACATCGGCGGACTCCGTCGGATAAGCTCAGAAAAGACCGGGCACGGGAAGGCCGCCCGTCGCCTCGGAGATCTTCTGCGAGATCGCGTTTTTCGCCTGCGCGATGCCCTGGTTGACGGCCTCTGCGGTCGCCTGCGGACTCGGGCTGGCGGCCGTGCTCACGATGGAACGCACGAAGCAGTCGCCGCTCACGACGGCGGTCACGGTGCCGTCCTGGCTTACGCCGCGGAACTCCATCTGGGCGAGCTCCTGTTTCATGATTTCAATTTTCTTTTTCAGCTCCTGGAAATCCTTCATCATTCCAGCGAGCTGTCCGAATGAACCGAACATAGACATAGTAAATACCTTTCAGGTTTGTTTTTCAATGGTTCAATGACGGAAGAACCCCAGAAACGCGAACGCGAGAATTCCGAGGACGACCACAGCTGCTATTGCGATAATGGACATGAGTTTCCTTCCGTCGGGCAAGTGATTATTGATCCGAATTCCCCTGGGCCGCCTTCAGCATTTTTTCCAGTTCAGGATCGCGTTTCGCGCCCAGTTTCAGCGCCTTTTCATAGGCTTTCAGGGCGTTGTCGGCATGTTTCATCGCGTAGTGGACGCGGGCAAGGGAAATCTGGGCGAGCGAGCTCGAGGGATCGGTATCCGCGGCGATCAGATAATGCCACAGCGCGGTCGAGAAGTCCTTCGCGTTTTCGGCTCTCTGCGCTTCCTTCATGGCCTCCTCGAATTTGCCCTTGTCCACCGAAACGGTCGGCTGGATTTCCCTGCCGGACATGATGTCATCGAACATCGGCTTCAGTTCCTCGGGGATGGAATTCTCCGTCTTTTCGATCTCGGGTTTCGCATTCGGGTCGTTGCGGCGGTAGGTATTGAGTTCGGCACGAAGCGTGCGGGACTCGACGATCGCGGCCTCGGCCACGTTGCGCGCGGCGTTCATAGTCTTCTTGTAACGGGAAGACAGCGCACGCTCATCATCAAGCTCGGCCTTCAGCTTCGCCACTTCCTCGTCGAACGCGGCACGTTCCTTCAGAAGCTCGGAGATGGAATCGTTCTTTTCCTGAAGCTCGGCGGAACCGGCGGCCTTCGGGTCTCTGCGGCGAAGTTCGACTTCCTTCTCAAGACGCTGGACTTTCGCGCTCAGTTCGGCCTGCGTGGACAGCAGACTGGAAAGCGTATTCTGGAGCGCCTCACATCTTTCCTTGTACGCGTCGGTTTCCTTCTCCAGCGCTTCCTTTTCGGCGTAGCTCTTCTTCAGGAGCACGTCCTTGTCCTCCAGCGATTCCGTCAGCTTGCGGACGTCCGAGTTGGACGCCTGGTCGATTTTCAGCTTTTCGAGCTGGGCCTGGGCCGCCACGAGGTCTTTGTTCGCCTTGGCGAGCGCCTCGGCGGAAGCTGTCTTTTCGGCAGTCAGTTTTTCATTGGCGGCCGTGAGAGACGCGTTCAGCTCCTTCTGTTTGGCGAGTTCCGGCGCATCGGACGAAGCGGGGGCGGAGAATTTGGCGATCTGCGCATTGAGTTCGGCGATCCGCTTTTCGGAAGCGGCCTTCGAATCGGTCAGCGTCTTATTCTCGGCTTCGAGGGATTTCCGGACGGCTTCGCCCGCCTCGAGTTTCTTGTTCTGTTCGGTCAGGTCCTTGATCTCGGCGTTGAGCTTCGCCACGTCGGATTCGAGCGTGGAGGCGCGTTTCTCGGCAGCGGCAAGCGCAGTCGCGGAGGCTGCGGCGACATTCGCCTTGTCGGCTTTGGCCTTCGCGGCGTCGAGTTCGGCTTTCGCGGCGACCAAATCGTCAGGGACGCGATCTTCGCGGCGGCATCGGACGGGACGGGCCTGTTTGCGGCTTCGGCTGCGGCCTGTTTCGCGGATTCAAGCTCGGCAGCGCTCTTTTCCGCGGCGGCTTTCTGTTCCTTCAGCTCGGCCGTCAGCTTCGCGTTTTCGCCCATCAGGACTTCCATCTTAGCATTGGTCTCGTTCAGAGTCCCGGTTGCTTTCCGGACGGCTTCTTCTTTCGCCGCGGCATCTTCGGACGCCTTCTGAGCCGCGGCCTTCTGCGTATTCAGGTCGGCTGTCAGCTTCGCATTCGCATCGGTCAGCGTCTTCACCTTCGCGTTCGCATCGGCAAGCGCCTTGGCATTGGCATCACTGGAAGCGGCGTTTTTCGCAGCTGCCAAGTCGGCCGTCAGCTTCGCATTCGCATCCGTCAGGCTCTTCACCTTCGCGTCCGCATCGGCAAGCGCTTTCACATCAGCCTCGGAACGGACCGGAATGGCCGCAGGCAGGCTGCCTTTCTTTGCGGCATCAAGGTCCGCTTTCAGCTTCGCGTTTTCATCGGTCAGCGTCTTCACCTTCGCATTCGCATCGGCCAGAGCCTTGGCATCGGCCGCGGCTGCACCGGGAGCTCCGGCGGCCGCGGCTTTTCTCGCCTCGGCGACGGCATCTTTCAACGCCTTGTTCTCATTGGTGAGCGCGCTGTTTTTCGCGTTCAGCTTCGTCACGTCTTCCGTGAGCGACGCGTTTTTCTTCGCGAGCTCGGCGGAATTGGCATCATCAGTTTCTTTCTGCTTCTTGAGCGCGGCAATGTCGGCTTCGAGCTTTTTGACGGCTTCCGGCTGAGCGGAGCGCGCCTGCGTGAGATCGGCTTCGAGTTTCTTGCGTTCCGCCTCGGCCGATGCTGATTTCTTCTGCTCTTCGGCGAGTTTGGATTCCAGCTGGCTCGCCGTGCTCTTCATTCCGGCGAGCTCGGCGGCGGTCTTTGCGTTTTCCTCGACTTTCAGCTTCAGCTCGGATTCGGATTTCTTCGTCTGATTGTAGGAAGCCTGAAGCGTATCAAGCGCGGCCTTGCGGTCGGCGGCGGTCTTCTGTGCGACGGCGAGATCGGCGGCGGCTTTGTCCGAAGCGGTCTTCTGCGCGGCGAGGTCGGCGGCCAGCTTCGCATTGGCATCGGTCAGGGTCTTCACCTTCGCGTTCGCATCTGCCAGAGCCTTGACACTGGCATCGGCGGCGCCGGCGGCGCCAGCCGCAACGGCGAGCTGCGCCCGTGCTTCCGCCACGTCTTTTTCGGCGGCGGCGAGCTTCTCCTTCACGTCGACGGAAGCCTTTTCCGCGGCATCAAGTTTCGCCTTGGAATCCGCGGCCGTCTTCTCGGCAGCGGCGAGCTTCGTCTTCGCATCGGCGGAAGCCTTTTCCGCATCGGCGAGTTTCTGTTCGGTCTGAGCGAGTTTCATCTTCAGTTCCTCGGCGGCCTTCGTCTGGGCGGCGGCCTTGTCCGCGTCCCCGGCGGCCTTCAGCGCATCGCGTTCGGCGGTCAGGTCCTTGACCTGCTTCTGAAGCGCGGTCTTTTCCTTTGTGAGCGCGGCGGCCTGCTCCGCGGACTGTTTGGCTTTTTCCGCGGCGGTCTGATTGGCCGCGACCTGTTTCTTGAGGTCGTCGACCTGTTTGCGCAGGCTCACGATCTCCGCGATCGCCTGCTGGTTGATCGCCTCGTTGGACGGCTTCGCTCCCGTCGTTGTTGTCGTGGTCTTGCCTGCCGCGGCGGCCTTCGCTTCGTTGACCTTGCGTTCGGCGGAGCTGACTTTGCTCTGGGACGTGGTGATGCGGTAGTTCACGACGGAACGGTTCCAGTTCGGATCGGTCGTGCGGAGTTTCTGGAACGTCGCCAGCGCCTTCGTGTAGGCGTCGAGCGCCTCCTCGTATTTCCCGGCCTCAAAGAGTTTGTCGCCTTTTTCGATATTGTCGCCGCCGGCGCGGAAAATATCCCAGTTCGCGCTCGTGGAGGAGGCTTCCGTCGCCGATTGCGACGCGGCCTCCTGCGGCGCGGCCAGAGTCCCGGCCAGCAACGCCATGCCGAGCGCGGTCAGAATGCGGGAACGCTTGATATTCATAGTGTTTCTCCTGTTTTACTATCACAAAATGTTTGTTTGATTCAGTTGAGGTTCGTCCGGGGTCAGGAACGGCGCGAACTTGCCGGACTCGCGGCCGGACACGGACACCGTCGCGACAAACACGCCGTCGTCACGGTAGGCGCTCTCCAGGATCCGCGCCTTTTCATGCAGAAGCGCCACGAGGTCGGCGCGCTCTGGCGGAATCTCCGCCCGGCATATCTCCGAAGGGCCGCCGCACTTCGCGGACAGCGCCTCCAGCAGCGCGTCGATGCCCTCGCGCGTCCGACAGGAAATGAAGACGGCGTCGGGGAACGAGTTCTTGAGCTTGATCCGGGTCAGCGGATCGGTGATGAGGTCGCATTTATTACAGACCACGAGGATGGACTTGCGTTCCGCGCCAAGTTCGCCCAGCACGGACAGCGTGGTCTCCACGTGGTTGAAGACGTTCGGATTGGACGCGTCGAGCACCAGCACGATGAAATCGGCGAGCACGGCCTCCTCCAGCGTGGAGCGGAACGCCTCGATCAGCGAGTGCGGCAGTCTGCGCACGAATCCGACGGTATCGGTCAGGATCAGGTGCGTCTTGTCCGGCAGAGTCAGGGCGCGCGTCGTTGGGTCGAGCGTGGCGAACAGCTGGTCGGCGGCGTATGCCTCCGCCCCGGTCAACAGGTTCAATAGAGTGGATTTTCCGGCGTTGGTGTAACCCGCGATCGCCGCGTTCGGCAGGTTCGCGCGCATCCGGCTCTTCCGCTGGGTGCCGCGGTGCTTGCGGATCTCCGCGAGTTCCGCCTTCAGGTCCGAAATGCGCTGGCGGAGTTCGCGCCGGTCGATTTCGATCTGTTTTTCGCCGCCGCCGCGCGCCCCGGTCACGCCGCCGCGCTGACGCGACAGGTGCGTCCATGCTCCGGTCAGGCGGGGCAGGAAATACTGGCAGCGGGCGAGCTCGACCTGAAGCACGGCTTCGCGAGTACGCGCGCGCGAAGCAAAAATATCCAGAATGACTTCCTGACGGTCGATCACTTTCATGCCGAAGAGCTGTTCCAGATTCCTCTGCTGGGTCGGACTGAGCGCGACGTCGAAGATCACGACGTTCGCCCCCGCCTCCTTCGCCGCGTCGCGGATCTCCTCCGCCTTGCCGCTCCCGACGTAGTATTTCGGGTTCGGCGCTTTCAGTCCGGCGACGATCTGCCCGGCGACCGGCACTTCCAGTGTGCGGACCAGTTCGGCGAGCTCCTTCAGGTCGTCCGCAGTGGACGCCGGGTCCGCCGGATGGATGCACGGGCCGACCAGATACGCGCGGAAGACGTTCTTCCGTTCATTCTCGTCCGTCCTGTATGTCATCGTCTGGGGCATGCGGTCAAAACTCCTGAAGGAATCAAGTTCGGAAAATCAGATGCTGTCGCAGAAAAGCGAACGGTAGCGGATGAAGTATTGCAGGCCGGAACCGACCGTGATGAGCACGACCGCGCCCTGAAGGCATTTCCAGATGATTGTCACGGGCGACACGCCGAGGTCAAGTCCGAAGAGGTGGATCCATGCCGCCCCGCCGAACGCCAGCGTGAACATCTGCGTGGCGGTCTTCATCTTGCCCCAGCGGTCGGCGGAAATGATCACGTTTTTGGAGGATGCCAGCGTCCGCAGGCCGGTCACCATGAACTCGCGGGTCAGGATCACGATCAGCACCCAGCCGGGGATCATGCCGTAGTCCAGCATCATGATGAACGTCGCAAGGATGAATATCTTGTCGGCGAGCGGGTCCATCAGGCGGCCGAAATCGCTTTCCACATGGTACTTTCGGGCGAGGTAGCCATCCAGCAGGTCGGTGATGCCCGCCAGGAACGCCACGATCAGGGCGATCACGTGGCAGACATAGGCTGTGTGTTCCCCGACTTTGACACAAGTCGGATTCGCGCCGTCGAAGTTCGCAAGCACCACGAAACAGAAGATCAGGATGATGCGGCTGATCGTGAGCGCGTTCGGGAGATGTTTCATTTTGCCTTTCCTCCGGGCTTCCGCCCTTCATAGGTTCCGTACAAATCGTATGCGGCCGCCCGTGTGATGGTCACGGGCACGGCCATCCCCGCCGTAAGTCCGGCCGGGCATTTGGATACATGCACCGTCTGGTCGATGTCCGGGGCGTCCATGAGCATGCGTCCGCGCCAGCGGCCGTGTCCGGCGTCCTCGTCCAGGATGATCTCGAGCGTCTGTCCGACCAGCGCCCGGTTCGTTTCCCGCGAAATCTTTTCCTGTTCGGCGGCGACCATGGCGGCGCGTGCGGCGGCGGTCTTCGAGGGGACGCGCCCATTCATGGATGCCGCCGGAGTGCCGTCCTCGGGCGAGAACGCGAACACGCCGATCCGGGAGAAGATGCGGGCCTTCACCGCGTCGAGAAGCTGCTGGAAATCCGCCTCGGTCTCGCCGGGGAATCCGGTCATCAGCGTGGTGCGGATGGTGAATCCCGCCTCGCGGAGCTTGCGGATCACCTCGGACTGGCGTTCCGCCGTGATGTGACGGTTCATCGCGGCCATCACGGCGTCGGAAACGTGCTGGACCGGCATTTCGATGTGCGGGATCAGGCGGCGGCATTTCTTGAAAGCTTTAATCATGGCGTCGTCGATGGACGCCGGATGCACGTACATCAGACGGATGCGGAATTCGCCGGGGAGCTTATCCAGCGCGGCGAGCAGGTCCGACAGTTCGGATTTGCCGTTTTTGCTACGGTCGCGTCCGAACGCCCCGGTGTCCTGCGCGATCAGGATGAGTTCGCGGTAGCCCTGCGACACGAGCGATTTCGCCTCGGCGACGACCGACGCCACGGTGCGGCTGCGGAGCGCGCCGCGGATGGACGGGATCAGGCAGTAGGTACAGCAGTTGCAACAGCCGTCGGCGATCTTCAGATAGGCGAAATGCGCGGATTCGACGGGCAGACGCGGGGTCGTTTCATCGTAGATCCATGAGCACGGCTTGACTTTTTTCCGTGCGGGAACGGGCTTGTCGGCGATCAG
This sequence comes from uncultured bacterium, assembly GCA_902762495.1. Taxonomy (GTDB): domain Bacteria; phylum Verrucomicrobiota; class Lentisphaeria; order Victivallales; family UBA1829; genus UBA1732. The sequence goes on along the minus strand of CACWOL010000019.1, from coordinate 9,913 downwards.
ACGTTTTAATACCGCGCCGATCCCGGCGGGCGAATCGATCCCCTCCCAGGCGTCGACCAGCGGATATTTCGCGCGGACCGCGCCGTCCTTGTCCCATTGCGGCAGGCACCCGGCGACCACGACCAGACGCCCCGCGCGGCGTTTCTTCCACGCGCAGGCCCGGCTGATCTCCGACATCGCCTCCTTGCGGGCGGAGAGCAGGAAGGCGCAAGTGTTGATCCACATCACGTCCGCCTCGTCGTCATCGGCGGTCAGGCCGAATCCGTCCACGAGCAAGGCTCCGGCGGCCACACCCGTGTCCACCGTGTTTTTCGGGCAGCCGAGGCTGACCAGACGCACCAGATACGGCCGCGCCTGCTGTTCTTCCGTGTTTTTTTTCAAGAAAAATCTCCGCGTTCAGGGGTAAACGAAAAACTTTATTAAGATAATGTAGCACGCGAAGCGCTTTTTTTCCAGTTTTTTTCAGGAAAAAAACGGCATATTCTGACGCTGTTTTCCGTTTCGGAAACGGAAAACGCTCCGGCCCGATGACTTTCACCGAGACCGGAGCAGTTCATTTTTGAGCTTGTTTCAGCGCGGACGGATCAGGCGGTTTCCGCCTCGCTCGGACCGCGTTTCACGGGACGGCGTTTGTTCGGGATCAGCGCGCCAAGGAACATCCCGACCAGTCCGAACGTGACGACCGAAAGCAGCCACGGCCGCACCGGGGCGGGGACCGGCTTCATTCTGATGTCAATCGCCATACAATCAGGACTTCGGCGTACCAGATAATCTTCCTTGACCTCATAGGACGGACGCTGTATCACTTCGAAGAAGTTCCCGTAGAACTTGCCCCAGCTGTACTCCGCCCGGATCGTCGGGTTTTCGAACCAGTACCCGAGCAGGCATCCGGCGATGACGCCCGCCACCGCGCCGTGAACGATGAACGTCCGGAACTTGTCACCGGCCTTCAGGATGTTCTCGCGCGTCATCACGTCGGGCGCGATGTAATTCTCGTCGCCGCCGAACCGCTTGTAGTAGAAATGGATCTTCACGAACGCGACAGCCGAGATCAGCGACAGCACCGCGCCCAGCAGGAACAGCAGATGGTAGTTGCTGTCCTGCACGTCCAGGAAGTACCCGAACGCCGGAACGATGACCGTGGTGCCGAGCGCCAGGATCATGGCGTTCGCCGAGGCGAACTGCGCGAAGATCGAGCCGGGGAAGAGACGCAGCGGCAGCGAGCTGGACAGCGTGAAGAAGCACCCGGACACCACGCCGTGGATGATGAACACGATCGCGAACGAGGACAGGACGAGCGTCTTCGAGCCGGACATGAGTCCCGGGATGTGGTAGGTTATTTCCTTCTGCCACGGATTGCCGACCACCAGCCAGCCGACAAGCATCAGGACTGCATACGCCGCGAGGGAAACGAAACTGGTCCGGATCGGATGGAACCGGTCCGCCAGAGCGCCCAGCGGATAGCTCAGCACGATGGAGAAACAGTACGTGATGGCGAGCAGCTGACCATAGGTGCTGTCCGGCACGTCGATCGCCTTGGCGTACTGGATGGAGAAGTCGTTGATGGGATGGAAGCTGATGTTCGCCAGCAGGAGCGCGACGATGATCCAGCGGTAGTACGGCACGGAGAAGCACTGCCGGAAATAATCGATGAGCGCGCCGAAAACGCGCTGGAACTTACTCTTGTCTGCGGGGATCTCCTCGGGCGGCGGATATTTGCCTTCCTTCACGAAGAAGCACATGGAATACAGGCCCGCGGCATACAGCGCGCCGAGCACGAGGAAGATCCATTTGAACCAGTCGAGCGCGTGTTCGAAGAGGTAGTAGTTGTAGAGGATGCCCGCCAGCAGGCTGATGATGCGGAAGAGACTGAAGAACCGCCCGATGATGCGCTGCGGCACCACATCGTTCACCAGGGCGTTGAAGATCGCCGACGCCAGCGTGTTGCCGAAGTCGAACAGCACCCAGAAGACGCAGAACGCCACCAGCGCCGCCGCACGCGCATCCAGCGACGTGATCTTTCCGATCACGCCGCCGATCTCCGCGTTCATGCCGATGCCGAGCAGGCCGATCACGATGAACGGCGTGGTGAAGAGCAGGAAGGGGATGCGGCGTCCCAGGCGGCCGCGGTGCCGGTCGGAAAGATAGCTCACGATCGGCATCAGGAAGATGTTCGTGAAGTTCGGGAACGAAATGATCAGGATGGAGTACAGCGTGTCGTTCAGCTCGAACCGTTCCTTCGCCAGCTTTACGGTCATCGGGAAGACTACGCGGTCCTTCATCGACCACGCGAAATCGCCCCACAGCAGCAGGGCGAACAGCACGGCAAGTCCGGCGGCGGTATACGTCAGCGTCCCGACGCTCCATTTGCTTTTCGGTTGGGTCAGGTCGGGCAGCGGTTTGTCGCTCATTTGTATTTTCTCCTTTTGAGATTATTTGATACATGAATTTTTTACTAAATGTAATGCATTTTTTATCAAATTCAAGTTATTATCCTGAATTTCTTCTTGATTTCAGGCGGAAACGGTGTATTTTTTATGCCGTTCGTGACACGGTGTCATAATAAAATCACTTTGTCAAATTCGTCCAAAATACAGCATTTTCCTATCCAATTCAGTTCTCATTATGCCAAGATACACGCAGAAAATGCGCGAAATGATGACCGAATCCATCCGGCACGACGTCTGTTCCGCCGGGATCGCCCTGCTCTGCGAGGGCGGCTGGGAAGCCTTCACCACAGAGAACATCGCGAAGCGCCTCAATGTTTCGCGCGGCGTCCTTTATAATTACTTCAAGGACAAGAACGACATCCTGTATGCCATCGCCCGCGCCTCCATCTCCGAGCTTTGCGACAGGCTCGAAGAGATCGCCGCCAACGCCAAACCGGCGTCCGAACGCCTCTCCGAAATGGCGCTCTTCATCATCCGCACGTTCCGCGAGAAGCGCAAGTACCACCGCGCCATCATGGAGAACGTCCCTCCCCCCAAGGATTCCTCCCATCCGGTCATCGTCGGCTACATGCGCCGCCAGACCATCATCGAAGGCGTCATCCGCGACGGCGTCGCGTCCGGCGAATTCTGCGACGTCGACCTCTCCGCCGCCGTCATTCTTTTCAACGGCGCCATCCACAATATCTGCATGATCAGTGATTTCCGGGACGAGTCCATCGATCCCGTTCCCGTCGTTCAACTTTTCCTCCGGAGTATCCAAAACAACCATGAATAAGAAACTTCTCCTCCTCGCGGTTCCGGCCGCCCTCCTTTTCGGCGGCTGCCAGAGCTACACCAAGCCCCCCATGGCGATCACGCACTCCACCTACACCGACATCCCGGACGAGGAAAAAGTCCTCTTCCCCGAAGAAATGAAGGTCCTCTCGCTCGAAAAGGCGCGGGAACTCGCGCTGAACAACAATCCGGACTTCCTCCGCGTCAAGTTCTCGATCGATTCCGCGCGCGCCAGATACTACCAGAGCTTCTCGACCTATGCGCCGACCCTGAACGCCGGCATGTCCGTCAGCCAGAGTTTCTCCAAGGTGACCTCGTCCAGCTCCGGCGAAAAGCCGTGGAACTATTCCACGAGCGTCGGCCCGTCCCTCAACGGCACCTGGCTTATCTTCGACAGCCTCGGACGCGAAATGAACATCCTCGTTCAGAAATACGGCCTCAACCAGGCGAAGGACGCGCAGGAAGACGCGAAACGCCTCCTGCTCCGCACCGTCGCGTACTCCTACAACGAGGTCCAGGCGGCGATCTCGCAGAAAGCCATCGCCGAGGCGCAGATCGACTACAGCAGGAAGATGCTGAAGGAGACCCAGGACAAGTACGACGCCGGGACCGCGCTCCTCTCCGACGTCCTCAACTTCCAGATCACGCTCAAGAACGGTCAGCTTGAACTGATCCGCGCCGAATACAACATCCGCGCCGCAAAGTACGTCCTCGCCGGAACGCTCGGCATCACCGACGGCACCATCCCGGACTCCGTCACGTTCGAGGAAGTCACGATGCCGGAAAAGGAGGTTCTCGCGGACGTAACCGTGTACCTCGACTCCGCGCTCGCGAACCGTCCCGACCTCCAGCAGTACCGCGACCGTCTCGAGTCCGCCAAATACACCTTCTGGAAGTCCCTCACGGCGTTCGGCCCGAAGGTCAACGCGAACTACAGCCTCGGCTACAACTGGAGCCGCAACCAGACGCGCCTGGCCCGCACTCTCACGACCAGCAACGGATCCTGGAGCTTCAACTACGGCATCAGCGCGAACTGGAACATCTTCAACGGCTTCTCCGACTATTTCGCCGCGCTCCAGTCTTACGCCAGCCTCGCCGACTCCGACTACTCCCTCGCACAGACATGGATCACCGTCATCACGGACGTCCGCACGGCTTACGACAACTACATGACCAACATCGAAAAGGCGCATATCTCCCAGGACATTTACAAGCTTACGCGTGATACGCGCGACCTCGTCGAAAACGAATACAAGGCCGGGACCGCGCTCGTGACTCGCCTCAACGAGGCGGAAAACTCCGTCATCAGCGCGCAGCACAACCTGCTCAACGCCGTCATCAACGCGTCCAACGCCAAGGCGCAGCTCGAAGCCGCCGTCTACGCGTTCAGCGACCGCGACATGGAACAGGATCCCGCCGCCGCTCCCCAGGGTGAAACCATCAACCAGGAAATGAGCGGGAACAACACCTCCGGTTCCTCCTCCTCGGGCAAACCCGGCCAGCCCGCCGCTGTCCCGGCGGAAGACCAGAACGGCATCTGAGCTCGTTCCACCTCAAACCGAAACATAATCAAAACATAACATAAAGGCAGTTTCCACATGAAACAATTCCTGAAAAAACTCCTCGTCCTCATCATTATACTCGGCGTGCTCGCCGTCGGCTGGGTCGTCCTGCGCAGCTATTCCCGCAGCAAGGCCCACGAGAAAGTCGTCTTTAAGACCGAAGAGATCGTCCGCGGCGACGTGATCCGCTCCATTTCCGCCACCGGCACAGTCGAGCCTGAAGAGCTCGTGAACGTCGGCGCGCAGGTCAACGGCAAGATCATGAGTTTCGGCAAGGACGCCGACGGCAATCCGGTCGACTTCAGTTCCCGCGTGACGACCGGCATGGTGCTGGCGCAGATCGACGACGTGCCGTACAAGGCCGACCTCCAGGACGCCGAAGCCACGCACGAACGCGCCAAGGCCGGCATCGTCCAGGCCGAAGCCGGCATCGAAAGCGCCGAGGCCAGCCTCAAGCAGAGCGAGACGCGTCTCGCCCTCGCCAAGGCGAACTGGGACCGCGCTCAGACTCTTTTCCAGTCCAAGACCATGACGAAGAGCGACTACGACAGCTACCAGTCCGACTACAGCACCGCGCAGGCGGAGATCGCCGTGAAGAAGGCCGCACTCGCCGAGGCAAAAGCCTCCCTCTCCAGCGCGAAGGGCACCCTCTCCAGCGCCGAAGCCTCCCTGCTCCGCGCGAAACGCAACCTCGACTACTGCACCATCACCGCCCCGATGGACGGCGTCGTGATCGACCGCCGCGTCAGCATCGGCCAGACCGTCGTGTCCAATCAGGCCGCGTCCAGCATCTTCCTCGTCGCAAAGGATTTCGCCAAGATGCAGGTGTGGGTCTCCGTGAACGAAGCCGACATCGGCAGCATCACGCCCGGCATGGATGTCACGTTCTCCTGCGACGCCTTCCCCGGCGTCGTCTTCCAGGGCAAAGTCTTCCGCATCCGCCTCAACGCCACACTGTCCTCGAATGTCGTCACCTACATTGTCGAGGTCAACACCGACAACGACAGCGGCATGCTGAAGCCCTACCTCACCGCCAACGTCAAGTTCATCCGCGAAGCGCGACGCGGCGTCCTCGCCGTGCCCGCCTCCGCGCTCCGCTATACCCCGAACGTGCAGAACATCGACCCCGCCGCCCTCGCGAACCCCGTGCAGGCCGGACAGGACGAAGCGCTCCTCTGGATCGAGAAGGGCGAAGGACTCCTTTCCCCCGTCAAGGTCAAGGTCGGCCTCAACAACGGCACGCTCGCCGAGATCATCACCGACGACCTGAAGGAAGGGGACGTCATCGTGACCGGCATCGACACCTCCGCCGCCGCGCGCGGCCCGGAAGGCACCGAGTCCGGCATGCAGAACAACCCGTTCCTGCCCAGAATGCCCCGGTTCTCCGGACGCGGCAGCGCGGGCGCACGCGAACGCGCCAGCCAGCGTGAAGCCGCGGCGGGCGGTTCCGGCGCGGTCACCGCTCCCGGCGCGGGCGGACGTCCCGGAGCCCCGAGAAACTGATCGCGAGGTCCCGCACATGTCCCTCATCGAACTGAAAAACATCGGCAAGACGTATTTCCTCGGCGAAATCTCCGTGCCTGTTCTGAAGAACATCTCGCTGGAGATCGGCAAAGGCGAATACGTCGCCCTCATGGGCGCGTCCGGTTCCGGGAAAAGCACACTCATGAACATCCTCGGCTGTCTGGACCGCCAGACCGAAGGCGATTATTTCTTCGACGGCGAGGAAGTCGGGCGCATTTCCGGCGACAAACGCGCGAAGATCCGCAACAAGAAGATCGGATTCGTCTTCCAGAGCTTCAACCTGCTGCCACGCACGAGCGCGCTCGACAACGTCATCATGCCGCTCAACTACACGGCGCAGAACCTCTCCGCCTCCGAATGCCGCCGCCGCGGCATCGAGGCGCTGAAGCAGGTCGGACTCGGCGAACGCATGGACCACTTCCCGTCCCAGCTCTCCGGCGGCCAGCAGCAGCGCGTCGCCATCGCGCGCGCACTCATCAACCGGCCCCCGGTCCTCTTCGCCGACGAACCCACAGGCAACCTCGACTCGAAGACCAGCATTGAGGTCATGAACATGTTCTCCGAGCTCAACGCCTCCGGCATCACGGTCATCCTCGTGACGCACTCCACCGAGATCGCGGACTGCGCCAAGCGCACGATCCTGCTGAAGGACGGCCAGATCGTAAACGATCCGCTCCACGGCACGGAAGCGAAGGAGGCCAGACCATGAGAATCATTTCCACCATCCTCACTTCCCTCAAATCCCTGCGCCGCAACCCCACGCGCACGCTCCTCACCACCCTCGGCATCATCATCGGCATCGCCGCCGTCATCACCATGATGGAGATCGGCAACGGCTCGAAGAGCGCCATCCAGTCCTCCCTCGAGAACATGGGCGCAAACTCGATCATGGTCATGCCCGGCAGCATGATGGGCCCCGGCGGTGCGCGTCAGGGCGCGGGCGCGGCCGTTTCGCTCGTCCCCGCCGACGCCGACGCCATCGGCGAGAACTGCCCTAGCGTGGCCCTGTATTCGCCCGTCGTCCGCGGCGGCGGCGTGCAGGTCATCTTCGGCAACGTGAACTGGGTCCCCAGCAACATGTTCGGCGTGGCCCCCGCCTACTTCGAGATCCGCAACTGGGACGTCCAGGAAGGCCGCATCTTCACGAACGAGGAAGTCGACACCAATGCGCGCGTCTGCGTGGTCGGCACCACCATCGTGAAGGAAGTCTTCAACGACATGTCCCCCATCGACTGCGAACTCCGAATCGGCGACGTCACGTTCACCGTCATCGGCGTCCTGAAGACCAAGGGCGCGAACATGATGGGCTCCGACGAGGACGACGTGGTCCTGACCCCGTGGACCACCATGCGCATGCGCGTGACCGGCCTCAAGACCGGGACTGCGTCCAACACGAACAGCACCGTCTCCGATTCCCCCGGCGAACGCTTCGCCATCAGCGGCCGCGCGCTCTATCCCGAGCAGGACAACAGCATTACGAAGGACAAGCTGTTCTACAGCCGCTTCACCCAACTGGACCAGATCATCGTCACCGCCTCCACGATCGAGAAGAACGAGCAGGCCGTGCAGGAAGTCTCCGCCCTCCTCCGCAAGCGCCATAACCTCGGCATCGAGCAGGACGACGACTTCACGGTCCGCAACTCCGCCGAGTTCATGTCCATGCTGAACCAGACCTCCACGCTCATGACGAACCTGCTCCTCGGCGTTGCCCTCATCTCCCTCGTCGTCGGCGGCGTCGGCATCATGAACATCATGCTCGTGTCCGTCACGGAACGCACCCGCGAGATCGGACTCCGAATGGCCGTCGGTGCGCGCTCCCGCGACATCCTCCGTCAGTTCCTCATCGAATCCGTCGTGCTGTGCATCTCCGGCGGCATCATGGGCATCCTGCTCGGACACGGCATGTCCCTCATGATCGCAGGCGTCCTCGGCTGGCCCATCGAAGCCAGTCCGCAGGCAATCGTCGCGGCCGTCATCGTGTCCGCCACGGTCGGCATCCTCTTCGGGTTCTACCCCGCCTGGAAAGCCTCCCGCCTCGACCCGATCGAAGCCCTCCGCTACGAGTAATACCCCGGTCCAATACCGGAATACAAAACGCTCGCGAAAGCCGAAACTTCCGCGGGCGTTGTTTTTATAATCGCTTAACTGAATATCAGTGTACCGTTGCGAAGCAAGGCACGGAGGACAAGTCCTCCACTGATATAGTGCCGAGCTGACGCTTCGGCACAGAACTGCCGAATCAATCCATCTCCGGCAGGGTGGCGAAGCTCTTTTCGAGTTCGGCGTCGGTGGGGATGTAGTCGCCCATTTCGCCGTCGTTGAACTTCTGGTACGCGACCATATCGAAATACCCGGTGCCGGTCAGGCCGAACACGATGGTCTTCGCCTCGCCGGTCTCGCGGCATTTCTCCGCCTCGTCGATGGCGGCGCGGATCGCGTGGCTGCTCTCCGGCGCGGGCAGGATGCCTTCGGTGCGCGCGAACTGTTCGGCGGCGGCGAACACGGAGGTCTGCTCCACGGAGACGGCTTCCATGAGGCCGTCGTGGTACAGCTGGGACAGGATGGAGCTCATGCCGTGGTAGCGCAGGCCGCCCGCGTGGTTGGCGGACGGGATGAAGCCGCAGCCGAGCGTGTACATCTTCGAGAGCGGACAGATCTTTCCGGTGTCGCAGAAATCGTACGCGAACTTGCCGCGCGTGAAGCTCGGACAGGAAGCGGGTTCGACCGCGACGATGCGGTAGTCGGCCTCGCCGCGGAGCTTTTCGCCCATGAACGGGGAGATCAGGCCGCCGAGGTTGGAGCCGCCGCCCGCGCAGCCGATGATGACGTCCGGCTTGATGCCGTATTTCTTGAGCGCGGCCTGCGTTTCGAGTCCGATGACGCTCTGGTGCAGCAGGACCTGGGAGAGGACGGAGCCGAGCACGTAGCGGTAGCCTTCGTGCGTGACTGCCGCCTCGACCGCCTCGGAGATCGCGCAGCCGAGGCTGCCCGTCGTGCCGGGGAACTGCTCGAGGATGCGGCGTCCGGCCTCGGTCGAGGTCGAAGGCGACGGCGTGACGTCCGCGCCGTAGGTGCGCATGACCTCGCGGCGGAACGGCTTCTGTTCGTAGGAGCATTTCACCATGTAGACGTGGCATTCGAGCCCGAAGAACGCACACGCCATGGAGAGCGCGGTGCCCCACTGCCCTGCCCCGGTCTCGGTCGTGACGCCCTTCAACCCCTGCTTCTTCGCGTAGTACGCCTGCGCGATGGCGGAGTTCAGCTTGTGGCTGCCGGACGTGTTGTTGCCCTCGAACTTGTAGTAAATCTTCGCGGGGGTCTTCAGCGCCTTTTCGAGGAAGTACGCGCGCACCAGCGGCGAGGGACGGTACATCTTGTAAAAATCGTATACCTCGTCCGGGATCGGGATCAGCGGCGTGGTGTCGTCGAGTTCCTGTTTCACGAGCTCGTCGCAGAACACGTGTCCAAGCTCCTCGGCGGTCACGGGCTGTTTCGTCGCCGGGTTCAGCAACGGCGCGGGCTTGTTCTTCATGTCCGCCCGGACGTTGTACCACGCCTTCGGGAGTTCGTCCTCGGAAAGATAGATTTTGTACGGGATCTCGT
>CACWOL010000018.1 GCA_902762495.1 uncultured bacterium | reverse complement strand
CGGCGAATGAGATGTTGCACGTACGGATACCCTCAATCTCTCTTAATTCAAGTTCACCTCGCTTGAAGTCGATCGTCAAGGTCTTCCCGAGGACATCAGGCCAGGTGTCTTCGTGAAAAATGAGCTTGTTGTAGTTCAAGTATGTCGGAAGCTCCGGCTGGTTTTTTGTTTGCGTCTTGTTCATTGGTTGCTCCTCATCAAATCGATTTCATTAACAGGAAGAATGGAATCAGCAGAAACATAATCAGGCATCCGGGGGTACCGTAGGTTTCAATGCGTCTTTCTTCTTCCTGCCTGGATACGGGTTCCCAGTAAGGGCAGCCATCTGTTTCGGGTGTATCCACCTGATAGAGCCCGGACTGGACGGTACAACAATAGTTTTCGGGGTCGAAGTTCTTACAATTTCCGCACAGCATAGTTCAATTCTCCTTTGTCAGACGTGTAGACGTTTTTCGTTTTCGAGGTTAATATAGCACTTTACACTGCCATCTAATGTCAGTCAAAAGAAAAAACACGAAAAAAAGCCGAAAAAAATGTCCTATGACATAAAAGAGAATACTTTCAGTTCAGACTGTACAGGAAATGAGCTTGTATGCCGAATAATCCTGTTCGTTTTACCTCAATTTGAACAGGGAATATATCGGACATTATCTTTTTTCACAGATCGCGGTCTTCTCCAAAAGAATAGAGCTGGATACGTTTTTCCGGAAAAACCATCCAATCCGCTTGCATTTTTCTCCGGTCGTGTTATATTTCATTGCAGTTTCGCTATCCTTTGTTGCCTTAGATAGCGAGAAAAGATAAATCTGAACTCAGAATGAATCATGGTGACGGACATGAAACAATACGCTCTCATGGATCGACTGGTGGAAGCCGGGAATGGTTATCTCCAGGTGTCCGCCGTACGCAAGCACGCCATTTCGAACTATACGTTGATGAAATACCTGAAGACACGAGGAATGGCGAGAACCGCCCACGGTGTGTATGCAACAGCGGAAGCTTGGCCCGACGACTATTATCTTCTTGCCCTTCGGAACAGCAGAGTTGTTTTCTCCCACGAAAGCGCACTTTATCTTCACGGCTTGATGGAACGCGAACCGGCTGCAACCACAGTAACTGTGCCAGAAGGCTACAACTCAACACATATTAACAGGCAGGGAATCCGGGTCATTCATTCCAAGTCGGAATGGTATGCTCTGGGCATTACGAATGTGAAAACGGCTTACGGTCACGAAGTCCCGGTGTACGACCGTGAACGGACAATCTGTGATATGATCCGATGCAGGAAGGATGTAGAGGTCCAGACATTCCGAACAGCGATGAGGGAATACATGGGCGGAGAAAAAAAGAAGCTTGGAAATCTGATGCGGTATGCCAGGGAGCTCGGAATTGAGGAGAAAGTGCGAATCTATACAGATGTCATGCTGTGATTTCGGCAGGAATGAGCCCAACGAAAGCGTAAGGAAGCTCAAGACCGTTGCTCTCGGATAAAAAAACAAACTCAACTCCTGTTCAAATCCCTCCACCGAGCACATTGCATGCTCGGTGAAGGTCCCTTACCTGGGGATTCCTGTTCAAAACTTGTTTTCGGAGTTCAATTCTTCTTCGGTTTCTTCCGAATCTTATCCATGCAGAGATTCATTCGAGAGCAGAGCATCTCCACGCCTGCGAAGTCATGCGAAAACTCCATACAGGATTCGTGGTCGATACCGAGATCTTCTCCGGCATCAAAGGCATCTGGATCGGCAGCGAGGTAGACGAATTCCCAATTGTACTTCGTTTTCTGGTGCTCAATGCGGTCCTTGACGTCCTGCGTGGTATATTCCTTGCTCGCATTCTCCATTCCATCGGTGATGATGACACACAGGACGTGTTCCGGGCGTTCGGATTCCGGCATTTCAGTAAACTCGCGTCCTACGGTGTCGATGGCGGTACAGACAGCATCGTTGAGGGCTGTACAGCCGGAGCAGTTATACTTCGTCATGAGGTCGTCATGGAAGAACGCGAGGTCAGCGGATTTGACAATGCGTTTCACTGTGTTGTTGAACTGGAAGAGATCGAAGACGGTCTTACCGGATTCTTCTCGTTGTTTGTCCAGGAATGCGTTGAAGGAGCCTTTGATGTCGCTCTGGATCGTGCGCATGGAACCGGAGGCATCAAGGACAATGATAAGGTGTGTATAGTTGCGTTTCATGATTTTCTCCTCATTTGAGTTTGGATTCAGGTCTTTTCAAAGCCCCTGCCGGCTTGGGGCCGGCAGGGGGATGCTCTCTTTCTCGGATTCTGTTCAATCCCTGTTCACAGTATCCTATTCCGGTCAGAGTTTTCGAAGAAGGTGATAAAGAAGCGCCCCGGCACCGACCAGGGCGGCACCGCCGACGATGTAACCGACAGTTTCAAGATCGTCGTCAGTGTAGTCGTCGTCTTCTTCGTCCAGCTTGCCAACGGCCTCGTGGTTCTCGATGTCGTTTTCATCGTCGTCCTCGGCATCTTCAGGGGACGCTTCGAGGTTCTGTTCGTTCGTATTGGAATCCTGACCGACGAGCTGACGGAGGAGCTTCAGAATTTCTTCATTTGTTGTGGTGGGGGATTCCGGAGCTGTGCTGATTTTTTCAGAATTGGGGTTTGTTTCCATGACTGTTCTCCTGTAAAGGTTGAATTAAAGTGAGGTGGTTTGAGGTTAAATTATGTTCACTTGTGGCGGTAAACATACGGGTTTGTGAACGGTGAAGTCCCGACACGGTGCGCTGGATCAACCGGAACAACAATGTTCGGACCGAGCTCGTAAGCTGAAGCCTGCCGGGTTACGGTCGTGACCGTGCCATCGCTATGCGTGGTGACTATCGTTGTGGTCGGGATGGCAGCTGGAGCCGTTTTGACGGCGGTTGAAACGGGGACCGGAATGACGGCTGACGGCGCAGGAACGGGCCTTGTTGATGGCGCGACGATGACCGTCGTGGAGCCGTGAACAAGTGAACCAGCGGCTTCTGCCGTGCCGACTACGATGCCTTCGACGGCTACAATCGGCAGCGCAACGATTGCGCTCACGGCCGATGCAAGGTTGGTCAAGACGCCGGGGCGTTCGATGACCACCGTTTGTTGAGCGTGAACGGGGATGAAGGCCAGAAGGGCGAGGAGGAGAGCGAGGGAGTTTTTTTTCAAAGTGAAATCCTTTCTTTTGCGGTTGAATGCGGAATCTTCATTGATTCCGATGAAGACATATATGCGCAAACTAGAATGATCGACACACTGGTTATACGAAAGAACATCTACTATAAGAAAAAAGATATCTTTCTTTTTTAGGACAAAAATAATAGTATAGTTATCGAGCATGATAGAATTCATAAATAAAATGTCAAGTCAAATGGTAAGGACTACATTTTTTCTTGTATGTATGTGTGACATATTATGTGAGATATTTCTACCAACAAATATTACTCAACTAAAAGGATATTAAATTATGACTAATCAAAAAATCTATTATTCAAAAAGTAAAAAAGTAAACGATAGAATGACTAATGATGAAATGCCAATCAAAGCTATCAATCAATGTGGAAGCAGCCTATGTCGCGGGTTTGATGATGGAAAGGCCTTTAATGAGAAAAAATGTATTCCATGCATTCGTATTGCTGCCGAACTTGGTTTTGCCCCTGCCCAATTTAAGCTTGGAGAATGCTATGAGTTTGGAGAAAACGGTTTCAAGAAAAGTAAAAAAGAAGCTGCGAAATGGTATCGGAAAGCAGCTGTACAGGGATGCTCTTCAGCTAAGATGCGGTTGAAAGGCACACAGAAATAGAACAACTATTACGTTGACGATTTCAGAGAAACATAAAAACGACAGGGCTGTTGCATATCGTTACGATTTTGGAACAATCTTTTTATTTTTTTGTATATGTCAGACATATTATGGGATATATTATCCGATTTACTTAAAATTGCAACTTAAAATTGAAAGGAGTTCTTTATTATGAAAGAACCCAAAATCAAGCTCACTTCCGAGCAAAAAAAGGCACTTGACCTGATGCTTTCCGGAAAAAATGTGTTTTTAACAGGAAAGGCTGGTACAGGTAAATCAACAGTTCTTGATATATTTCAAGAAAGATGCTATCATGAATGTGTTTTCCTTGCACCGACAGGAATCGCTGCTATTAACATCAATGGTTCGACGATCCACAGTTTTTTCCAATTGAAGCCAGGACTCCTTACGCCAGATTCGATAGAGCCTGTCGGAAGTCGAAAGCGCATTGACATGATTCGCAGCGTCAGGACCATCGTGATCGACGAGATTTCCATGGTGAGGAGCGATCTCTTCGTCGCCATTGACATGCGTCTGCAGGAGGTTACTGGATGCAACAAGCCCTTTGGTGGGAAGCAGGTCATTTTGGTCGGGGATTTCCTGCAACTTCCGCCAGTTGTGAAGGAAAAAACCGAAGCTGATTATCTGGATCGTGAACTTGGCGGGCATTATGCCTTCCAAACGACTCTCTGGCAGCAGGCAGATCTCCAGTGTGTGTGCCTGCAAACGGTCCACCGCCAGGGAAATGATGCGCTCTTTATGGAAATCCTGAACCATTTGAGGTACGGTGAACTTGAGATTCGCGACATACAACTTGAGGGTCTTAAAAAGTCGTTGAACGTGATTGAGGCGCTGACCCGTCTCTGCGTCGAAGCTGCTCCACTTGATCATCCCCCCATCTACCTCTGCACCACTAACCGTACTGCCAATGCCCTGAACCAGATGCATCAGAGCAGGCTCAAAGGCGAAGTCCATGTATTCCGTGCCGTGATATGGGGCAGATTTCCCGAAGGAGACCAACCGACTCCAGAAACGCTTGCACTGAAGGTCGGTGCACGGGTGATGACGCTGACAAACAAGCGTTCAGCTGATGGCGAGATAGAATACGTAAACGGCGAGATTGGTGTTATCGAAGCCATGGATGACGGCGAAAACGCCGTGGTGCACGTTCGCCTTGACCGGGGGCCTACCGTGTCGATCCAGCGCACAAAGTGGAGTAAATACGAGTATGAATCGGAGTTTGACGCAAACACTGGCAAACCTATTGTCCGGCAAAGGGAAGTCGGAACGTTCGTTCAGATCCCCCTCAAGCTCGCGTATGCGGTCACGATCCATAAGTCCCAGGGGCTGACCTTGGATTGTGTGGAGGTAAAACTCGGCGATGGATGCTTCGCATCGGGCCAGCTCTACACCGCACTCTCCAGATGTCGTAATATCGACAATCTCCGGATAGACCGTGCTATTTGTCCTGCTGACGCTAATCTTGATCAGGCCGTCGTCGATTTCTATCGCGAAGTCGAATCAGGACATCAGCCCAAAAGCAAACGCAAGGATGCCACGTCAGCGATTCCAGAACGTCCTGGGAAATGTCCGCAACGTAAGACCCCCACAACGGACAAAATACCAGATTATTACTCGGAGGACGACGGGACCGAACCGATAGAGAAAAAGACAGATCCAAGATCAGGCGGGAACCGGGGCTCGATGAATCCCGACATCGATCATCTCCTCATCGTATATCGAAACCAGAACGCAGACGAGAAATCCACCAAGATGACGAAGAGATTGAACGGCATCGGATTCAACAAGATGGATGCCCCAGTCCTTACGGAACTCGCGGAGAAGTACCTGGATAATGGCAACTTGACCAAGGACGAATTGGAAACGGTTCACCGCCTGATTGCAAAATACCGGAGACAATGGGCATAATACACAACAAAGAGACCATGCCGTGTCGGGTTTCCCGACACGGCATGGTTGATCTTTGGGAGCTTGGATTTCTTCGTTGAAAAACCTACCCGGATGCGGGGGATAAGGAATCGGGTTTTTTTGATTTTCCGCTTTCCGGTTAAGCTCAGATCGGAAAGAATCAACCGGAAAATATCCCCCCTGAAATCGGAACACCCGGAACGATGAAAGCGGTCTCCGAAGGATGCGTGGATGCTCCTGTTGCGGACGGGCAAGAGCCTCAAATAACACAGACAGATTGTTTGTTCGTCTTTTGTCGGAACAAATGCAATCCTTTTCTTTTGGAAAAAACAAAGAGTTAAAGAGCAAGTTTCACAATATAAGCATGTTGCGTATATTTCTTATCCTTCAATCCACAGAAAAAAAGAACGAAAAGAAATAAGCATAAGTTTCTCGCAGCAAGAACATTGTACTTTTATCTTTTCCTACAGTCCTTCTTGCAATCGGGTTTTGCAAACTTACAAGCCGCCATTCCCTCTTCCGCGATTACCCATGAAGGGGGGGGGCTTCCTCGTGTCGGCGTTCGCAACAAAATGCAAATTGGATGACAGCTTTACCGTTTTTTTCTGAAGAATGTCGAGAAGAATAAAACTGTCCAGTGCCAAGTCCAGATTTTGTTTCCGGTCGAGTTCAAACGGAAAGAAACAACCGGAAAAAACATCCGCAAATCCGGAAACACAGGAAAGAAGAAAAAAACAAGTGGAACATGGAAAACAGTCCCAGCTCTTAACAAAAAAGCGAATTTCAGAAATCATTCGATCACAAAAAAAGCCCACCAAGGCGATGGGCATTTTGTCTTTTATGTGGTATACGAGAAATGATCAGGATGTCTTCCGTTTGGTTCTTTTGCCGGACCTTGCCGGACGATTCCCTGTCTTTTCATTGTTTTTTCGAGCATTTGTTCTTTTTACGCTTTCCCCGATCATCTTTTTAACTCGATCCGGATGCGGTCGACGTCTTTGTCGCTTATGACCATTTTTGCTGACTCCATTATTGAATTCGTACCATAGCTTTGTGTATTTGTCAACCATTTTTGTCAGTTCTTTTTTTGCCTGTTCAGCTCCAGCCTCGTCATTGATGTTAATACCGAAATGCTCCCTAAACAATGCTATAAAAACATCTTTATCTACGTTCTTCTTGAAAACACTTTCAATCGCGCTCTTCTTGCTGACTTTGTACTTAGTGTGCCACGTGTCTTCAACCTTGTGCAAGTATACTAAAAACGGTTCTAATTTTCTGTATTTCTTTTCCGCTTTTATAAAAATTTTAATTTTTGACTCCTGTTCATTTTGTTCCATTTCTCTTGAGAGCGAAATATTCTTATTGAAATAACATACGAAAACCAATTCTTCCATTGCGTGTTCCAGCATCCCTTTTGCTTTCATCTCCTTAAGCTTTTTCGTTATATTCAGGGCTGCGAGATACTCCTTCTTAAATTCAAATCCTTCTTCGGCTGATTTTTTGACAATGTCGCAACATTCATCTATTGTTTTTGCCTCAAGAAATCGCTGATGCATTCCATCCCATTTTAACCGCTTTTCATCATCTACAAATGGATTGGCATGATTATCTTTCTCATTGCGATAGGCTTGAATAAAATCCCTGAATAATACTTTCCAAAGAATGTCTCTATGTTCCGGATGATTATTTATATATGGGACTAACATTTTCTTAAACTCGGTCACGACTATGCTTTTAAACCAAGATGTTGGGATTACTAAATCAACTGGTATAGCAATGGTCGACCAAAGTTTGTTCGGCAGATCATCGATATTATTATTGAGAAAGTTATCTGTGTTTCCAGAGGTAGGCGTTGAAGTGTCATTATCCATTATTACGTTCCCTTCAGGATTGTGTAGACTTGTTCCAAAAGCTCGGCAGGATCGACCGTAGAACGGTTCTTCTCGATCAAGCTCAGTGCCTGATTATTTCTTTCCTGAGCAGACGTACTGCTCCGGTTGCTGATGACCTCGATGGCCTTGCGCTGACTCTCGTCGCTGACGTGCGTGTAGTATTTGTCAGCGATGTCAGAATCTGTTCCCAGGATGGAAAGCAAGGTCGCTTTGGGAACACCCGCCTCAGCACAGAAACTGGCGAAGCTGTGACGGAGCGAATGGAACCCGTATACGGTCATTTTTCTCTTCCTGCCCGGCACCTCAACTGATGGTTCCAATCCGATCCAGCGAATCGGTCGCATGACGTCAATATCAATAAGGTTGTTGCCGACATTCTTTCCATCAGCAGCAGTTACATTATAACGGGCTGCCGATTTCGGCGTGACGTATTGGTCGCAGCGCCATTCTTCCGCTTCAGTCAAAGCATCATACAGTTCAGGTGCAATCGGAATTGTAACCTCTTTTCCCGTTTTGAACTGTTTCACCCAGATACGGCGGTTCTTCATGTCGATGTTTTGCCATTGCAGAAGGACACAATCCTTCAACCGTTGCCCGGTAAACATCCCGATGATATATACGATTCGGATTTCTGCCTTGTTGATAAGCTTGTGCCTGGGATCGGAATCCGACAGGACGGCAAGCAGCTGTTCTTCCTGTTCTTTGGTGAATGCCTGACGATGTACGACGGATCCCTGTTCCTCGCGTTCACTCCGCAAAAGCGTTTTTGAGCGGAAAGGATTATCGCCATCGTAATAATCCTTGAGGCAGTCGAAGATTTTACGGAGACGTTTGATCTTCCGGTTGTGGGTATCGACCGCAAGCATGGTGGTCTTGAGATAAGCGGAAAACTCTTCACAGAGTCTGGGCGTAACTTCGCTGATACAGGTTGCTTTTGGACGTTTTGCTCCTCGTCCCGTTAATTTACCCTCGGTCACGAACCGGACAAACTCATCAAACGTCCTGTGATATGACTGCTGTTCAGCGACGGTATGAGGCGTAGCCCGATCAGGGTGAACCTGATATTTCTCCCACGCTTCTTCAAAGGGGAGCCTCATAGATGCGCGAGAAAAACCACGGATCGCATTCATTTGAGCCAACGCGACTTCAGGCGTTGGTGCAAGCCAGATAGAATCCAGCTCTTCGGCTTTCTGACATGCGACTTTCGGATCGGTGGTTCCAAGCGCGAACTCCTTCCGAATTCCGGACGCAACAATCAGGCGGTACGAAAACTGACCGCCTTTACTTCGTCTCCGTAACTTTCCCTGTAATGTTGACATGCGTTTATACTTTCTCTTGTTCTGCAAGCTGACCATGACGACCGACCTTTCTTTTTCGGTGCCAAGACAGTCTATGCCACCCAAAAAACCTCTTCCCATCAAAACATGGGGCAAAAATGGGGCAAAACGCCCATTTTTGAGCTTAAAATTGGTGGAGGTGAGGGGAGTCGAACCCCTGTCCTGAGAAGGCATAGCGGCAACGTCTACATACATGTTTTGCCTTTGATGCTTATCGTCGCGCCGAGAGCCGGCAAACGGGCTTCCTTGCGACTATTCCGTCTGAAATCTCGTTCCATGGCGGCGGAAAAACCATGAGAACCAGGACGCGGATTATCGCCTTGTTCCCCCAGCGCCCGTCGGGGAGAAGACGTCGCCGCAGCTAATTAGGCAGCGAGTGCGTACTCTTCGTTCGCAGTTATTGGATTGACCGATGATTAACGAGGCCAACGATCATCCTCGGTATGCAGTTGACGTTCAGCGCGACCAGTCGAAACCGGGACACCCCCATGCAACTTTGGCATCTATAACTATACACCGTCCAGTATAAAAAAGCAAGAAAAAAACGCTCAAAAACAGGAAAAAACCGGAAGAAAAAGAAAGATGCCATCCGACTCTTTCCGTCCGCCCTGAAAACAATCTCTTCTTTTTATTTCCGGGGGCATATTGTAAAAAGAAAAATCGGTGCTATATTATCGGAAAATACATCGTGCTCCTGACCTTTATTTGAACATAACCGGAGATCAATCGGGAATGAAAAAACAAACCATGCGCTTCGAGAGGCACAATCGGTTTTTCAGCTTCTGCCTGGTAACGATCGGCATCCTCCTGCTCGGATATATCGTCTACAATTCATTCGAGCTCAGAAAAAACACGAAAGTCATGGGGCGGGCAAGACTCGAATACCAGGATTACAACCGGGTACGTTCGCGGTTGCGCGACGGTTCGGATAATCTGTCCGAGGCCGTACGGCGTTATGTCGCGACCGGGGATAAAAAATATCGCGACGAGTACTTCAAGGAGGCGTTCGACACCAAGAACCGCGAGTGGGGTCTGAACCTGCTGAAGCAGCTGCCGGACGAAGGGCCGGAAACGGACCAGATCAAGGAGGATTTCCAGCTCGCGGTGAAGTATTCCTTTGACCTGATGAACATAGAGTACACCGCGATGCGCCTGATGACGCCGGAAGAAGAGGCCGCCTCTTCCGGTTATCCGCGCGAACTGAAACTTGTCGCGGTCGCGCCGGAAGACCTGGCTAAAGACATGCACGAACGGGAACACTTGGCGCTGGACCTCGTATTCGGCGACACCTATGCGAAGTACAAGACGGATATCTACACGGCTCTGGACAGAAGCCTGTCCGGGGCGGCCAAGCTGGCGGACTCTCGCCGCGCGATGGCGACCAGCCGACAGAACAAGCTTTGGATCAGCCAGCTCATTTCCGTATCGCTTTTTGTCCTCAGCTTTCTGTTCCTGCTGATTTGGGCGGAGCGTCTTTTTTCGCGCAGAACGGCGTTTCTGCAGCGGATACTGGACAGCATTCCGCTTTTGATCGGTCTGAAGAACCGGAAGACCAAATGCTACATGGACTGCAATCAGGCGTTTTCCGATTATTTCCAGCATTCCGGCATCGAAGACCCGAAAGGAAAAACGAATTACGACCTTCTGCCGGCGGAGAAGGCGCACGAACTGGAGCAGAACGAAGAAGAGGCCATGGACAAGAAAGAACCGTCCGTGCATTACGAAAGCATGCCCGGGCCGCTGGGACAGACCCGTTATTTCCGCACCACCAGGCTCGGCATCCGGGATGCCGAAGGCAAATCCTGCATCCTGTCCATGTCGCTGGACATGACGGACGACCATGAGCACCAGATGAACAGCGAAGCCATGGCGGACGCGCTGTATACGTTCCAGCAGGAACCGATGTTCGCCACTCCGGCCAAGATCCTGGAGGTCATCCGCCGCCGTCTGAACGCCGATTACTGCTATCTGGCCCATTTCGACGAAGAAAACAGAGTCGTCTCCGTCGAACCGGATTCCTTCGCCATCCGCGGCGGATACTCGCTGCCGAAACGTATTACGTCCAACGTACGCATGATCATGGATCTGCTCGATCGCAGCCGCATGCTCGGAATCGGGTCGTTCGACGAGGAGGAATCGATCCGCATCCGCCAGGTTTTCAAAATCGATCAGATCGCACCCGACACGCCCCATGCTGTCTGCCACATCGCCCTGCGCATGAACGTGCAGGGATCATTCTGGGGACTGCTCTCCGTGGCCTACATCGCCAAACGATCCTTCACCGACATCGAGAAAGCCTTCCTGCAGAAGAACGCCCGCATCATCGAGAACGCGCTCGAACGCAAAAACGTCTATGCCGCGCTCGCCAAGGCAAAGAACGAGGCGATCCGCGAGGGCGAGATCTCCGACAATGTCCTGAATCTGATGCCCCTCCCCTGCGTCGTGAAGGATCCCGGCAATGATTTCCGCTATGTCCGCTGCAACCAGGCCTTTGCGTCCCTGCACCATCTGAAGCCCGCCGAAATGGTCGGCAAATGCGACAAGGAATTCTACGAGGACAAATCGCTTGAGGTCATCCGTCGGACAGACGCCGACGCGCTGGCGAAACGCGAACTCATCCACTTCGAAGACACCTGCCTGTGGGGCGACTGCAACCGCCGCGTCTTCCTGTACTGGAAACTGCCGATGGAAATGAAGGACGGCCGCACCCTGCTCTTCTGCGTGGTGCAGGACATAACCGAGATCAAGCAGAAGATCAACACCGAGCATTTCCGCAACGAGATCACGGCGTTCCTGCTCGGCCACTCCGAACCGGAGGAACTGCTCGACTTCGTGGCGAGGCGCCTCATCGAAACGCTCGGCTGCCAGCACGTGCTGCTGCACAGGCACGACGGCACGCGCCAGGACTGGTTCCCGGACGACGAGCACACCTACTGCAACAAGTGCATCGACTGCCCGCTGAAG
Source organism: uncultured bacterium (assembly GCA_902762495.1). Classification (GTDB taxonomy): domain Bacteria; phylum Verrucomicrobiota; class Lentisphaeria; order Victivallales; family UBA1829; genus UBA1732. Next base: position 45,695 of record CACWOL010000018.1, on the reverse strand, counting down.
ACCGCCGACGCCTCGCTCTTCTGTCACAACGGCAACGTGGTGGTCAACGACGACAACATCTCCGAATTCCCCCTGCCCGAAAACTGCCCGACCAGAATCCTCATCGCCCGCCAGATATTCTTCGAGGGCGACGAATGGGGCAAGATCGCCACGCTCTTCACGGGAGACGCCTTCGAATCCCTCGGATTCTGCGAAGAGCTCCTCGAACAGGTCGCGAACGTGATCTCGGTCTGCATCGAACGCAAGGCGAGAAACACGGTCATCAAGCGTCAGAACGAAGAAGTCGTCCGCATCAACCGCCAGCTCCAGCTCGCCCGCGACCGCGCCGTCGCCGCCGAAAAAGCCAAGAGCTATTTTTTCTCCTGCGTCAGCCACGACGTCCGCACTCCGCTGAACGCCATCATCGGTTACACCGAGCTCCTGAAAAAAGGGCTCGCCGACGAGAAGGAGCGCAACGGAGCCTGCGACGCCATCACGACCAGCGGACGCTCCCTGCTTCAGCTCGTCAGCAACATGGTCGACCGCGCCAGACTCGAATCCGACACGCTCGTCATCGAACCGGTCCTGACCGACCTCAACGACCGGGCCGAAAAGGTCCTGCATTCCTTTGACGTCTCCGTGGCGGGCAAGCCCGTCACACTTCTCGGCGACTGGGACGAAAACATGCCGTATCTTGAGGTCGATCCGAAGCGCATGTGGCAGATCCTCTTCCATCTGCTGGACAACGCGGTCAAGTTCACCGAGGAGGGCGAGATCGCCCTGAAGATCGACTTCGAGCGCGGAAAGAATTCCGACAAAGGCACCCTCTTCATCACCGTTTCCGACACGGGGAGCGGCATGGACGAGGAAACGCAGAAACGCCTTATGCAACCGGCCGCGTCCGCGGATGAAGTCACCGGACATACCAAGCTAGGCACAGACCTCGGACTCGGCATCTCCATCTGCCGCCACCTCGTCGAACGCATGAACGGCACCGTCACGCTTCGCTCCGAACCGGGCAAGGGCACGGTCTTCGACATCTGCATCCCGGAGGTCAGGTTCTCCGAACGCACCAACAGGTTCCCGCGCCCAGGCAGCAACATCGATTTCCACGGGAAGCCCCGCGAAGAGCTCCATGTCCTGATCGTCGACGACGTCCCGCTGAACATCTCCATCCTGCGGGCCATGCTCCGCAAGAACGGCGTCTACGACATCGTCACATCCGTGAACGGGAAGGACGCGCTCGACAAGATCCGTACGAGCTTCAAACCGTTCGACCTGGTCCTCACCGACCTTTGGATGCCGGAGATGGACGGACGCGTGCTGCTTCAGGAACTCCGCGCCGATCCGAGATTCAAAACGCTCAACGTCATCGCGATCACTGCCGACATCGACGCGAAGGAAGAGTGCATGACGCTCGGTTTCAGCGACGTGATCTTCAAGCCCGTCACCATCGAGAAAATCGTCAACTACCTCCCGCCGTTGTCCGACGGACAGGCGGACTGACGCGCCGTAAGGATGCAATTTCTCAAACAGATGCAGACCCGGATGTCGTTGCGGACGGTCGTCTGCCTGCTCCTGCTGCTCTTGGCGCATCTGGCCGCGGACTGGTTCATCGCGGAACGGCATCCCGATTTTTTCCTGCACGACGACGGAAATGAATACCTCGCCGGAGTCCGGTCGTTCATGGAAAACGGCACGTTCATGGCCGGAGAGGAACGCTATTATGAAGCGCCGCGCACCCGCGATATCCCCGAGGCGTTCCGGCCTCCGCTCCTCGCATTCCTGACCGGGCTGCTCGCAAAGATCCTGCGCAATCCGCCGGCCGCCGCGGCGGTTTTCACGGCGCTCTCCGCAACGCTCCTCGCATGGACGGTCTTTCTGGCCGGAAAACGGCTGGGGGGGACATGCACCGGGCTGATTTCCGCCGCGATCGTCACGTTCCATCCGCTCTTCCTGACGTTCTCCCTGCGCTTCTCCTCCGAGTGTTTCTTCCTTCTGATGCTCGCCGTCTTCATCCTGGCATGGACCTGGACGGAATCCCGCCGGAAATATATCATCATGGGTGCGGCCGCCGCCCTGGCCTGCGGTGTGCGCCCGACTGCGCTGCTCCTGCTTCCGGCATTCGGCGTGCTTCAGCTGATCCGGTGCGCATGCGGCAGATTCCTTGCCGACAACGCGCCGAACATAAAAAAGGCTTTGGCGGACTATGCGGTCTACGTGGCGGCGTTCCTGCTGCTCCTGAGTCCGCTGTGCATCCGGAACCACATCAATTACGGCTCGTGGAATCCGTCCGGCTGTCTCGGCGGCTTCAATCTGTTCGTGGGGAACAACCGCGACAATGCTCTGGCGTACCGGGCGTCCGGCGGAACGGAGTTCCTGGAACACCAGAACGACGGCTGGAACCGTGCGATCAAGTTCGCCAAAGCCATGGAGGAGATCAGATCAATGGGCGCGGGCGAATTCTGCCGCATGAGCGCGGCGAAAGCGTGGCATTTCATCCGTCCGTGGCCGCTGCACGGCGCGCATCCCCGGACGGTCTTCTGGCTGATTACCCTTTCCGAACTTCTCCTGTTCGCGGGCGGTGCGGCAGGGATCGTGCTTTTGAAGAAAAAACGTACGCTTCTGCTTTTCCTGCTGATGATCCTGTGCGTCGGATGGTCCGCCCATACGTTCGTCCATCTTCAGATGCGGCATCGCGTGCCGTTCCTCGACCTGCCGCTGGTCCTGCTCGCCGGCGTGACATTCGGGCGCATGATTGAAACGGGTTGGAACCGCCTCAAAACACCCCGTACTTCCGCCCGGTGACACGGGAAAAAGCCGAATCCGGGGCACGTCGCGAGACAATAAAAAACACCCGCCCGGCGATCCCATCGTTTTGCCTCATCAAGGAGGCGCGGGATGCTTTGGAGCGGGTGCTTCTTCCGCTTCGAAGGTCCGCAAAAAGCGAACCGGCAAAGCGTTTCCGATATCCGATTATGCCTGCGGGGCCGGATTGATCGGTTCAACGTCTTCGGCCTGCGGGCCTTTGGCGCCCTGACCGACGGAGAATTCGACGAGCTGACCTTCCTTCAGCGTGCGGTAGCCTTCCGACTTGATGGCGCTGTAGTGGACAAAAATGTCCTGCGCGCCTTCACGCTCGATGAATCCGAAGCCCTTCGTGTTGTTGAACCATTTGACTTTGCCTTTTTCGCGTTCGCCCATGATTTGCCTTCAATCTTGTTGCTCCCGGGGGGTTGTTGAACAGGCGGCTCGCGCGTCCGGGACCGTCGACGCGCCGTCGGATCGCATGCACGCCGGGGCGTTGTATGCAGGACCGTCCTGCACATGGAAACGTGCCATGCTTTTCCGAGTCATATTATACCCCATTCAAACCGAAAAAAAAAGAGGCAAAAAGTAAAAAAATGCTTAAAAACATATAATATCTCAAAAATAATCAAAAATAAAACGTTAATTAACGCTAATTTGCTTGTATTCTAAAATATATTTTTGCACAATCCGGTACAACATATCCCTCCGACTGATGATCGAATAAAAAAAGGCCGGAATCATCCGTTTTCAACACAAAACAGGCGAAAATGAAATGGTTTTAAGAATGCAACAGACCGAAAAGAGTGTGCAGCGTGTCATTTTTACTGTAAAGTATTTCGTATTACCAAAAGAGAATAGCGGACTTCTCCAGCAAAAGATCAGACAAATACTTTGAATGGCTGCATTATTTTATAAAACGAAAAAAGTCAACCAAAGCGGAAGACAAAAAAAAGATATAAAACGGACACCCCGCTCGAAAGAAAGCGATCAATGCAGCAAAGATCAGCGTGCGAGCAGGAACTTCACGTCGTCGATGCTCAGCGAGGACAGCGCTTCCGTCGATTCCTCCACGAGGTCGTTGAACAACGCACGCTTGCGTTCATGGAGTGCGAGGATGCGTTCCTCGATGGAATCGCGGACGACCAGACGGATGATGTTCACGCTGCGCGTCTGCCCGATGCGGTGTGTCCGGTCGGCGGCCTGGTCCTCGACGGCGGGATTCCACCACGGATCAAAGATGATGACTGTGTCCGCGGACGTGAGGTTGATGCCGACCCCGCCGGCCTTCAGGCTGAGCAGGAAAACGCGCACCTCCGGGTCGGAGTTGAACCGGTCGATGCGTTCGGCTCGGTCGTGCGTGGAGCCGTCGAGGTATTCGTATTCGATCTGCTGCGCGTCCAGCCTGTCGCGGATGATGGACAGCATGGATGTGAACTGACTGAAGATAAGGACCTTGTGCCCGGAGTCGAGCGTTTCCAGCAAAAGTTCATTGAGGAGTTCGAGTTTGGCCGAGGAAATCCCCGCCCCCTCGCCTTCCGGCAAGAGTTCCGGCGCGCAGCAGACCTGGCGCATCCGCATGATGGAGGCGAGCAGGTGGATGTGCGTGATGGAACGGTCGCCGGATTCGAGTTCGCTGAATTGCTTGTACTGTTCGTTCGCACGCTCCTCCAGCGTCTGATAAAGCTTTCTCTGCGGCGTTTCCATGTCGCAGTAAAGAAGTTGTTCCTGTTTGGGCGGGAGTTCGAGGCAGACGTCGGATTTGCGGCGGCGGAGCATGAACGGCGCGATGCGGCGCACGAGTTCGCGTTTCAGCTCGGCGCTGGCAGCAATTTCCGAGTATTTTTCGCGGAAGGAATTGAGCGAACCGAGCAGGCCGGGGTGAAGGAAGTCGAACATACTCCAGAGGTCTTCGGCGGAATTCTCCAGCGGGGTGCCGGTGAGGATGATCCGGCTGGAGGACGGAATGGACTTACAGGTTCGCGCGTTGAGGCTGAGCGGATTCTTGATGTGCTGCGCCTCGTCCAGGATCAGCGTGGACCACTTGACCTTGGCGATGTGTTCGATGTCGCGCCGCACGAGCGCGTATGAGGTGACGACGATCTCGCGCGTGGCGGCCTTTTTCCAGAGAGCGCCGCGGTTGGGACCGTTTACGACGAGCGTGCGGAACCGCGGCAGGAAGCGTTTGATCTCGGCGGCCCAGTTTCCGACCAGCGTGGTGGGACAGACGACCAGCGCGGGGAGGCGTTTTTGAGGCGAGACGGCGAGGAACGCGAGGACCTGCACGGTTTTGCCGAGGCCCATTTCGTCCGCGAGGATGAGGTTGCAGCCGCGGCTTGACATTCCGTCGAGCCACGCCACGCCCGTCTTCTGGTATTCGCGGAGCTGGCCGTGGAAGACCTCTGGATCAAGTTCGGGGCGTTCCGGCGAGCTCAGCACGCTGTCGTAGTCCAGTTTCAGTCGCAGGAAATCGACCGGCACGGCGCCGGGCAGTTCCGAGGCGGCGTCCGCCCAGTAATACGCCGCGTGGCGCGGGATGCGGATGATCTCGGCGTCGGGATCGTCGTCCGCGCCGGGCAGATACGTAACGACAGGCTGAAGCGAGGCGGCCAGACGCCGCAGGGCGTCCGGGATCCGCACGAAATGCCTGCTGATGGCGGAGGGCGGCAGATAGTTTTCGCCCTTCGAGGCGGCCGCGGCCAGATCGTTCCAGCGGACCGTCGCGCCGCCCGATGTCAGACGGATCCCGAGTTCGAACCAGTCCGGCCCGGATCCGCGGAGCGTCGTCCGGAGCGCCAGACGCGAATTCTCGCCCGCGAGCGAGGCCAGCTCCGAATTGAGGAGGAAATCGCGGCCTTCGCGTTCCCAGCGCGGGATCACTTCCTCGATGAACATTCCGACGGCCTCCCGGTCGCCCAGACGGTACACGACCGACGGACCGGACACGGAGCGTTTCGTACGGTGCGAGAATCCGAAATGGATCAGCTCCTCGTGGCGCTGTTCCTCCTCCAGCGTATTGCGGAGCCAGAACATGGCGGCTCCGCTCGCGCCGAAGCGCGTGGCGTCGGTCGCGCAGAGCTGGTTGCCGTAGTTGAACATCATGGTGAGCTCGAGCGTGCCGTCGTCGAGGAAACGGCCGTCGTAGACCGTGCGGAATTTGCGTTCGCGCACCTTCACGCCCGTGGAAGGCAGGATGCGGATGGGCATGTCCTTCGCCGCCAGCAGGATCTTCGCCGCCTCGTCGTTGCACGGCTGGATGGTCGTGCGCAGGAAATTGCGGATCCACGCCACGTCGTTGCGGGCGGGCAGCCACCAGTATTCGCCGAGCATGCCGACCCAGCAGCCGCTTCGTCCGGCAATGACCTTCACGTCCTTCAGCGGCAGGGGCGAGCCCTTGACCAGGATGGCGGACCGCAGGAGGCAGCCGGTGCGGAGCTTTTCGAGCAGAAGCACGGGCGAGGCCTGGTCCGGGTGGACGACGATCCGCTGGCCCTTGTGCATGAACCTGGTGAATCCCGGCAGGCAATGGAAGAATTCGGTGCACTGTTCCGCCGTGAGCGACAGCGTCTGGCGTTCCAGCTGTTCGGCGTTGATCGCGAGGAACCGGATGATCTGGCGGTCCTGCGGCGAGAACGCCTCAAGGCGGAGCGAGGCGGTCGACTTGTCGAAATGGAGCTGGCGGAGATTGGTCTGGTTTCCGGCGTAGCCGCGATTCCCGTTGAACAGGTTTACGTGGAGGTGAACATTTTCCCATTTGCTCGGGGCGTGCGGGAGTTCGTCCTCGGTTTCGATCTCGACGTGGGCGGGATGTTCCCCCAGGAGCTCGGTCAGAAGTTCGGGAATCCCGACGAACCGGAGTCCGGCGAACTGCGCCGGCAGATCCGGCAGCTGGGGCTCCTCGTGCTTCTTGATCGTGTATTTGGCATGGTACAGCGCGGCGGCCATCGAATGCGGACAGAATCCGGGGAACTTGCCCCGGCAGGTGCATGTGCCGGAGAACGGGCCGTTCGGGAAACCGCGGATCTCGGCGTGCGACACCATGCCGTTCGCGTCGCGGCAGACGGCGCGAAGGACCCCGTGTTCGATCTCGTGGCAGCAGAGCAGACCGCCGCCGTGCAGGATCTGCTTGGCCTTCTTGAACACTTCCCTGGAGCTTGCCGCGATCAGTCGCGCCTCGAAACTTTCGCCCATTTGATTCCGTCCTGATTTTTTTCATGAAAAAGAACCAATAATATACCTCATTCCAATGAAAAAAGCAATGATGAACAGGCGTTTTTTCCGAAAAACAGTCGCATCCGATCCATTTTTCGTCTTTTTTCATGTTTCCCGCTTGACTTTCCGGCAAAAGGGTCTATATTATATGCATTCTGTTTTTTGTGCGCCCTTAGCTCAGTCGGCTAGAGCAAATGACTCTTAATCATTGGGTCCGGGGTTCGAGTCCCCGAGGGCGTACCATTTTTTTGCCTTTTTTCCGGGATCCGGACGGTTTTTCAACCCGGGAAATGATCTGGTTCCGACATCTGCGAGGTGCGCTGTGAACATTCTGGAAGCATCATTCATGGGCGTAGGTCTCGCAATGGATGCGCTCGCAGTTTCCCTCGCGCTCGGCGCAGTCGGCTGGTCCTGCCCGAAATCGCAGGCCGAAGCGGAATCCGCATCGAATCCTTCCGAAAAACGCCCCTGGTTCCGGCGTCTGCCGTTCCTCAGCCCGACGCCCGCCGCTCCGGTCTGCGCCGTCTGCCATGCGCGCGGCTCGTACACCTGCGGATGCAAACGGAATCCGGGGATCGAAACATTGACCTGGGACAAGATCGTACTGGTCGCGGCGGCGTTCGGCGCGTTTCAGGCGGTCATGCCGACGATTGGCTGGTTCGCGAGCGGGCTGTGCGGCGGAATCGTGCAGAAACTCGGCCGGATTGCCGCCGGACTCCTGCTGGCGTTCGTGGCGGCGCAGATGTTCCGGGAAGGCTTCTCGAAGGCTGAGAGGTCGGAAAAGTTTATCGGCGTTTGTTCACTCCGCCGCCTGATCGTGCTGTCGTTCGCCACGAGCATCGACGCGCTCCTGGTCGGCGTCTCCTATGCCTGCCTCGGACGCACGGACATCGCCGGCGACGTGCTGATGATCGGCGCAGTGACGGCGGCCATTTCAGCCGCGGGCTGCATCTCCGGACGCGTGTTCGGCGACCGGCTCGGCAGCCGGAGTTCGCTCGTGGGCGGCGGGGTACTGCTCGCCATCGCGGTAAAAATCATGTTTTTCGGGTGATCCCGGAGGAGTTTCAGATATGACAGAGAAAAAGAAAAGCATTTTCGGACCGATCATTTCCCGCAGACTCGGCGTCTCGCTCGGCGTCGACCTCCTGCCGTTCAAGACTTGCTCACTGGACTGCGTCTACTGCGAATGCGGCGCGACCACGAACCTGACGATGGAACGCGGCGATTTCTACCCCGTGGAACGCGTTCTCGCCGAACTCGACGCTTTTTTCGAGAAACACGAGAAGATCGACTACGTGACGTTCTCCGGCGTCGGCGAACCCACGCTCCACACCGGCATCGGGCGGATCATCCGCGCCGTGAAAGCAAAACGCCCGGAAGTCAAAATCTGCCTCATCACGAACGCCACGCTGCTCGGCGATCCCGGATTGCAGAAAGAACTCGAAGGGATCGACCTCATCATGCCCTCGCTGGATGCCTCGAACGAAGAGGAATTCGTCCGCGTGAACCGCCCCGCTCCCGGCGTGACGTTCGACGGCCTCATGGCCGCGCTGAAATCGTTCCGCGCGGTCAACAAGGTGGAAATGTGGCTGGAGGTCTTCATCGTGCCCGGCGTCAACGATTCCCCCGCCTCGCTCGAACGCTTTGTGCGGTGCCTGCGCGAAATCGCACCCGACCAAGTGCAGGTCAACTCGCTCGACCGTCCCGGCACCGAGGACTGGATCGAAATCCCGTCCCGCGAGCGTCTGGAGGAAATCAAGACGGTTTTCGAGGCGTGCGGACGCCCGATCGTCATCATCTCCCGGAAACAGCCGGCTCCGGCGGTCCAGCCGCGCGGCGCGAACTGAAAAACTCCGCTGAACGAATTCGGGGCGAGGATTATTCGTCTTCTTTGTAGAGGACGTGGCCTTCCATCATGTACCGCGGCTTGATGGCGAACTCCGGCGAAAGGAAATTCTCGCTCGCGGGATAAGTCTGCGAGGAGACGCCGAAAATGGAGAGGATGCCCTCCGCGGCGCGGTCCAGCTGGATCGGCTTGTCCACGGCGGCTTCCGCGGCGGCGATGCGGTCCGGGTACGCCTCGCGGTATTCGGGCGAGAACCAGAACAGGAACGGCACTTCGTAGGAATCGCGTTTCTCCGCGTCGCGGTAATTCTGCAGGAAGCTCGTCTCGACGTTCTCGCCGTGGTCGGAGAAATAGAACAGCATGTTCTTCCCGCCCGCAGTCCTCAACTGCTTGATGATGCTGCCGAGCACATAGTCCGTGTAGCGGATGGTGTTGTCGTAGGTGTTGATGTTCTCCTGGAACAGCGGGTTGATCTCCTGCCCGGAGACTTCCGGTTTCTGTTCCGCGAAATGATCGAACTCCTCGGGATAACGGTTCCGGTAGGTGATGTGGCTGCCCATGATGTGAAGGATGATCAGCATGGGGTCCTTGCGGTCCGCAAGGGCTTCGCGGACGTCGTCAATCAGACATCCGTCGAACTCGTTTTCGTGGTACTTCGGATGCCACGGCTTGAAGAGCGCGGAAACGGAGTTCTCGCCGAAATCCTCCTGCGTGGAATAGGCGTCGATGTGATAGCCCGCGCGGTCCAGCACGGACATGATCGTGGCGCGCGGATGCAACTGGTCGTGGAGCGTCTTGAACGTCAGCATGTAGTACAGCGAATAGTTCGTGACCGGCATCGCTGAGATCACGTTCCGGAACACAACGAGCTCGCTGATGTTCTTCTCCAGTTCGGGCGTCGTCTCGCGGTTGTATCCGTACAGCGAGTGGTGCCCGCGGACGGCGCTTTCGCCGATCACGATCACCGCCACGTCCGCCGGGCCTTCGCAGGTCAGGTCCTGCGGGATCTGCGGATACACGATGCATTCGTGCAGGATATCCATCTTCCTGCCGGAATCCGCCACTTCGTTGGGAAGGAGCGCGAACCATGCGGCGGAACCGCGCAGGACGGGATCGGGGTTGATCCATGAGTAATAGATGTAAATCCAGGCGATCGGCAGCACGCAGAACCCGGCGGCAATCCCTGACAGCTTCCGGTTCAGAAGCGGCCTCACGCCGAACCCGAAAAACCAGACGATCGAAAGCCCGGTCGCGGTCGCGAGCACGTAATACACCATGGAGAGCGAAATGATCTCCCGGAGCATGAACTCGCGGGATTCGCGCCAGGAAGTCGTGGACAGCAGATTCAGCGTGCCCGCGTGCAGCGGCATGTGAAACCGCAGGACCACATAGCCGCAGACAAAGAAACTGAGCGCGGCAAGAAACATCAGGACGACGGCATACACCCGGAACCAGCGTCCGCGCAGCAGAAAAAGCGGCGCAAACGGGAAGATGTATCCCGCCAGTGCGGAAAACGCTCCGGTCCATTCCAACGGCAGCCGGTCGCGCTGCACGAAGATGCGCGGCAGATAATCCGGTCCGGCGATCAGAAGGAGATACACGACCAGGAAAAACCAGATGCTGCCGAGCAGGGGTTTCACATATTTTTTAAAGCTGTTTTCCATGGAATGCGGCAGGCGCCGGGTTGCTGTTTTCTGTTTTTCGGGGTAAAATATTAATATAGCACGGAATGAGGAAAAAATCAATGATACCCTGTTGTTTCAGAGGTATTTTACCCCCAGATACGGACACAAAAAAACCCGGTCGTGAAACCGGGTTTCTTCTTGCAAAAAAGCGGATCGGTGATTACTCAACCGTGATCGCTTCGCAGGGGCATTCGCCAGCGCAGGCACCGCAGCCGACGCAATCGGCTTCGTTGACTTCGGCAGCGCCGTCTTTCATGGAAATCGCGTTGACGGGGCAGGCTCCGACGCAGGATTCGCAGCCGGCGCATTTGCTCTTATCGACTTTTGCAGCCATTGTAGTACTCCTTGTTTAGGGTTTGGGTGAAAAGGCTAGTGTTAATATATTGCCTTTTCCGGGAAAAACAAGCCGGAAACGGAAAAATATCGTGATTCCGGAAGATTTCACCTCAAAAAGATTTTTTCCAAAAGGAGAAAGATGCCAACCGGATCGTATCGGTATCCGGTTGGCACCATTGATGTCAGATCGGGAAAAACCCGTTTCGGATCAGTTCGCAGCAGTGAGCTTGCCCTGAAGATCGCGGAGTTTCGCACGATACGCCGCGGGATCCGTCTGGCGAAGCTTCTGAGCTTCCTTGTATTCTTCGGGGAACTTGGTCTGGATGTCACTGATGGTGTTGACGCTGGATCTGGGCCCCTGCTGTGCCTGCGGACGCTGACCGCCCTGGCCGCCGCCAAAGCCGCCCTGACCACCGGGCATCATGCCGCCGCCGAAGCCGCCCTGGCCGAAGCCGCCCTGGCCGAAGCCGCCCTGGCCGAAGCCGCCCTGGCCCTGAGGACGCTGGCCGCCCTGGCCGAAGCCGCCCTGGCCGAAGCCGCCCTGGCCCTGAGGACGCTGGCCCTGCCCCATGCCCTGGCCGAAGCCGCCCTGCCCCTGAGGACGCTGGCCCTGCCCCATGCCCTGGCCGCCGAAGCCGCCCTGACCTTGCGGACGCTGACCTTGGCCCATGCCCTGGCCTTGTCCACGCTGGCCGCCCTGACCACCACGACCACCTTGGCCCTGACCGCGGCCGCCGCGACCGCCGCCGAAGCCGCCCGCGGATTCAAATTCTTCCTGCGTGACTTTCACGACATCGCCCTGTTCCGGACGGACATCGGACTTGATGCCGCGCTTCTGCGAGAAGAGCCACTTCCAGGCTTCGGGGTTGCGGTAGGTCTGCGTCCAGCAATCATGCTGCACGCCGGGGTATTCCTTGTAGAACACGTCGTCGTTGCCGGCTTCCTTCAGCGCGGTGTACATACGACGGGAGAGCATCACGGGCACGGTCGGATCGGCTCCGCCGTGGAAGATCCAGATCGGGAGGTCTTTCAGCTTTTCACTGGCCTGCGCGGGATCGCCGCCGCCGCAGCAGGGCATCGCGGCCGCGAAGAGGTCGGTGCCGTAACGGGAGATGAGGTCCCAGGTGCCGTAGCCGCCCATGGAGAGACCGGTGATGTACACGCGGTCGGGATCGGCGTTAAACTCTTTGATCTTCTTCTGAATGAGGACCGGAACGAGGCCGAGCGCCTGCGCGGGCTTCTCGGTCAGTTTCGCACCGGCGCCGCCGCGATGGAGCGGAGCCCAGAGCTGGCTGCTCGGGCATTCGGGCGCGAGCAGGATGACTTTCTGTTTGGCGTCCTTGATCTGCTTCACGATGTCGGGGACGGCCAGGCGGATGGAGGCGAGGTTCTCGTCGCCGCGTTCGCCGATGCCATGCAGGAAGACGAGGATGGCGGGCTTGCCGGGCTGGTCCTCATTATAGATGCCCTGGCAATACCACATGCTGCCGTCGGCGTCCTTGATGGTCTCCCGCATCATGCCGGTTTCGTCCAAGATGCGCAGTTCGTTCGCGAATCTCTGCACGATCTGGGGCGACGGAGCCTCGGTCGGAGTGATGACCGCGGCTTCGGCGGCGGCCACGAGGGCCGGATCGGCCGGTTTGAAGGCGGAGTCGGACGAGCATGCAGCCAGCACGCCGATCATGGCGCAGCCGAGCATGCAGATGCTTTTTTTCATGATTGTTCCTCCATGAAAAGATTGATTGTGTTTGTTCCTGTTTCCCGGCATGTTTTGAGGGGGAATGCCTGGAAATATTCGATTTGATGCAGTAACATACTGCGAAAACATGAAAAAGTCAATAGCGAAAGACCGATTAACAGCTAAATTTTGTGACATTTTTATGATTTAACGCATCCGCGAACGTTTCTTTTTCGCTTCATCCGGCCTCGCCTTCGTTGTCTCTCCACCCTGTTTCCCTCTTTGTTTGAAATAATAAAAACTACATGTTTTTTTCCTTTATCTCCATTTGAAATCCTGCTCGCGCATGTATATTATGAACAATAAATTATACACTCGTTTTCATCAACCCCAAAACACATGGCGGTTCATTCCGCCTCATAAGGAACATCAGTATGAAAAAACGCTCAGGTTCCCCCCTCGTCATCGCGGCGGCGCTGACCGCACTGCCCGCAGTTATCGCCCTGGCCCAATTCCCCCAGGGCGGTGGAATGCCCGGAGGTTTCGGTGGCGGCTTCGGCGGAGGTTTCGGTGGCGGCTTCGGCGGTTTCGGCGGCTTCGGCGGCGGCCAGGGCCAGCAGCAGGAGCTCGGCGACGAGCCCGCACTCCGTGAAATCTTCAAGGACGACTTCCTCTGCGGCGTCGCGCTCGGCGGCTTCACCCAGCCCGATTCCTTCACGGGCAAGCTCGCCGGCAAGCACTTCAACCGCGTCGTGGCCGACAACGCCATGAAGTGGGAAAGCGTCGAACGCTCCGAAGGCAACTTCAACTGGGGCGGCGGCGACGGCCTCGTCCGCATGGCGAAGCAGTACGACATGCAGCTCCACGGCCACTGCTTCGTGTGGTACCAGCAGACGCCCGGCTGGGTCTACCGCGACCTCCAGCCCGGCGAACAGGGCCGCGCCACGCTGATCAAGCGCATGCAGAACCACATCCGCACCCGTATCGCCCACGACAAGGAAAACTTCCATGTATGGGACGTGGTGAACGAAGCGGTCGTCCAGGACGGCTCCATGCGCAAATCCTTCTGGTATAACATTGTCGGATCCGACTACGTCAAGCTCGCGTTCGAAACCGCCCGCGAAGCCGACCCGACCGCCAAGCTCGTCTACAACGACTTCGACACCGACCTCGCCGCCAAGCGCGACGGCATCGTAAAGCTCGTGAACGAGGTCAACAAGGACAAGAAGCTTATCGACTACATCGGCATGCAGTGCCACTGGCGCTACACCGACCCGGACATGGACCAGGTCGAACGCACCATCCAGGCGTTCCTCAGCACCGGCTGCGACATCCTCATCTCCGAGCTTGACATCGACATCCTGCCGCGCGACCGCCGCAACCCGAACCCGTACCCGAACGGCATCCTCCCGGCGCTCGTCCAGCAGGACCTCCGCGACCGCTACCGCGATGCCTACGCGCTCTTCCTGAAGTACCGCAAGCACATCGTGGCCGTGACCCTCTGGGGCCTCACCGACAACGGCTCCTGGCTCGACGGCTATCCCTTCGGCGGCCGCCGCAACGCTCCGCTGCTCTTCGACCGCCAGAACAAGCCGAAACCGGCCTTCTGGGGCGTGGTCGACGCCGCCGCCATGTACGGCCGCGACCTCGGCGACCGTTTCCAGTATAAGGACGGCATCGCCTGGGAAAAGGACGTCCGCACCATCTACAAGCCTGAAAAGGGCAGCGTCTCCGATCCCTACGTCATCCGCCTCGGCAGCAAACGCCTCGTGTGCGTCTTCTCCACCGATGAAGGCGGCGGAAACCGCGTCATCAAGTACGTGACCAGCGACGACGACGGCGAGACCTGGACCGAAACTCCCGCCCAGCTGTGCGCCGTCAACGGCAAGGACTGCGTCCGTCCCACCATCGCCCAGATCGCGCCCGCTCCGACCGGCATGCAGCCCAATCCCGCCGGCGTCGTCGTCGCCAGCGTCTTCGACAAGGACGGAGAGAACTACGTCTATGCCACCGAAGATCAGTTCCAGACCTGGTCGCTCCGCGCTCCGAGCCAGAGAATCCTGCCCTATCCGGATTCCATCTACGGTTATCTCAACCTGAAGAGCGGCAAGCAGATCCACTCCGCCGACCTCGCGAAGCAGATCGGTCTGAAGGGAGAAAACCCGACCGCCATGGAACTCAAGGACGGCCGCATCCTCATCTCCGCCAACACCGAGAAGGGCATGGCGCTCCTCATCACGAAGAAGCCGGTGACCGATGTCACGAAGCTCAAAGCCAACGACTTCTCGGAAGCATCCAACCCGGCCAACGCGGCTGCCGGCACCGTCTCCGCCGATACCACGTCTCCGCGCATCCTCGCGGTCGGCACGGACAAGGAAGGCACCTCCATCGTCCTGCGCCGCGGCCTCGGCATGGCCGAATACTGATCCGGACAATCCGATAAAACCAAGCCTCCCGCCGGAAACGCCAACCTCGCTTCCGGCGGGATTTTCAATGATTCAAAGTCTTGCCTCCGCGGAAGCGGACAAACAAAACAGAACGTCGTCCCATGTCAGGAAAAGTGATCGGCAACCGTTTTTTTGAACAGATCCGCGGTATCAAAAACAACAAAAAAGCTTACGCAAACGTAATCGCTTTTTTATGCCTTGTTGCTGTCTCTTTTCTGACGACCTTTGCGTTGACCAGGCTCATCCCCAGCAACGAAAAGGCCGAGTTCGCGGTTACGGTCCGGGATGCCGCAGGCGGAACGATCCTCGAAGACAAGGATGTGAAGGATATTTCAGTCTTCTATGCGACAAGAGACGATCCCGTCTTTTCCGACCGTCTCAAATTGTCAAAAGACGTAATCCTTTCTTCCGATCCGGCGATCATCGATCGGGAACATGTCGTGCAGCTGCCGAACGACATCGTAGGGATTCGCGTCGACATCGCTCTCGACGACGCGCTGGATCTTGAAGAAGATGTTTTTCCGGACGTAAAACTGAAACTCAACGAAACAAGGTTTTATGGCAATCCCCGAAGGACAAGGAGAGTCGTCACAAGCAGGACCGGACCGAACCATTTTTCTTTTGAACTCGGGGGAAAGGACGTCGTCAGGAACCGGACACCATACAGCTGGCGGGTCCTGTTCTCGCTGTTTTTTATCGTCGCGACAGCACTGTGTGCCCTTCTATCCGTTAGGCATGGCTTCTTCTCGCATCCGGACAAAGGGCGGCTGAAACGTTTTCCGATTGGAGATGTTCCGTCCACCATCCTCAAAATGGGCATGATCGTCGCGTTTCTGCTGCTTTCCATTTTCCCGGTGTTCAGGATGAATCCCGACAAGGACGACCAATGGGAAAACAGAACACTCGAAATCCTCCCGGAACGCCTCCATTTCGACAATGCTTCCTTCTGCTTTTCCCAGGTCGAACGCTACTTCGACGACAGGTTCTTCGGAAGAAACTTCCTGATCGGGCTTTCGGACACCATCAAAACGACCTTCGGCAATCGCAGTTCGGACAAGGTGTTGGAAGGAGAAGACGACTGGCTTTTCTACTACGAAACCCTCCCGGAAACGAAGCTGGCGAATTTCAGGAAGGAACAGTTCCAAAAAGCCGGAGAATACATCAATAAACACGCCCGATACGCGGCTGCCAAAGGCAAACGTTTTGTCTATGTGATCTGTCCGGACAAGTTCAGGATCCACGGAGATGAACTGACATGCTATTCTCCCGACCTGTATTTGAGGGACGACATCGTGGACGAGTTTGTGGATTATCTGAAGACGCACTATGATTTCCCGGTCATCTATCAGCGGCAGGAACTGCTTCAAAAGAAGACGGATTCGGGCCATGATCTGTTCTACCGATATGACACGCATTGGACGGAAGAAGGCGCCTATTACGGGCTTTATCTGCCTTTGCTCGAGGCGCTTTCCATCCCCCCTGTCGCGATTGACAAATGGACGCAAAAAGAAAGTCAGAATGGAGACCTCATCGCGTTCCTTTTCGGCAAAAGAAGCAAAAACCGGATCTTTCCGCCTCATCAATTCTTCGAACCCGTGTTCGACAAAACAGCAACCGTGCATACGGTGGAGGATCCCCACATCCCGAACCCGGAATATGACATCATCCTGTCGGACAATCCCAATGGCGTCCCTCATCATATCCTGTTTTTGCGCGACAGCTTCATGAATGCAGCCATCGACATCTTCGCAAACACATTTCAGCAGGCGGTCTTCATCCGGAGATACCGGGCCTATCCGTCGGACCTGGATTATATCGACCGAAGCGACATCATCGTCCTGGAGCATGTTGAACGACTCGTCTATCAGCTGCTCTGGCAGGAATTCGAGCTGGAGGACTGACCATGCTGTTTTCCTCTGTCTTCTTCATTTCGGTCTTCCTCCCCGCCGTGCTTCTTTTGTATTACCTCTGCCCTTCCGGCAAAAGGAACTACGTCCTTCTTCTCGCCTCGTATTTCTTCTATGCCTGGGGCGACTCGGAATTCCTCTGGATCATGTTCCTTTCGATCCTCGTCAACTACACCGGGGCGCTCGCGCTGTCCGGTTCCAGCCGGCAGGTTCCGCGTAAACTCCTTTTAGCCCTGTTCGTCGTCCTGGACCTGCTGCCTCTGCTTTACTTCAAGTACTTCAACTTCACATTGCAGAATCTCAGCGCATGTTTCGGGTTCGATTACAGGATCCGCACCATCCTGCTGCCGCTCGGAATATCCTTTTACACGTTCCAGGGGCTTTCCTACCTCGTGGACGTCTACCGGAACGACGTCGCCGCGCAGAAAGACCCGCTGAAACTCGCTCTTTACATCACGTTCTTCCCCCAGCTGATCGCCGGACCGATCCTGAAGTATCACGAAGTCGAGCGGCAGATCGAGAGTCGCCGAGAAACGGTCGATCTCTTCATCTACGGGATCAGGCGCTTCACCATGGGTCTGGGGAAGAAGGTCATCATCGCCAATTCGCTGGGCTACGTCGCCGACCAGATCTTCTCCTCGCCAGTCGACAGGATCGGCACATCGACGGCCTGGGGCGGCGCAATCGCGTATTCCCTTCAGCTTTTCTACGACTTCTCCGGGTATTCGGACATGGCGATCGGGCTGGGTGCGATGTTCGGTTTCCGTTTCCCGGAGAACTTCAACTATCCGTATGTCTCCCTCTCCATCTCCGAATTCTGGAGGCGCTGGCACATCTCCCTTTCGACATGGTTCAAGGAATACCTCTACATCCCGCTCGGGGGCAACAGGGTCTCCAAACCCCGGAATCTCGTCAATCTGCTGATCGTGTTCGCGGCGACCGGATTCTGGCACGGAGCGGAATGGACCTTCATCGTCTGGGGGCTCTTCCACGGCTTCTTCATCCTGTTCGAAAAGGTCTCCGGATTCAACAAGCCGGGCGGCGCATTCCTCTCCCGCCTGCTTCACAGGCTGTATCTCCTGTTCGTCGTCGTGATCGCCTGGGTGATCTTCCGCTCGGAAAAGCTGCACGATTCGTTCCTCTTCCTCCGCAACATGTTCTCCCTGCTGGAAACCGATCCCCTTCATCCGCTTTCATTCTATTTCACGAAATGGGCGCTGCTCATCCTCGCCATAGCGGTCATTCCGGCCACGGGAGTATTCCGGGACCTCAACGACAAAACGCTGCGCTTCAGGCAGGATTCCAACGCACAGAAACTCTCCTTCGCGCTCTTCAACGCCTTCTGCCTTTTCGTCCTGTTCCTCTCACTCGTCCTGCTGGCGGGGAAAAGCTACAATCCGTTTATCTACTTCCGGTTCTGACCGGACACATAGGAAACAGACGCACCGCACACGAAAAAACCCGCTCCGGGAAACCGGAACGGGTTTTATGTTTCAGAGAAACTGTCGGGAGCGATTACTGACCGACGGCCCAGCGGGCGAAACGCTTGACGGTGGCCTTCGGGAAGAGCTTGCCGAAGGTGGTCTTGTTGTCAAGGATCCAGGGCTGGTTCACGAGGCAGATTTCGCCGTACCAGCTGTTGATCTTGCCGGCGACGATCTTCTCGATGATGTTCTCGGGCTTGCCGCTCTCCTTGAGCTGGGCGGTGGCGATTTCCTTTTCGTGGGCGATCGCATCGGCCGGGACTTCGGAGGAGTTGACGTACTGCGGATTGGAGGCGCAGATCTGGAGGCAGGTGTTCTTGATGCCGGCTTCATCGATTTCGCCGCCGATGTCGAGGAGGACGCCGATCTTTCCGTTGAAGTGGATGTAGTAGGCGATCTTCTGGTCGGTGGTGTAACGGAGAGCGCGGCGGATGATCATCTTCTCGCCGAACTTGGAGAACAGGGCCGCGAGTTCGATCTCTTCGGACTTCTGGGCGGCCTCGGTGACGTCGCCGTCGCCGGTGGTGTTCGCGAGGATCTTCTTCGCGGCGCTGTTGCCGTAGTCGATGAACTTTTCATTGTTGGCGACGAAGTCGGTTTCGCAGCAGACTTCGAGCATGAGAGCCTGGTTGCCGTCGACGGCGACGAAGATCTTGCCTTCGGCGGTGGCGCGGTCGGCGCGGTGGGCGCTCTTGGCGATACCGGCCTTGCGGAGGATATCGACCGCGGCTTCGATGTCGCCGTTCGCTTCGATGAGGGCCTTCTTGCATTCGCCCATGCCTGCGTCGGTCTTGTCGCGCAGTTCCTTGACCATTTGCGGGGTGATAGCTGCCATGATTATTTCTCCTCGGGTTTCACATCGGATTTCTTGAGAGCGGAGAGGTCCTTGACCTCCTTGGCGGGAGCCTTGCGGCGCGGGGCGGCCTTCTTCTCGCCGTCGGCGGAAGTGGCTTCCTTGCGGGCGGCGGGGCGGCGGGACGGACGGCGCGCGGGACGCTCGTCGGTCTTGGCCTTGTCATCGGCGCCCTTCTTCTCGGCGCGTTCGGCGTCGGCCTTGGCTTTGTCTTCGGCGACTTTGACCTTGTAGAGTCCAAGGGCGTCGTTGATGGCGGCCACGAAAGTATCCATGATGATCTTGATGGACTTCACGGCGTCGTCGTTGGCGGCGACCGGGTACGCGATGTTTTCAGGATTGCCGTTCGTATCGACGATGGCGATGATCGGAATACCGAGTTTCTGGGCTTCCTTCACCGCGGTGTCGTCGTGGCAGACGTCCACGACCACGACCACGTCGGGCAGGCGCTTCATGTCGGCGATGCCGTCGAGGTTGCGGTGCAGCTTGACGCCCTGGCGAGCCAGGCGGACGATCTCTTTCTTCTTCAGGTTGGAGTTTTCCTCGTCGTTCACGATGTCGTCAATCTCGCGCATCTTCTTCACGGACTTGCGGATCGTTTCGATGTTGGTGAGCGTGCCGCCCATCCAGCGTTCGGACATGAAGAACATTTCGGTTTCTTCCGCAGCGTTGCGGACGACCTGCTGCGCCTGGCGCTTCGTGCCGACGAACAGGATGCGGGACCCCTTCATGACTTCACGCTGCAGGAAATTGCAGGCGTCGCCGATCTGGCGGATGGTTTTCGTGAGGTCGATGATCGAGATACCGTTCTTCGCCCCGTAGACGTAATCTTTCATCTTGGGGTTCCAGCGCTTCGTCTGATGCCCGAAATGGCACCCGGCTTCCAACAGGTCTTTGACAGAGATGGCCATTGTTCCATCCGCCTTTCTTCGTTCCGGCTCTTTTCCTCCGCGGTTGTTGTCGGTTGACGCGGAGCAAGATACCTTCTTGTTCAGTTGTGCGCATCCGCCCGCGGGGTTGGTTTGGTGCGGGGGAACCGGCATACGGCCGGCCCGGATGCGTTGAGAAAACGTAGCATATAATATACACCCCGAAAAGAAAAATGCAAGCCGCTTTTTTCTTTTTTATATAAGACACCCTCGCAACACGGACGAAAAAAGAGAACCCCCGCGCCGTTTCCGGTACTGGGACATGATTTTCCGCAATCAATCATTTTCGTCATTTACTTTCGGGTTGTGTCTCCGGGGAGTTCCCGGAGCGCGGCCGCATGGCGTTCTTCCAGAAGTTTTCGAACGCTTCGGGCGACGACATCGCTTCCGGGGGAAGCGGGACCCCGCCGGGGTACATCTGCTCGTTGGTGAGCGGCTTGTCCGACTTCAGCGCCTTGAGCCGGATCGTGATCTGTTCCTCCCTCGGGCCGTGATTCCGGACCCGTACGGTGAACGATGAACGGTCTTTTGAGACATTATACTGGTAATACTCCGAGTCCAGGAAGGTCTCGGGCACGGAGTCCAGATCGACCGCGTAGTCCATGGGGAACGCCATCCGCAGGTTCTTCCACGGTTTGCCGTTGATCCTGACATTGCTCGGGTAACGTCCCATGTTCGGCCAGGCGTCGAAGTTGACCCGATTCCCCGTAAAACGGAATCCGGCGCTGAAATCGACCAGGGCCTCGATCGTGATCGTGACCTCGTTTTCCGGCCTTTCCATCTGCGTGCCCACGGCGAGTCCGCCCCCGTCAAGAGGGGGATACTCTTTTCCGTCCGTCGAATCGTCCGGGTCGCGGGTCCACGTATCCGCCATGGTCTCCCTGTTCCACTGTTCGACCTCCGCGATCTCGCTTTCGGACAGATTGCGGCGGTTGCTCCGGTACATCTGCGTCAGGCGGGACCGGCGCTGTTTCTCGCGCTGGGTATCGCGACGGCGCATGATGCGCGCCTCGTAATCCGCGGGCGTCTTTCCAGCGATGATCCTGATGCGGAACGGAACGGGGTCCGCGTCCGGGAGCGGAGTGATCAGCAGTTCCGTGGTGCGGTCGAACGGCCGGTCGAAAAGAACGGGGTTCGCAAACTGGTAATCCGAGCGCAGATTGCATCGGACGTCCGCGGACGTTTCCGCGATCTTCGCCTTGGAGAAATCCGACACGAAATCCAGGTCGAACGGCTTATCGGGGTTGAGGTCGGCCCATGGTTTTCCGTTGACGGTCACATCGGTCGGGAAAGCCGCTTTGTTGTCGCGTTCGCGGTATCCGTTCGTGCTCTCCTTGTTCGGAGCGAACTCGATGCTGTCCGGACGCAACAGAAACGTCGTGCTTCCGTGGAGAGTTCCGGTCAGGATCAGTTCATTCCCGTCCGTCTGCACCGCGGCCTTCTCCGGTTCCGTCCGCCTCGGCTGTTTTTTCATCTTCACACGCGCCATAACGTTCGACGGTTCATCGTGCATGACCAACATCCGGATCTGTTTCTCGTCCCGTGTCAGCTCGATTTTGTCAACCGTCCGGCCACTCTTGCTGCCGAGCGATTTCTCCACGAGTTCCGCCGTCTGGAAATCGGGGGTAAAACCGAGCTCGAACGGCATGCGCAGGTTATCCCACGGCTTGCCGTTGACGGTCACGCCCGACGGAGTCTTCTGGTCGATATGCCAATACTGGATTCTGTCCCCCTCGAAGATGAACTGGCCTCTGCCGTTGAACCTCGCTGTAATGGTGACAACCGCGTTCTCCGGGTCGTCCGGCGCGGGATCGTCCGGCCTCGGCACGGCGGATGCGGCGGATTGCGCGGATGCGGTGAACGGGGCAACGGCGAGCATGGCCAGGCCAAGCATCATGCCCCAAAGCGTTTTGAATCGATTCTGTTTCATGGTTTGCTCCTTGTGTTGCGGGAACGGTTTCATTTTTTATTCCATATTATTTGACGAAGAAACGGCGGAAATCTTAGCGCAAAATGATAAAAAAGTCGAAAAAAAGTTGGAGAATAGCGAAAGAAACGGCGTTGACGGCACACTTTGGCACGAAGATGGGACAGAATGTCGCATGACACAGGAGAAACGGCGGACATGCGACAGAGGATTCGAGGCGGGAGCGCCGTGTGCGGCAATTTGGCACAAAGTATGCTTATCAAATGCCGAAAACAACAAAAACATACCCCCCTCAACATGGATGCGGACCGCCGGAAGGACATCCCGCCGGGCCGCCGTGGAACAACAAGGATAAGTCGACATGCCCACCTACGAATACGTCTGCAAACACTGCGGATACGAGTTTGAGAAATTCCAGCAGATGACCGAAGACCACCTGAAAACGTGCCCGGAATGCGGCAGGGACACGCTGAAACGCAAGATCGGCGCGGGCTCCGGCGTGATCTTCGTCGGCTCCGGTTTCTACTGCAACGATTACAAGGGCGCCAACGCGAGCCTCGGCAATCCGACAAGCAGGAAGCCGTCGGCCTCCGCCAAGCCCGCGAAGGCCGCGAAACACACGAAGAAATAACGCTTCCGCTATCTGAAAACTGATCATTCAACAACAAGGAGACAGAGTTATGTCCAGACATATGCAATTCAAAGCCGAAGTCAAAGAACTGCTCAACATGATGATCAACTCGATCTACTCGAACAGGGAAATCTTCCTGCGCGAGCTGATCGCGAACGCCGCCGACGCGCTGGACAAACGGCGTTTCCTGGCGCTGACCCGTCCCGAACTCGCCAGTGAGGGCGAAATCCGCATCACCGCCGACGAAGCCGCCTGCACGCTGGCGATCTCCGACAACGGCATCGGCATGACGAAGGAGGAGCTCGTCGAAAACCTCGGCACCATCGCACATTCCGGTTCGCGCGGATTCCTCGCCGAGCTGAAGAAGGCACAGGAGGAAAATCCCGCGACCGCGCCCGAGCTCATCGGACAGTTCGGCGTCGGGTTCTACGCCGCGTTCATGGCCGCCGACAAGGTGTCCGTGCTGACGAAGAAGGCGGGCGAGGATCAGGCGTACCTGTGGGAATCCGAAGGCGTCGACACGTTCACCGTGACCGAGGCGGAAAAGGACGCCGCCGGCACGACCGTGACCCTGCACCTGAAAGACGATTTCAAGAACTACCTTGAATACTGGACCGTGTCGTCCGTGGTCCGCAAATACTCCGACTTCATCGAATACCCGATCCGCATGGCGCACAAGACCAAGGACAAGGACGGCAAGGACGTGATCGAGGACGACACGCTGAACACCATGAAGGCGATCTGGCTCCGTCCCGAATCCGAGGTCACCGAGGACGAATACAAGAGTTTCTATTCGCACCTGTCCGGCGACTACGAAGCGCCGCTGAAGCGCATCGTCTTCTCCGCCGAGGGCGCGTCCGAGTTCAAGGCGCTCCTCTTCCTCGCCGCCAAGCTCCCGTTCCAGTACCAGTTCGGCGTCCGCAACAAAAAGACGCTCAGCCTGTACGTGAAGCGCGTCTTCATCACTGACGAGTGCCCCGGCCTGCTGCCCGACTACATGAACGGCTTCGTGTCCGGCGTGGTCGATTCGAGCGACCTGCCGCTGAACATCTCCCGCGAGACGCTTCAGGACAATCCGCAGATCAAGCGCATCTCGAAGGCGATCGTGAAACGCGTGTTCTCCGAGCTCCAGACCATGATGGAGAAGGACCGCGCGACGTACGAGAAGTTCTACGCCGAATTCAGCCGCCTCATCAAGGAAGGCGCGTACAGCGACTGGGAAAACCGCGAGAAGCTCCAGAACCTGCTGCTCTTCGAGACCATGAACGGCGAACCCGGCAAGCTCGTGTCGCTGAAGGAATACTCCGAAGCCATGCCGCCCACGCAGAAGGCGATCTACTTCATCACCGGTGAAAACCGTGCCGCCGTGGAGCACTCCCCGCAGCTGGAGCTCTTCCGCCAGCAGAAGCTCGACGTGCTGTTCCTGCTCGACCCGGTCGACGAATTCGTCATCAACGGCATCGGCAAGTACGCGGAAAAGGACATCGTGTCCGTCTCCAAGAGCGACCTGAAACTCGACGAGCCCGTGCAGAAAGAACTTGAGAAGAAGACGCAGGAAGCCGCCGAACAGAACAAATCCCTGCTCGAATTTCTGAAGAAGACACTCGAAAACCAGGTGAAGGACGTCCGGTTCTCCGCCCGCCTCACCGAAAGCGTCTGCTGCCTCGTCGGCGACGAGGCCGATCCCTCCGTGAACATGCAGCGCCTGATGAAGGCGATGAAGCAGGAAGCGCCGGAAGTGAAGCGCATCCTCGAGCTCAACCCCGACGCTCCGCTGATCCAGGCGATGGCGAAGAAATACGAGGCGGAACCCGGCAGCGCCGTGCTGACCGACTACGCCGCCATGCTGTACGACCAGGCGCTGCTCTGCGAAGGCTCCGAACTGCCCGATCCCGCCGCGTTCGCCCGCAGGACCGCGAAACTGATGACCGAAAGCCTGACAAACAACTGAACCGACTTGAACGGAAGGCGCTCCCCCCATGCCCGCACGACACACCGAACTGTACGAACTACTAGAGATTTCGTCCGACGCCGACGAGGAAACCATCAAAAAGGCGTACCGGCGTCTGGCCGTGAAATACCACCCGGACAAGAACCCCGGCAACAAGGAAGCCGAGGAGAAATTCAAGAAGCTCTCCCACGCCTACGAGATCCTCGGGAACAAGGAAAAACGCCAGATCTACGACCAGTACGGCGAGGATGCCGCGAACGGAAACGGCGGCGGGGGCGGATTCTCCGGCGACCCCTTCGACATCTTCAACCAGTTCTTCGGCGGCGGGGGCGGAGGCTTCGACTCCTTCTTCGGCGGCGGCCGCAGACGCGATCCGAACGGCCCGCAGGAGGGCGCGGACCTGCGCTACAACCTCGGCATCACGCTGGACGAGGCGTTCAAGGGCGTCACGAAGAAGATCGAGTTCAACCGTCCCGGCCTCTGCACCGCGTGCAACGGCTCCGGATGCGCCGACGGCACGAAGCCGGAACGCTGCGACCGCTGCAAAGGAAGCGGCCAGGTCGGCGTTTCCCAGGGCTTCTTCACCATGATGCACGAATGCCCCGTCTGCCACGGCACAGGCCAGAAGATCGCCCACAAATGTGCCAAATGCAACGGCGTCGGCAAGGTCAGCGTCCACCGCTCTATCGAGGTCCACATCCCCGCCGGCATCGACACCGGAAACCGGATGCGTGTGAGCGGCGAAGGCGAGCCCGGACTGCGCGGCGGCCCGAACGGCGACCTCTACATCATGATCCAGGTCCGCCCGGACAAACGGTTCCAGCGCGAGGACGAGGACATCTATGCCGAATACCACATTCCGTTCCCCGTGGCCGCGCTCGGCGGAACCGTTACGATCCCGACCGTCCACGGCGACTCGGAGCTGACGATCCCCGCCGGAACGCAGAACGGCGACGTGCTCACGCTGAAGGGCAAGGGCATGCCGGTCCGCACGCGTCAGGGCGTCTTCGGCAACCACCACGTGAAGCTCACGATCGACGTCCCGCGCAAGCTCAACGACGCCCAGCGCGAAGCGCTGAAAGCCTACGCGGCGGCGTTCCAGACGGACAACGGCGGCGCGAAGAACAACGGCGCCGAACCGAACTTCACCATCAACGCCGAAAACGACCCGAGCTTCTTCCAGAGGCTCAAGGACAAGGTCGCCCAGCACCTCGACCAGACCAAACTGTGACCCCCCATGAGCGCACGCACTCAGAAGTTTTTATGCGAGATTGAGGATAAGACCCTCGCGCCGTACGCAGTCCACGCCGGAGCGCTCCGCGGACGCCGTTACCCCGAAACGCCGCATCCGTACCGGACCGAGTTCCAGCGCGACCGCGACCGCATCCTGCACAGCCAGGCGTTCCGGCGGCTCGAATACAAGACGCAGGTCTTTCTGAGCACGACCGGCGACCATCTGCGGAACCGTCTCACGCACACGATCGAGGTAGCGGGCATCGCACGCACGATCGCCCGGAGCCTCGGGCTGAACGAAGACCTCACGGAGGCCATCGCGCTCGCGCACGACCTCGGCCACACGCCGTTCGGGCATGCCGGGGAACGCGCCCTGCACAGCCTGATGGAGGGACACGGCGGATTCGACCACAATCTTCAGGCGATCCGCGTGGTCGACCTGCTGGAGAAAAAATACCCCGTCTACGACGGGATCAACCTCACCTGGGAGACCCGCGCGGGTCTCATCAAACACCGTTCGCCGCTGCATCCGCCCGTACTCGACGGCATGGAGCTCGCCCCTGCCCCATGCCTGGAGGCGCAGGCCGCCGACCTCGCCGACGACCTCACGTACTACGGGCACGACGTCGACGACGGGCTGGACGCCGGGATCATCACGGAGGACATGCTGGAAGGCCTCGCGATCTGGCGCATGGCCGCCGAGGAAACCAAGTCGCTCGGGCTGAAACGCGGCGACGAGAAGTTCCTGACCTACACCGTGCGCGCGCTCATCAACCGCATGGTCGGCGACGCCATCGAAACCTCCGCGAAGCTGATTGAGGCATCCGGCGTGAAGGCGCCCGGCGACGCCCCGTCGAAGAGCATGACGCTGATCGCTTGGAGCCAGGAATTTCAGGTGCTGACCAGCGAACTCAGGACGTTCCTGTACGAAAACCTGTACTTCTCGCAGGAACTCAACAAGCTCAATCAGCTGTCGAAGGACCGCATGTCGTTCCTGTTCGAAACGTTCGTGAAATACCCCGAGCTCGCGGGCAGTCAGGTCCGCCGCCGCATGGAGATCGACGGCATCCACAGGGCAGTCACGGATTACATTGCCGGCATGACCGACGTTTTCGCCATCTGCGAATACCACAGACTGAAATGACCGCCCCCGCCAACGCGCAGGCGAACGGCAGCGCGGGGATCTGGTAGCGCGGCATCAGCACCGGCCCCGGCGCCGCCAGATAATACAGCACAAACACCGCGAACAGGGTCAGGACGGTCCATCTGCGCCGCCGCAGATAAATCCACACTCCGGCCGCCGTCAGCGCGTACAGCGCCCCGCAGACCAGCAGGAACGGCACCGCGAGAAACGCCGCCGCGTAGCTCCCGTCCATGTAATGCCGGAACGCCGCTATCGGGCCGTCTTTCCGCAAAACAGTCAGCGTGCCGCGTTCGCCGGTCCGCAGCCCAAGGTTCTGAAGGAAATCCGGCAGGTCGGGCAGCAGGATCCACACCTGGAAAAGATGCGTCGCGGCAGTCGCACCGGGATGCTCGAATATCGTTTTCTTATATCGCGCCAGATACCAGTCGTCCTCCGCCATCTTCCGCTCAAGCAGATTCGCATACTGTTCCAGCTTCCCGGCAAACGCTGCCTCGGCTTCCGCTTCGAGCGCGGCGCGTTCCGTGTCGCCGTCCGTACCGTTCACGCGGGCGAGGATCGCGGCGGTATTGTGAAGCGCTGTGAGGCCGGAATTGCGGTCAAGCACGAATCCTGCGCCGACGGACTGGTTGCGAAGCATCCACGGCACAAGCATCGCGCAGGAAACGAGGACTGCGAGCGCTGCCGCAACCGCTGCTTTCCGCCACGGACGCATCAGGACCGGAGCCAGGACGAACGGAATCAGGAGCAGAACGGGGAGATTGACCGGTTTCGTGAGGGTCGCGGCAGCGGCGAATATCGTGCCGATGAGGAAATCGGAGAGGCGTTTCGTGCGCCATGCCCGGACAAAGAAAAACACCTGGCACGCGCAGAGGAATCCGAGCAGGGTATCCGCCAGGATCAGCGGCGCATTCGCCAGCGCGGTCAGATTCAATGCGTACAGGATCGCCGCCCAGAATCCCGCGCGCCGTCCGGCAAGCCTCCGTCCCGCCAGCGCCACGGGGAAGACGGTCAGCGCGTCCACCAGACATCCGATGATCGGGGGGCACGACAGGAAAATCACCGCCACCAGAAAGAAGATATACCCGGGCGGACGCTGCACCGCGGGGAAATCGGAACCGACATCCAAGGTCAGCTTCCCGGTTTCCACAAAGGCTCTTGCCGGGAAATAATAGGTCGCGGAATCCGGCCGCATGAAGGATTCCATGTCAACGTCACCCATGAAATATGACCAGAGCGCGGGCCAGGCACACAGGATGCGGATCGCAAGGGCGAACAGGAAGACCAGAGCGATACGGCTGCGAAATCTGTTTTTTTCGGAAGACATGGACGGAGTGAAATGTTAGTTCTATAGGGATGGCTGTGCGAATACCGTCCGGCGGACTTGAGGCGAGACGGCGCATCTGCGAAAGAAAAATGGTCAGGTTTCTCCGAAAAGAAGTTGCATTTTTCGCTTATGGGTGTATATTATAAGTCGATTGTGTTACTTTAAAGTAGCGCACTTTTCTCAGAAATCAAATACAAATCCAACATATATGAGGTTAAAAATGAAAGATTCCATCCATCCCGCGTATGGTCCGGCGAAGGTCATCTGCGCCTGCGGCAAAGTCTGGGACATCTACTCCACCCGCAAAGAGCAGAAAGTCGGTATCTGCGCCGAATGCCACCCGTTCATCACCGGCAAACAGAAACTGGTCGACGTCGCCGGCCGCGTTGAGAAATTCCGCCGCCGCTACCAGAAACCCGCCAAGTAATTCGGTTTTCCCGATCGGACGGAACGGCGATTCTCCCAACAGGAGCCGCCGTATCAGCCAGCCCGGACCCCGCAGTTTCGAACGGAGGCCGGGCTTGTTTTTTGAGTCGGCAGAATAATACAGCAATCTCATGCGCCCGGAAGATTTCACAAGGCAGATCGAACAGTTCAAGGCCAGACACGATAAGCTTGAAACGGAGCTGTCGGATCCCAGCATCTATGCCGTGCCCGCCCGAGCCTCCATGCTCGCGCGCGAAAACCAGCGTCTGGAAAACATCTTCGCCGCGTACGGCCGCTGGACCGGAGCGCTGAACGCCGCGCAGGACAACCGCGCCCTGCTCGAAACCGAGCACGATCCGGAATTCCGCGCTCTGATCGAAAGCGATCTCGCCGAACAGGAAAAGACCGCGGAGGAGGCGGAACAGGCTCTGATGATGCTGCTCGTGCCGCCGGACAAGGCGGACTCCCGCGACGCCATCGTGGAGATCAAACCCGCGGCGGGCGGAGAGGAGGCGGCGCTCTTCGCGGGCGACCTCTTCCGTATGTACGTCCACTACGCGGAGAAACGCGGCTGGAAATGCGAGGTGATGGAGCAGTCGGACTCCGAGCTCGGCGGCATCAAGAACGTGATGTTCTCTCTCTCCGGCGAGGACATTTTCTCCCGCATGAAATACGAAAGCGGCGTCCACCGCGTCCAGCGCATCCCCGTCACGGAGTCCGGCGGGCGCATCCACACCTCGACCGTGACCGTGTCCGTGCTGCCCGAGGCGAGCGAGATCGACGACATCGCGATCCGCCCGGAAGACCTCGAAATCTCCACGTTCCGTTCCTCCGGCCCCGGCGGCCAGAACGTGAACCGCACCGATTCCGCCGTCCGCATCCGGCACATCCCGAGCGGGCTGGTCGTGGCGAGCCAGCAGGAACGCTCCCAGATCCGCAACCGCGAGATCGCGCTGCGCATCCTGAAGAGCCGCCTGCTGGAGATCCAGCGCAGCGAGGAGGCCGCGAAACAGGCAGCCAGCAAACGCATGCAGGTCGGGACCGGCGACCGCAGCGAACGTATCCGCACCTACAATTTCCCGCAGAACCGCGTCACGGACCACCGCTTCGGCGTGGTCTCCGTCTTCAACCTCCCGGCACTCATGGAGGGCGACCTGGATATGCTGCTCGACCCGCTCTTCCTGGCGCACAGCAAGCTCGTGGTGGAGGATTTTCTGAAAAATCCGGGGGAGGAATCCTGATCGCCGCTTGATTTTTCCGTTCTGATGTGGCGATTCGACAGCAAAACGCGGGGAAATATGTCCTTTTCTTTCTCCGGCACACCGGTTTCCATTGACAAGAAATGCCTGTGTTTTTACATGGAAATGAACATATGGTGGTTGAACAGGGCTTTTTTTTCAAGTTTCAGTAAAAGATACTGTTTTTACTGAAACTTGCGTGTGTGCGCGTGATACAGTTTCTTTCGCACCTTCGACACCCCGGTTTTCAGAGACAAGATAAAGGACCGTGGTTTGTTCACGGAAATGACATGAGCAGGGAGCAAGACGGGAATTTTTTCTTCAAGTTTCAGTAAAAGGTACTGTTTTTACTGAAACTTGCATGTATGCGCGTGAAACCGGGTAAAAAGGAGCGTTTTCCACATAAAACCGGCTTGAAAAACATGTTCGCCGGATGTATTTTATACAATCAAAACGCAAACAGCGGACGAAACAGGACAGCCCAATGAGAAAACCCGACATCTTCGACGAGATCATCCAGTGTCTGAAAACAGGCGAAAAGACCGGAGCCGACACATCCATGAGCGAAGCGACTCTGCACGATCTCTACAGCGCCCCCGTCCGCAAAGCCGCACCTCGTCCCCAGGCACAGGCCGCCCCCGCGCAGAACATCCAGGGCATCCCGGCTGCCTATGCGCCCGACATGCCGGAATGGGAATCGCTGCGCACCGAATGTGCCGCCTGCATGAAATGCCGCCTCGGCGCCACGCGCACCAACATGGTCTTCGCAGACGGCAATCCGCACGCCGAACTGATGTTCATCGGCGAAGGGCCCGGCGCGGACGAGGACGCCACCGGCGTGCCGTTCGTGGGGCGCGCGGGCGAGCTCCTTTCCCGCATGATCGCCGCCATGACGTTCGACCGCAAGACCGAGACGTGCATCGCGAACATCGTGAAATGCCGCCCGCCCGGAAACCGCAATCCCGCCGACGACGAGGCGGCAGCGTGCATGCCATATCTGAAACGCCAGATCGCCATGGTAAATCCGAAGGTAATCGTGCTGCTCGGCGCGGTGCCGCTCCTGTACCTTTTCAACCTCAAAGGCATCATGAAGCTCCGCGGGCGCTGGCTGGACTACAACGGCATCCCCGCCATGCCGACCTACCACCCGGCGTTTCTCCTGCGGAATCCCCCGGCGAAGAAGGACGCCTGGGCCGACCTTCAGGCGGTCATGGCTGTCTTCGGACGCAAACCCGCGCCGCGGCACTGAACCTGATCCGGGGCTGTCCGAATGGGCCGGTACATCGTCAAACGAATCCTCTACTCCATCTGGATCCTGCTCGGGATCATGGTCGTGACGTTCGTGCTGTTCCGGGTTTCCGCGGGCGATCCGACCGCCGTCCTGCTGGGCAAGAACCCGACCGCCGCCGACGTGGAGGCCATGCGCGACTCCATGGGCTGCGACAAACCGCTGTTCTTCGGCATGTGGCGCATCACCGAGCTGTACCCCTCCGCCGATTTCACGGGCGGACATACCGAGTTCCCCGGAATCGAGCTGAAAGACATTGAGCTTGAAAAAGCCGCCGGACAGGACGGGTTGCACCTCGGCACGGGCAGCATTGCCTTCAAACGCCAGTTCATCAACAAAGAGGCGAAAAACCGCATCATTCTCTCCGGCTCGGGGCGTATTCGCGTGAACGGACAGGAAATCGAGCTCACGTCCGGCGGGAGCGCGCTCGAACTGGCGAACACGCCCGACGAGCTCATGGTCGCCGGACTTGACGCGGACTGCGTCTTGATCAGCGCCGGATTCGAGCGTCCGAACCGCGCGTGGTACGATTCGCAGGCGCTGGACTCCGTCAAGGAGCTCGTCGCGTTCTCCTCGAAATTCCCGTACGTGAGCTTCTTCAATTTCGGCAATACGCTCCTCACGCACGAATCCATCCGCGGCAAGCTGTGGCGCGGCATGGTGCCGTCCCTGATGATCATGCTCCCGATCTTCTTCGGCGAGCTCGTGCTCGGCATTATCCTGGCGATGGTCTCCTGCGCATTTCAGGACCGCATCCTGGACCGCGCGATCGTGGTGCTGTCCGTCGCCGGGATGAGCGTCAGCTACCTCGTCCTCATCATCCTCGGCCAGTGGTTCCTGGCGTACTACCTGAACCTCTTCCCCGTCTGGGGCTGGGACAGCCCGAACTGTGTGATCCTGCCCGTCATCATCGGCATCGTGTCCGGCACGGGCGGCGGCGTGCGGTTCTACCGGACCGTCTTCCTCGACGAGATTCGACGCGAGTATATCCGGACCGCGACGGCGAAGGGCGCGGCGCCGAAACGCGTGTACGGCATCCATCTCCTGCGGAACGCCCTCGTCCCAATCATCACGCGCGCCTCGACCGAGCTGCCGTTCCTGTTCACAGGCAGCCTTCTGCTGGAAAGCTTCTTCGGCATCCCCGGCCTGGGCTACGAAGGCGTGAACGCGCTGAACAGCTCCGACCTCTCCATGCTGAAGGCGCTCGTCCTGCTCGGCGCGATCCTCTTCATCGTCATCAACCTCATTACGGACGTAGCGTATGCTTGGGTCGATCCGCGCGTCCGCGTGGACCGCGAGTGAACCGCGCCCGGTCCGGCATTTAACGTTCCGTTCCCGTTTTTCCCGCCTTTCACGCACCGGAAATCCGCCGAAAAGTGAAAAACGCGCTTGACAATTGAATATGCGCGTGATACTGTATTGCCGGAAACCGTAATTCTAATCTATAATCATACAAATTGAAAGGAACCCCTCCCCCATGAGCACCAGTGTCCGCGAACAATTCATCGCCCGCTACGGAAAAGAACCCGCAGTCTGCTCCTTCGCCCCCGGCCGCCTCGAAATCCTCGGCAACCACACCGACTACAACGAAGGCTTCGTGCTGAGCTGCGCCGTGAGCCAGCACACCTGCTTCGCCATGAGCCCGGCGGACGGCACGAAGTGCAACATCTGCGAGCACGGCAAGGATCAGGAGCTCGACCTGAACGACATCGATACCCCGGTGAAGGGCGACTGGCGCAACTACATCAAGGGCCTGCTCGTCGACCTCAAGCGCCGCGGCATCAAGTTCGGCGCGTTCGACGCCGTGCTGGACAGCCAGGTCCCGCTTTCCGCAGGCATGAGCAGTTCCGCCGCCCTCGAAATGTCCTTCGCGTTCGCGCTGAAGACCATCTACGGGATTGAGCTCCCGCTCGCCGACTGGGCACGCGTCGGACAGGCGGTCGAAAACAAGTTCCTCGGCCTGAACAGCGGCCTGCTCGACCAGTTCAGCTCGCTCTTCGGCAAGAAGGATTCCTTCATCCTCTGCGATTTCCGCACAGTCGAGGTACTGAAGAACGTCGGCATGCCCTCCGGCTACGTGTTCGTCGTGGCGAACTCCATGGTGAAGCACAACCTCGTCGATTCCGCCTACAACCAGCGCCGCGTGAGCTGCGAGAACGCCACCGCCGCGATCAGGAAGACGCACCCCGAGATCAAGACGCTCCGCGATGTCTCCAGCGAACTCCTCGAAGCCTGCAAGGGCGACATGGACCACATCGACTATCTCCGCGCCAAGCACGTGGTCGGCGAGGACGAACGCGTCTTCCGCGCCGTGGACTGCCTCGGCAAGGACGACATCGCCGGATTCGGCCAGCTCCTCTACGAAAGCCACGAGAGCTCCCGGGTGAACTTCGAGAACAGCTGTCCCGAGCTCGACATCCTCGTCGAACTCTCCAAGTCCATCCCCGGCTGCCTCGGCGCGCGCCTCTCCGGCGGTGGGTTCGGCGGCATCTCCATCCACCTCGTTGAGATCGACAAGGCCGAATCCTACGCCGAACGCCTGAAAACCGCCTACAAGTCCCAGACCGGGATCGACGCCGCCACGTTCATCTGCTCCATCGGCGACGGCGCGGGCATCAAAGCCTGAAACAACCTCATCCGGCGTCCTTCATGAAACTGAAATCCCATCCCTTGACCGCCCGCCTCGCGGGAGCCGCGCTCTTACTCGGAACCGTCTGCACGGCGCTTTGCAGCTGCGACGTCTCGGACGGGGACGGCATGGAGCGGAACGCATCCATCGTGGAGAATGACGATCCGCCCGTGTTCCCCGCCGTGCCCGCCGAGGCGAAAAGCGTGCTGGAGGAACAGACTGCGGATTCCGTCCGCGAGTTCGACGGCGGCGTGTCCGTGCTGGATTTTGGGAAGGACGCCTACTGCCACCTTATTCTGACCCTGAAGGCGGAACAGGAAGGCAAGCTGGAAGTCCTCGTCGGCGAGGTCCTGAAGCAGGACGGGCGGATCGAGGAGAATCCCGGCGGCTCGCGCATCTGCTACAAAGAGACGCTCACCGTGAAGCCCGGCGAGGCCGATTACCTGATGAAGTTCCCGCCGCACAAAAACCCGTACGGCGGGATGTCGCGCCCGCAGACGCCCGAGATCGCGCCGTTCCGCTACATGGAGATCCGCAATCCGGGCGGGATCGAGGTCGCGGAAGTCGTGCGCGTGGCGCATTTCCCGGAGTTCGACGACGATGCGTCCAAGTTCGAGTGCGACATCCCGGAGCTCGTGGATGTCTGGGAATTCTGCAAATATTCCGTGAAGGCGTGCGTCCCGTTCGACCTGTACATCGACGGCAACCGCGAGCGCATGCCCTACGAGGCGGACAGCTACGTCACCGCGCTCAGTCATTTCGCCGTGGACGCGAACTACGCCGCCTGCCGCGCGTCGATCGAATGGTCGCTCGACAATCCCACCTGGCCGACCGAATGGCGCCTGCTGATGCCCGAGCTCGTGAAAGTCTACCTGCTGTACAGCGGCGACTTCGAGACCGTGCGCGGCTGGTATGAACGGCTGAAGCCGTTCCTGCTCTCCGGCAGCCTGGACGAACACGGCTTCCTGACCGCGAAACGCCTCCCGCAGGGCGTCCGCGACATCGTGGACTGGCCCGAGGGGGAACGCGACGGCTACGAGATGAAGGACGTGAACTTCGTCCCGAACGCGTTCCGGCACCTCGCGCTGCTGGACATGGCGTATCTGGCGGAGCAGACCGGGCACGCGGACGAGGCGGCGCAGTACCGCCGGGAAGCCGCCGCGCTGAACATCTGCCTGCACGAGTTCATGTTCGACGGCTCGCTCTTCGTGGATTCGCCCGGCTCGAAGCATCATTCCGTCCACTCCCAGATGGCGGCGGTCTGTACAGGCGTCGCGCAGGAGGTGGAAAAGCCCGCCATCGCCGAATTCCTGAAGGGAAAAGATATGGCGTGCAGCGTGTACGGCGCGCAATACCTGCTCGACGCGTGTTTCGAGCTCGGGCTCGGCGAACACGCCGTGGAGCTCATGACCTCGGACAGCCTCCGCAGTTGGCGCAACATGCTCCGCGCGGGCGCGACCGTGACCATGGAGGCGTGGGACAACTCCGTGAAGCCGAACCAGGACTGGAACCACTCGTGGTCGACCGCCCCGGCGAACATCGTCGCGCGGCGTCTCTTCGGCATCCGTCCGCTCGCGCCGGGATTCGCGGAATTCTGCGTGGAGCCGGATCCGTGCCTGAAAAACGGCTCCTACTGCCAGCCGACCCCGCTCGGTCCGATCAAGGTGATGGTGAATGGCGGCCATGTGAACTATATGACCTATCCGGAGCAGCTCAAGCGCGTGCGCCTTTCCTCCGACCCCATCGTCCAGCTGATGGAAGAGGTCAAGCGCCAGCAGAAACACTGATGCCCGCCGCACTCATTCTGCGGACGGGCATCGTTTGAACTGAAAAAGGGCTGTCTCCTCTGAAGAGAAGAGACCATATCTCCCGTTCGCGAGCGGAAGCCGCGAACTGCATCAACACAGGTTACTGTGCTTTTCCGGCGTTCCGCACGGCTTCGTCGTTGATCTTCTTTTCCAGGTACTGCTCGACGGTCAATCCGCCGTAGTCCGGTTCGGAGTAGGATGTTTCCGCATCCTCGACCTCTTTGCCGTCCGCGTCCAGGTCGCTCATGTCATAGCCGAGGAGCGCCTTGGCGTCACGCTGTCCCTTGGAAGCGGCGTCGCGGAGGTATTTCGCGGCCTGCGCGATGTCCTGCGTGGTGCCGCGTCCGTAGAGATACAGGAGCCCAAGCTCGTATTCGGCATCGGGGAAGAAGATCGTGGCGGACGGGTGCATGGTCAGCTGGCGGAACGCCTCGCCGTCATCCTTCGCGCACCCGAGCCCGCGCGCCGCGCAGAGCCCGAGGTACACGTGGACATCGCCGTTCTTCGGATCGGAGGCCGCGCGCCTGAAGTTGTAGTACGCCTCGGCGTATTTCCCGACTGCGGCCTGCGGAGATGCCGCCTGCCCCGCCTCGGCGAACAGCGTCTGTCCGGCTTCATAGTAATCCTGCGCTTTGGAGTATTCGATCTGCTCGGAAAGTCCCAGAGCGAAATGCCACAGGCTGTACGGGAGGATCAGGAACGCGATGAGGAAGCACGGTTTGGCGTAGCGCGACGGCTTGTGAACGTGTTCAGGGATGTGGTCCGGCTTCTCTCCGGCTTTCCATTTCGAGCGGACATAGCCGATCTGATTGTGAGACGGGGCATTCCTGCCGAACAGAACGCCGTTGTACGTGATGACGCACAGGCGGATGCAGATCAGCACCGAGATAAGCTCGCCGATGAAGCCGCCGATATTCTTCTGCCGGACCATTTCGACCATTTCCAGCACGCCGCTGACGATCCCGATGATCGCCACAATGCGGAAGAGCCATTGCGCCGCGGTCGAGCGCTGAGTCCGCAGCGCTACGCCGAACGCCGGCAGGATCACGACAAGCGGAAGCAGAGCCCAGGTCAGAATCACGACCGCGGTCTTCATGGACGCCGGGAACCCCGGCAGATGCGGCGCTGCAAACAGCGCAAGCTCGAAGAACACGAAAAACACGGCAAGGACAAAATACAGGATGCCGAGCCGTTTCAGCGCGCGGGAATCGTGCAGCGCTTTCTTCGAGGATTGGGCGTCGAGCGTCAGGAGGCGGGCCTCTACGGAACCGGGGGCGTATTCCGGTGTTGAGGATGCGGGCGTCGTTTCAGCCGGATTCGAGTTTGTTTCGGCGGAAACGGCGGACTGGTTTGCGGGGTTCTGGTCGGGTTCGCTGCTCATGATGTCAGGCTCCTGGGGATGGCAGTACAAAAATTGTAAAAATAGATATCGCTATAGTATAGCACAACAGACGTACTTTTCAAACCTTTTTTTGTATATTTTTGGACAAAAAACGTAAAGAAACTGATGCTTTATAGTCCGTAGAGACGTTCGATCAGATGTTCCGCGGCGGAGGGGCCGCCACGGCGCAGCGCCCGAAGGACGGTGCACTGTTCCTGACGGGTGGCGCGGCAGACGGGCAGGCGTTTCAGAATCGCGATCTTCACTTGGGGGAACGGCTTGCCGGACTCCGAAGCGACGATCCGGTACCAGCGGTCGACGACCGCGCTGTTCATGACCATCGCCAGGAAAGGCAGCGAATACGTCCCCGGACGCGGTGCTGTACCGTGCAGTGTGTTCGCGTAGTAATACTTCCCG
This sequence comes from uncultured bacterium, assembly GCA_902762495.1. GTDB lineage: Bacteria > Verrucomicrobiota > Lentisphaeria > Victivallales > UBA1829 > UBA1732. Next base: position 8,134 of record CACWOL010000018.1, on the reverse strand, counting down.
GCGGAATCGCAGGCGGCGACGATCCGGTCGGCGGTCTGGCGCGAGAGGATCTTCGGACGTTCGAAGACGTCCGGCGTGCGCATGCGGAGTCCGGGCGGGCGCTTCCCGAGGCGGGCGGCTTCGAGGGCGTTCATGCGGACCGGGTCGTAGTCGATCCAGCGGTCAGCGGGCAGGATCCTCATGCGGACGACGTCGCGTCCGGTGAGGAGCGGTTTCGGGTTCGCGGCGCGTTTCGGCGAGTTCACGAACAGCTCTTTGCCGACCGCGCCCTGGATCACGCCGTCGCGCACGTCGGCGACCTCGCCGAGCGGGACGCTGTGCGCCTGGACCGTCCGCAGGAACGCGCCGTCGGCGCAGAGTCCGGCGACGATGCGGCAGCCGGGGAACGCGAGGATGTCGGCGGCGGGCACGACCCCGGCGTCGTCGATGCGCACGCATCCGTCCGGGGGCATGGGTTCGCGCCGGAAGATCACCGTGGCGGAATCCACCACGGCTTTCCCGAAGAGCCCCGGCGGCAGAGACGAGGCGGAGATCAGGCGCTGTTCGGTCAGGAGCCAGCGGCGCATGGCGGCCCCCTGCGTGTTCAGGAGCAGACGGTCCGGAGCCAGCCAGGCGCACACGCCGCCCTCGCGCGTCAGCTTCGCGCCGAGTTCGATGAAGAGCGAAAATAGATTGAATCGTCCGTTCGTGAAGCGATACTGCTCACGCAGACGTTTTTTCTGCGCCTCGGGGATCGCATCAATGGGCACGAACGGCGGATTGCCGAGCACGAGGTCGAACGTGCCTGCCGGAAACACTTTTTTCTTCAAAGCGTCGGCGCACACGATGTGCGGCGCGCCGGGCGAACCGGTCAAGCTCAGGTACAGCCAGCGGAGACGCAGCGCGGCGACCTCGGCGGCAAGCGGCTGGAGTTCGATTCCGCAGATATGTTCCGCGGGCGGCAGGACGCCGAACCGGTCGTACAGGATTCGCATGGCGGCGGCCAGGAACGCGCCGCAGCCGCACGCAGGATCGATGATACGCAGGCGCGGCACGGTCTTTCCGTTCAAACCGGGCAGAGCGTCCAACGCGGCGGACACGATGCGTTCGGCGACGGGACGCGGAGTGTAATAGATGCCGTCGCGTTTGCGGAACGGCGCGAGCGCGGCGGCGCAGAGACCTTCGAGGTCGTCTATGTTCAAAACATGTCTGTCCAAACGGGGACGCGGCATGTTCAATCGGCTTCCTGAAATGCCTGAATGATCGCGAGGAAATCGTCCGGGAGCGGTGCTTCGAACTCCATGCGTTCGCCGGTCACGGGGTGCGGGAACGAGATGCGGCGGGCGTGGAGCATCTGGCGCGGCGCGGGCGAGGAGCGTCCGCGGTTGTAGAGCTTGTCGCCGACGATCGGGTAGTCCTTGTACGACAGATGGACGCGGATCTGGTGCGTGCGGCCGGTGTGGGGGTGCATCTCCATGACGGCGACCTTGCGGCCGTCCCAGAGCCCCTTGCGGATGAGCTTCCACGTGGTAACCGCCTCGCGGCCCTGCCCGTCCCGCGCAATCGCCATGCGCTTGTGGTCCGGGTGGCGCATGATGGGGGCGTTGACCACGTTCACGGGCGGCGACGGCCAGCCGTGGACGATGGCGAGGTAGGTCTTCTGCACGTCGCGGTCGGCGAACGACTTCGCGAGCTTGCGGAGCGCCTTCGCGGTCTTCGCGATGACCAGCGCGCCGCTGGTGTCCTTGTCGAGCCTGTGCACGATGCCGGGGCGCATGGCGTCGAAGTCCTCGTCGTCGAGCCCGGGTTCGCGCCCGAGCAGGGCGTTCACCACGGTTCCGTGCCAGTTACCCGCCGCCGGATGCACCACCATGCCAGCTGGCTTGTTGATGACCAGCAGCACGTCGTCCTCGTAGATCACGTCCAGCGGGATATCCTCGCCGTCGGCCTTCAGCGGGACGGCGGGCAGGTCGTCGGTGAGGACGGCCACCGATCCGGCGGGAAATTTGAGGCGCGGCACGTTGCAGACCTTGCCGTTCACCGTGAGCTTGCCGTCGCGGATCAGTTTCTGGATATGCGTCCGGGAGAGGTCGGGAAGGCGCGCGGAGAGCACCTGGTCGATGCGTTCGTCCGCGTCGTATTCGTCGAGCGTGAACTCGTAGACTTCGCCGCTGTTTCCGGGTTCGTCAGGCATCGGCGGACTCTCCGGCGTGTTTCTTTTCCTGTTTGCGGCCCAGCGAACGCGCCACGCAGGTGACGATGATGCCGCCGGGGATGGCGATCGCCACGGCGATGAACTGCGACGGCGTAAGTCCGAGGATGGAATCGGTGTGGTCGCCGCGCATGAACTCGATCAGAAAGCGCATCACGCCGTAAAGGATCAGGTAGACGCCGCCGATCGTCCCGGCATATTTGCGTTTCCGCAGCAGCAGGAGCAGGATGATGCACATCAGGATGTTTCCGACGGACTCGAAGAGCTGGACCGGATAGACCGGAACGGAACCGGAAGTGCCCGGCAGAAGCGAGGGATAACGGTACGCCGCGCCGGACTCGGGCGGGAAGCACACGGCGAACGGGAATCCCTGCGGCGCGGGTTTGCCGAAACAGCAGCCCTGCATGAAACAGCTGATGCGTCCGAACGCGTGGGCGAGCGCCATGGCGGGACCGAGGATGTCGAGCAGCGCGAGGATACTGATGTCCTTGCGTGGTTCGGAGCCGTCGGCGGGCTGTTTTTCCTTCATGCCGAGCAGACGCCGAACGGTCGGCCATTTGGCGTAGAGGCATTCGGCGGTGAACGCCAGGATGAATCCGCCGTAGAAGACGAGTCCGCCCTCGTGCACGTTCAGGATCGCCAGCAGGCCGCGCCCGGAGAACTGTTCCCAGAACTGCACAACATAGAAAATGCGCGCCCCGATCACGCCCGCGAAGAGCGCGATCATGGCGATGTTGTAGATCTGGTCGGACGTGAGCTTGGCGTACGCCTTCAGATGCATGAGCAGGCCAAACGACGCCAGGAACCCGATGCCGATGAAAATGCCGTACCAATGAACTGCGAAATTACCGATGTGAAACGCGATAGGATACATTTTTTCTCCAAAGTCAGAAAAAATCCCCCGAAGGAAAAACCGCATTTAAAAAGTATAGCATCTTCCGCAGAAAATTCCAGTACGAAACGCACGGCGGATGCGAAAAACCCGAAAAATAGCCACGCAGAAAGGTCAGTCATGACAGAAACGCTCGCCAGCCACATCGAATACTTCGCATCGTTCGCCCACTCGGCCCCGCTGCTTTTCTTCTTTTTCATCTTCCTCTTCATGACCATCGAAAGCTCGTTCATCCCGTTCCCCAGCGAGGTCGTGATGATCCCCGCCGGATTCCTGATCTGGCGCTACCCGCTGACGCCGTCGCACGCGCTGGACGTGGTGATCGTGATCGCGGTCGGCCTGACCGGCTCCATGGCGGGCGCATACATCAACTACTTCCTGTCGAAATGGCTCGGGCGGCCCGTACTGCACACGCTGCTGAAGAAATACGGCAAGTTCATCATGATGTCGGAACAGTCGCTGGACCGCGCGGAGGAGATCTTTCGCGAATACGGCGAAGTCGTCACGTTCATCTCCCGCCTGCTCCCGGCCATCCGCCAGCTCATCTCCATCCCCGCCGGACTCTCCCACATGAACCTCTTCCGGTTCACGCTCTTCACCGCGCTCGGCGCTGGCCTCTGGACGGCGGTCCTGACCCTGCTCGGGGTCTGGTTCGGGCACGCCACCGGCGACATGACCTACCTCGAAATGATCGAGAAGGGCAAAGCGATGATCCAGGAGCATTACCTGTGGATCTTCGCCGGATGCGCCGTGCTGTTCGTCGGCTACATCTTCGTCCACCGAAAGATCATGGGGTCGAAGAAGAAAGCGCCGGAGGCCGCCGAAGCGGACAAGGCCGAGGCGAAAGAGGCGTAAATCATGCTTACGGGAACATACTCCGCCACGCTCATCGGCATCGACGCGGTCGCCGTCGAGATCGAAGTCCACGCGTCCGGCGCGGGCGAAGGAGTCAATGTTTCCATCGTGGGACTGCCCGACGCGGCGGTCCGCGAGAGCAAGGAGCGCATCCGCAGCGCGCTTTACGCCGCGGGCCTGCGGCATCCCGAAGGGTTCACCCTCGTGAACCTCGCGCCCGGCGACATCCGCAAGGAAGGCACGGCGTTCGACCTGCCGATCGCGCTGGCGCTGGCCTCCGCGGCCGGGGCGTTCCCGAAGGAGACGCTCGAAGACGCCATGATCCTCGGCGAACTCGCGCTGGACAGTTCCGTGCGTGCAGTTAAAGGCGTCCTGCCCGCCGCGCTCCTCGCGAAGCAGATGCCGGAGATTCATACCCTGATCGTCCCGGCGGCCAACGCCCGTGAGGCGGCGACCGTGCTGCCGCACATCCGCGTCTATGCAGTCAATTCCCTCACGGACGCCATCCGCGCCCTCTCCGGCGAACTCCTCCCGCTCTCGAACAACGACGGCGCGGTCTTCCTGGAGCCGGACTGGGACGGCATCCCGGATTTCGCCGAGGTCAAAGGACAAGCCGCGGCAAAACGCGCGCTTGAGATCGCCGCCGCGGGCGGACACAACGTGATCTTCATCGGGCCGCCCGGTTCCGGCAAGAGCATGCTCGCCCAGCGCATGCCCGGCATCCTGCCGCCCATGTCCGAGGAGGAGACGCTCGAAACGAGCAAGATCCATTCCGTGCTCGGACTGCTCCCGCCTGATACGCCGCTCCTCCGCAACCGTCCGTTCCGCGCACCGCACCACACGGTCAGCGATGTCGGACTCATCGGCGGCGGATCCAATCCTCAGCCCGGCGAGATCAGCCTCGCGCACAACGGTGTGCTCTTCCTCGACGAGCTTCCCGAGTTCAAACGCAGCACGCTCGAAGTGCTCCGCCAGCCGCTCGAAAACGGCGAGGTCTCTATCAGCCGCGCCGCGGGCAGTTTCGTCTTTCCCTGCCGCTTCCTTCTGATCGCCGCCATGAACCCGTGTCCCTGCGGCCACCTCGGCGACCACCGCCACCGCTGTTCCTGCCGTTCGCTCCAGATCCAGCAGTACCGCGCGAAGATTTCCGGACCGCTGCTCGACCGCATCGACCTGCATGTGAACGTGGAAGCGCTGTCCGACGACGAGCTCATCTCGACGCGTCCGGCGGAATCCAGCGCAGTCATCCGCGCCCGCTGCATCGCCGCGCGCGGCATTCAGACACAACGCTACGGACGGGACAGCCGCGTGCGCTGCAACGCCATGATGGGTCCCGCTCAACTGACAAGGTATTGCGTGCTGGATCCTCAACTTCAGACTATGATCCGCCATGCGATCAACGAATTCGGATTGTCAGCGCGCGCCTACGACCGCATCCTCCGCGTCGCGCGCACCATCGCCGACCTCGCAGGCTCCGAGAACATCCGCCGGGAACACCTTTTCGAGGCGATCGGCTACCGCGCCCTCGACCGGAAGGCGTAAGCCGGGTTATTTGTCTTCTTTTTTTCCCTCGTCCGCGTCCGGTTCGGCGCCGGGCAGATGGTCTCGCTTCATCTGCGCCTGTTTCTCGCGGCGCAGACGGTCCCAGTAATCCAGGCGCTTGCGGATTTCGCGCTCGAATCCGCGGTCCGGCGGATTGTAGAGTTTCGTGCGCGGCATGCCGTCCGGGAAATAATTCTGCCCGGAGAACGCGTCGGGGAGATCCTGGTCGTACTGGTAGCCGTGCCCGTAGCCGAGCTCCTTCATGAGCTTGGTCGGGGCGTTCAGGATGTGCGCGGGCGGCATGAGCGAGGAGTATTTCTTCGCGGCGCGGAGCGCGCTGCCCCACGCCACGTACGCGCTGTTCGACTTCGGCGCGGTCGCCAGATAGATCACGAGCTCAGCGATGGCGATGTCTCCCTCGGGCGAACCGAGGCGTTCGTAGGTGTCCCAGCAGGACACCGCCACCTGAAGCGCATTCGGGTCGGCGAGGCTCACGTCCTCCATGGAGAACCGCGTGAGCCGCCGCAGGAGGTAGAGCGGGTCCTCGCCGCCCTCGATCATGCGCGCCGCCCAGTACAGCGCGGCGTCCACGTCGGAGCCGCGCAGGGATTTGTGGAGCGCGCTGATGAGGTTGTAATGCCCCTCGCGGTCCTTGTCGTAGACCGGAGCGCGCTGGCGGACCAGCAGGGAAAGGCGTTTGGAGTCGATCTCCTCGCCCTCGGCCGCGAGGTCGTAGACGGATTCCATGAGGTTGATGAGGGGCAGCGTCTTGCGCGCCTCCTCGGACAACGGCAGCGGCATCCCGGAGAGCTCCTCGGCGCGTACCATGATCTTATCCAGCGCCGCCTCGTCCAGAGGTTTCATCACAAAGACCTTGCACCGGGAGAGCAGAGCGCTGTTCAGCTCGAACGACGGGTTTTCCGTGGTCGCGCCGACGAGCGTGACCGTACCGTTCTCCACGAACGGCAGGAACCCGTCCTGCTGGGCGCGGTTGAAGCGGTGGATTTCATCGACGAACAACAGCGTGCCCTGCCCCGCGGCGCGGCGTTTCGCAGCCTCGTCGAACGCCTTGCGAAGTTCGGCGATGCCAGAGAATACGGCGGAAAGCGCCACGAAGTGCATGCTGGTGGTGTGCGCCATGATGCGGGCGATCGTGGTCTTGCCGCACCCGGGCGGCCCCCACAGGATGAAGCTGCTCAGGCGGCCGCTTTCGATCATGCGGCGCAATGGAGCGTCCGGTCCGAGCAGATGATCCTGTCCGACCACTTCTTCGAGCGTGCGCGGACGCATCCGGTCGGCCAAAGGCGACTTCAGAAACGCCGAAAAAAGACTGCCCTGTTCGTCATCCATGGCAAGGAAGCCCGTTCAAAAAAGTTCAAGTTCAAGCGAGGACGCGCTTACAGGACGCCCTTCGTGGAGGGGACGCCCTGCATGCGGGGATCCATGGAGACAGCCTCGGACAGCGCACGCGACAGCCCCTTGAAGATCGCCTCGAACACGTGGTGCACTTCGCCCGAGGACAGCATGCGGATGTGGAGCGTGATGCCGCCCTTCACCGACAGCGCCTGGAAGAATTCCTTGAAGAGGGCGGTGTCCAGGTCCTTGATGTAAGTCGCGGGCGGTTCCACGTCGTAGACCAGGAACGGACGGCCGGAGAGGTCGAGCGCGACCAGCGCGAGGGATTCGTCCATCGGCAGCAGGAAGTTCCCGTAACGGCGGATGCCTTCCTTCCCGCCGAGCGCCTGCGTCAGGGCGTGCCCCATGGTCAGGCCGAGGTCCTCCATCGTGTGGTGGCAGTCCACGTTCAGGTCGCCGTCCGCGCGGACCGTGAGGTCGAATCCGCCGTGCCGGGCGAAAAGCGTCAGCATATGATCCATGAACGGGATGCCCGTCTGGATATCGCCTTTTCCGGTCCCGTCAAGATTCCATTTCACATAGATGGAGGTTTCGCTCGTGTTGCGTTCGATTTCACCGATTCTCATGCCGCATGTCTCCTTTTGATTTGTTATCATATCACAATACATTAGCACATCCGCACGTCCTTTTCAAACGGTTTCATCCTTTTTTTGCGCCTTTTTCGCGCGTGTTTTCACTTTGGCGTTTGCATTCTCGCGTTTCAAATCTATATTTAACTGCGTATTTTTTTCCCGCGCCGAAACCCGCGGGGCAAACCTTTCTTCCGGTGCATGACTATGAAACGATTCTGCTTTCTTCTGCTTTTCGCCATGACGGCGGTCGTGTCCGCTGCCGCAAAACCGGCGGCAACGCCGGCCGCAAAACCCGCCGAAACCGCGAAACCGGCGGCCGCGACGACCGCGCCCCCGGTCGGGACCGTCCTGACCTCGATTTACACCGCGAACCGTGCTCCGTCCGAGTTCGCCGACCAGGAAAAGGCCGCCGACCTGCTCAAACGCCGCGCCGAGCTTGCCCAAAAGCTCCAGAACGAGCGCAAACGCATCATGAAGGAAGACGCCAAGGCCAAGGAGCTCTATGACGAGATCATGCGCCTGAACCGTCAGCTCGCATCCCTGCTGGAAGCGAAGAAATCCATGATCGAGCTCAACTACCAGCTGAACGAGCTGGACGACGCCATTTCCAGGCTCAAACCCGCGCCCGCGCCGGGATCCGAATCCAAAGACACGAAAAAAGAAGAC